>JBAUFO010000031.1:0-21936 GCA_049679185.1 Candidatus Zixiibacteriota bacterium
GCATGGGAATGCCCCAGATAATGGGATTCAACTACCAGGGGATCGGATATGAATCCGTGAAAAAGATGTTCGACTCCTTTTCCAGGAACGAAAAGAATCAGATCATAGGGTTGTTCGATTTCATCAACTGCGCCAATTCGAAGATGACACAGGCCTTGCGGCGTAAGGACTTCTTGACCTTTGCCAGACTCTACAACGGCCCGGCTAAAGCGGCAGTTTATGCCGACCGAATAAAAAAATATTGTCAGGAATTCAAGGAGTTGACCCAAAAAAATGTTGACAAGGACGTGAGCCAACGTATATTAGCTTAGAGATAAGTAAGCGGGAATAGCTCAGTTGGTAGAGCATCACCTTGCCAAGGTGAATGTCGCGGGTTCGAGCCCCGTTTCCCGCTTTTTTTACTCGCCGATCAACGACACCCTACCTTCCCGGATCACCCCCGGAACGAGGCTATTTCCTGTTTACAAACCTTCCTTTATCGATAAATTACAGAAAAGGATATCGCGACATAGACAATCTGATAGCAGAGGAGAAACCATGATAAGCCTAAAGGACAAAGCTGCTGTGATCACCGGAGCATCAAGAGGCATTGGAAGGGCCACAGCGCTTCTGTTTGCTGAAGCCGGGTGCGATCTGCTGGTCAACTACCACGCTAACGAGAAAGCCGCTCAGCAGGTCGTATCTACTGCTGAGAGATTTGGAGTCACTGCAAAAACGTTTCGGGCAGATGTCTCGAAAAAGAAAGAGGTCGACGCGATGATGGATTGCACGATAAACCAATTCGGCAAAATTGACATACTGGTGAACAATGCCGGTATCTGGAAATATGCTGCCATAGAGGAAATGACAGAAGAGCGGTTGAAAGAAACCATGGATCTGAACCTCAACGGTGTCTTCCACGCCACTACCGCTGCGGTGCCGCATATGATAAAGCAAAAATCGGGTAACATTATCAATATCTCATCCACTGCCGCACAGCGGGGCGAACCTTTTCATTCGCATTACGCCGCCTCCAAGGGAGCAGTAATAAGCCTGACTAAGTCTCTGGCTGTGGAATTGGCGCCCCACAACATAAGGGTCAATTGCGTCGCGCCGGGTTGGGCAGATACAGACATGAGCCACGAATCTCTGGTGGGGGACGAAGGAGAAACCATATTAGAGAAAATCCCCCTGGGAAGAGCAGCTACTGCAGAAGAGATGGCAGGGAGCGTGCTATTCTTGGCATCCGATCTTTCCACCTTTATAACTGGAGAGATACTAAACGTCAACGGAGGCGCAGTACTGTGCGGATGACCCCAGGTCAGAACGGAGAGCCTCACATCAGAACTTCAGCCTGCTCCCCGTGGGATGTTATCATCCCACGGCAGCCGGGCGGATGATAACATCCGCCCGGGAGCAAACATTGTCTAACCTACCTGGAGTATCCTGATCCCATCCGTACCATGCTTAAAATCAACAAACCCATAGAACGATACATGCAGGAGCTCAGACGAAGAATAATACCCATGAGATCCTTTAACAACGCAAAAAGCGCAGAGAGAATCATATATGGTATAGTCGCTTATGTCTTAAATCAACCCCAGGATGTGCCCAACTACCAATTTACACAATTAGCTTGACAGTATGTGCAGTGCTAAGAGAGCAAACAATGCTTGCAAAAAACGCAAAGTGGGTTAGATTATAAGTAGGTTTGGCGTCTCGTTCTTGAACGAAGGGAGATATACGCTTTTCTGAAATCCTTGGAATCGTGTGCCTTAACGCCTCTGGGAGATGTGGTGTATCTGGTAAGCTATCTCTACAAAAGCGGGCTTGCTCCAGATCCCCCGGATGCCGGAGACCCCAACTGCGATGGCGTGATCAACCTGGGAGATGTGGTCTCCCTGGTAAACTACCTTTACAAAGGAGGACCGGCGCCAGGCTGCTGATTGGGTGAGTTCACGTACAGAGCAAAGTCTCTGAAGTGTCATTAGACTAGAAAACAAGTATCAAGGAACTTTTGCCGAGGGAGGACTAAAGCATGAAGCTGAAACAAGTCTCTGGAGAAGACCAGGGGAAAGTTGTCCTGTTCGCATTGAGCACCTGCGGGTGGTGCAAGAAAACGAAGAAGCTCCTCAATGATCTTGGTGTGGCATATTCCTACGTGGACGTAGATCAGGTGGAGGAAGATGAAAAAACAGAGACGGTTGAGCAGTTGAAGAAATGGAACCCCAGATCCTCCTTCCCCACCCTGGTGATCGATGACGAGAGATGCATCGTAGGGTTTAAGGAAGACGAGATTAAAGAGGCGGTAAAGAAATGAACGGCAACCAAGAGGTGACCCGAAGAGAGATAGACGATCTGTATCAGAAGCTGAACCAGGAGGCAGAGGACGGAGGTTATCATCTCAATCCGGACGTGGATTTCACCAAGGAACTGCTGAAGGGCATCCTGGTAAACCAGAAGAGATACGGATACTGGGCCTGCCCGTGCCGGCTCGCCTCCGGAGACAGATCTGAAGACCTGGACATGATCTGCCCTTGCGATTACCGGGATGCAGACATCGACGAACACGGCGCCTGTTACTGCGCGCTTTACGTGTCTCAGGCAGTTCTGGACGGAAAGCAGGAGGTCGGCTCGATACTGGAGCGTCGTCCTCCACGAGAGGAGAGGAAGCGGGTCAAGGCGAAGGAAGAAAAACCGACGCAGGGCTTCGTCTCCCCTTCCAAGCCTGTCTGGAGATGTAGAGTCTGCGGGTATCTGTGCGCCAGAGATGGGCCGCCTGAAGTGTGTCCCGTGTGTAAGGCCAAAAAGGACAGGTTTGAAAGGTTTATGTAGCGGCCCGTCTACTGTCAGGAAGGGGCCCAGGTGAGAGGAAAGATTGCAGCCTTATTCTTCTGCCTGCTCATGACCATTTCCCCCCCGGTCTTGGGAGCAGGTGTGGCTAATAATATTACATCTTTACCATCGACTCTTACCTCGCTGGACTCCCGGTTCTCTGAGGATGTTATCGTTTACACAGCCCACCAGGACTGGCTCTCCCGCATTTACGTGCTACGGATGAACGGTACCGTTATGGACTACTTCGAGTACTCCTTCTATTTCTTTGCAGATCTTGAGGTCGTGAATAACGAGGCCTACGCTGCCGAAGCGTTTGCTCCCCGCGCCTACAAGGTGGATCTTCTCACCGGGGCACTGGATCTGGTGATCGACGATTGGAGCCTTTACTACTTCTATGACCTGGCCTTCGACGGCAGCTATTTCTACCTTAACGAGTGGGACCTCAACCGCTACGACATCAACGGAAACAAAGATGGTATGGTCTCATTTGATGAAGCTGTCCACGGCGGCGCCTGGGACGGTGACTGCTACTGGACCTTAACCGATGCCAACCTGATCAAATGTTGGGACGTCTCCGCCTGGCCCAGCGTGACCGAAGTCCCGGAGAATGCCTTTGCCCCTCCCACATCCGAATGCCGGGGTCTCTGGTTCGATGGAGAGTATTTCTGGACTGCGGAGAGCATAGATGGAATTCTGGGCCACATCTACCAGTTTAATCACCGCGGCGCCGTTATCAATCGATGGCTCGAACCGGGCTTCCGGGGCTGGTCGGCATGTGTGATTAAGGCGACCGATTTTCCTGCTGTGCCGGAAGCGCCATCAGGTCCAACTGAGGGAGAGACCGGAATCGACTACGACTTTTCGACCAGCACGACCGATCCCGAAGAGGATAGCATACTCTACTGGATCGATTGGGGAGACGGCACGAGCAGTGGATGGCTGGGACCTTACGGCTCCGATGATACATGCACGGCATCAAACTCGTGGAGTGACCAGGAAACCTACGACGTGAAGGTGAAGGCCAAGGATACCTACGATCACGAGAGCGACTGGTCGGAAGCGCTGGCCATCTCTGTGTATGCCCGCGGCGACTGCAATGGCGATGGAATAGTAAATGTCGGAGACGTGCTCTACTTGATAAATTACCTGTACAAGAACGGTTCCACCCCTCTCCCCTTCTGGACCGGAGACGTCAACTGCGACCGAGAGATAAACCTCGCCGATGTCGTCTACCTTATCAACTACCTGTTCAGGCAGGGCTCGCCTCCTGGTAACTGTTGAGGCCAGAGTTTTCTAAAGGTTTGCGTATTTCCTAATAGAAGGAGATCAATAGATGAGAAAGAGAAAACACTTAAGCCGCAAAATCGCCATTGGAATCATTTCTGCGCTTTTACTGTCTGCTTTTGTGCCGATGACGGCTGCATCCGACATTCTGACGATAGAGGTAAGCGCTGGCCAGTATCAAATCGTCGACAAGGGCGCCGAGCAGATTATCAAGATGGAGGGATTCGGCTATTTGATGGATCCGGGAAAGCCGATGCTTCCCTCGAAGAGCTTCCTGATTGCTCTGCCCCCCGGCGCCAGAGTGCAATCTGTGGCGGTCAAGGGAATTGGCCCGGAAGAATTGCCGGGCGCTTACCGGATCCTGCCAACCCCCCTGATCAGTCCCATGATCGCACTTCAGCAAGATAACGAATTCATAACACGGTTAGAGCGCGCATGGGAAGAAAACAACCAAGCAACCTACTCATCCGACCAAGCCTATCCGGGAGAACGCGGAGAACTTAAGGTTTCCGGTACCCTGCGAAAATACTCCTACGCATCAGTCTCCTTCTACCCTTTCGGGTACCATCCGCAGTCGGGCCGACTGATATACCGCCCGGCTGCACAGATTAGCATCAAGTATGAGCTGCCTTCTCCGGGCACAGAACAAGCTAAGAAGGTCGAGGAGATGAAGTGGGACAACCTGGCAGACGAAAAGGCATCGAGGTTATTCGTGAATTATGAAGAGATGAAAGGGTTGTATCAACCAACAGGGCCACGATCCAGCGCCTCATCGCAGACGCACGACTATGTGATCATCACCACCAGTGCCCTTCACAGCTCCATTATCGCCTCTAACTTCCTGAGTTGGAAGACCTCTTTGGGATATAGCCCCGAGATCGTCTTGACCACCGACCCCCAGATCGCCGGGCAAGCCGGCGCCGACTTACCCGAGAAGATTCGCAACTTCCTCAGATACAACTACATCTCCTGGGGGATGGAATATGTCCTTTTGGTCGGCGATCATGCTACCATTCCCATGCGCTACTGTTATCCGGATCCCACAAACCACGCAAATGGCGCCGGCGACCCGTCGACTTGGCCCTGGGCCGGCGATGTCCCCACCGACTATTACTATGCAGACCTGTCCGGTCATGATGCAACCTCCTGGGACTCGGACGGCGACGGTTTCTACGGTGAATACAGAAGTGACAGCCCTGATTTTCTTGCCGAGGTCTATGTCGGCCGCATTCCCACCAGCGATCCGGCGCGAATAACCTACACGCTCAACAAACTGGTCTCCTTCGAACAGGACACATCAGACTGGAAACAGCGGGTCCTGCACGCCGGTGCCATCGCCTATTTTGAGAACGAAGATTACAGCGGCCGGGAATTAAGCGACGGCGCCGCCATCCTGGATTCGATCGAGGCCGACCTCATGAGCGGCTGGATTATAAGCCACTACAGCGAGCAGGGAGGCCTGGGAACCTCCGACTACGATTGGCCTGCGCTGACCGAAGCTGCCTTCATCGGTGATTGGCAGGGCGGTCAATACGGGATAGTAAACTGGAGCGCGCACGGTTGGTCCGACCGGGTTGCCCGAAAGATTTGGGCATGGGACGACGGGGATGGAGTGCCGGAAGGCGGCGAGATGTCTGCTCCCAACATGATCACCATTCATTCGGATCTGGACGACGATCACCCATCCATAGTCTACGCTGTCTCTTGCCTGGTGGGCTATCCGGAACCCAATGCCTGGGGCAACATGGGAGTCGACCTTTTGACCGAGCCCTCATACGGCGCCTCGGTCGGGGTCCTCAGCGGTACCCGTGTAGTCTGGGTGTCTAAAGCGGACGGAGAATTGATGGCTTACGAATTCAATCGATTCATGATAGACGGTCCTGCCGGGCCCGAAAGACTCGGCGAGGCGCTGTACGACTCGGAGTTCTTCTTCAACCAGAACTACACCTGGAACCACTTTTCCGAATACTGGAACGTATTCGGCTACAACCTCTATGGCGATCCGTCGCTGGTCCGAGAGGGAGTCGCAGGATTCATCTGCGGAGACTGCACCGGCGATGGGATCATAGATGTCGGAGACGTGGTCTATCTTGTCAATTATCTGTACAAGAATGGATCTGCTCCTGATCCGGTGGAAGCCGGAGATGTCAACTCTGACCAGACCGTTGACTTGGGCGACGTTGTGCATCTTGTCAACTACCTATTCAAGGGTGGACCTCCTCCGGGCGAAGGCTAAGGAGTAACCTTTTGAACGTACGTCCGTATCTTTAGATAAAGGAGATGGACAAATGACAAAGAGAAGATCCCTTAAAGTTGCGATGATCCTGGCAATCGGTCTCACCCTAGCCGTGTCCGCCGCAGCCCCGACCGCGATTGCTTCAAATGTTTTGACGATAGACGTGTATTCCGCAGAATATCAGATCATCGACACTGACGAAGGGCAGAGAATTGAAATGGAGGGTTTCGGCTACCTGATCGTTCCGGGCAAGCCCATGCTTCCGGCCAAGAATTTCTTAATCGCCCTCCCCCCCGGCACTCGAGTTCGATCGGTCCAAGTGGAAGGTGTCGGCGCAACACAACTGCCGGGTACGTACCGGATGGTACCGGCGCCACCGATCATGCCCTTGACCGATCCGCTCCAGTTCCCGCAAGTCGTGGAGAAGACGCAAAGAGAGTGGCGGTTGAACAACGGCTTTGCTTACTCCTCGGATGACGCCTACCCGGAGAAGCGAGGAGAACTTACCGCCTCGGGCACTCTTCGGAAGTACTCCTATGCTTCAGTCTCCTTCTGTCCTTTCAGCTACCATCCGCTATCCGGCAAGGTGCTCAAATATGATGGGGCTCAAATCAGCATCGAATATGACTTGCCGTCTCCGGGCAGCCCGGAGGACCGGAGAGTTGAGGCAGCCAAGTGGGACGATCTGGCCGATGAGCGAGCGTCCCGGCTTTTTGTAAATTTCCCGAAAATAAGTCGGCTTTACCAGCCGGCAGGACCAGGTCCCATCGGTTCGGCGCAGACTCACGATTATGTGATCATTACCACCAGTGCGCTCCAGAGTGCCATCGTCGCCTCGGACTTTTTGGATTGGAAGGCCTCGTTGGGGTACAATGTCAGAACCGTCTTCATCACTGACCCTGAGATAGCCGGTCAAGCTGGCGCTGACCTGGCTGAGAAGATTCGCAACTTCCTTCGCTACAACTATGTTTCCTGGGGAATCGAATACTTGCTCTTAGTCGGCGACACTGAGACCATTCCCATGCGCTATTGTTATCCCAACCCAGCCAACCATACCAATCAGGCAGGCACCCCCAACGCGACCAGCGGAGAGAACCCGACTGATTATTATTATGCAGACCTGTCTGATCCGGACGACGTCTCCTGGGACTTAGACGGTGACGGATACTACGGTGAATATGGTCATGACAGCCCCGACTTCATGGCGGAGATATACGTCGGGCGCATTCCGACCAACAACACCGCCCGAATCACTTATGCATTGAACAAATCGGTCAGTTCTGAACAGGATACCGGATCCTGGAAGAACAGTGCATTGCACGGCGGTGCGTTCTGGTATCTTACCAACGAGGACAACAACGGCAGGCCGGCGTACGACGGGGCCACCTGCATGAACGAGATCGAGATCAATCTTATGGCCGGCTGGACAGTCAGTCACTACAGTGAGCAGGGAGGTCTGGAGATTTCTACCTATCCTTGGCCGGCCCTGAGTGAGGCCGCCTTTGCCAGCGATTGGCGAACCGGTCAATACAGCATAGTCAACTGGGGCGCGCACGGCTGGACGGACGGCGCTGCCCGAAAGGTGTGGGCCTGGGACGACGGCGACGGCGTTCCGGAAAACTCGGGCCCCAATGAGATGTCATGGCCCTATTTCATCGGCACCTCTTCCAGCCTGGATGACGATCACCCGTGTATCCTCTTCCCTATCTCATGCGTGATCAACTACCCGGAGCCTAACGCCTGGGGTAACATGGGAATCGACTTGTTGACTGAACCGTCGTACGGCGCGTGTGTTGGAGTTCTCGCTGCGACACGCATAGTGTACGGCGCGTCGGGATGGCCCACCAATCCGGGCGGCGGTGAATCCATGTGCTACGAGTTCAACCGCCACATGATAAACGGCCCCAGCGGGCCCGAGAAGGTGGGAGACGCCGTCTACAACTCCAAGTTCTTCTGCCACGACAATTACGGCTTTGCCCATTTTGCCGAATACTGGAACATGGTCACTTACAACCTCTATGGCGACCCGTCACTGGTTCGGGAGGGAACATCATCCCAGTTTATCTGCGGCGACTGCAATGGTGATGGAACCATTGATGTTGGTGACGTTGTCTATCTTGTCAACTATCTTTACAAGAGTGGATCTGCTCCCGATCCGGTGGAGGCCGGAGATGCCAACGGCGATGAGACCGTTGACGTGGGCGACGTAGTTTATCTGATAAATTACCTGTACAAAGCGGGACCGACACCGGGTCAGTGAAAACTGTGAATCCGCATCCTGAAACCAGGTCTTAATCTCTGGACTTCCGTCCGATCTGGCGGCAACAGTCGTCGATTCCTGCGAATCGACTAACTCTTTGATTTCCAGAAGAGTAGGATGCCAGGCCGCACAAGCCAGCGTAACTTCCTGCGGAGGTTCTATGGGAGTTTCCTTTTTGCTCACCTTGCCCTTCCCTGGTGACTCAATAAGCCCCTCAGAACAATAACGTTAGTCGGATCATTTGACATATTACGTTAAGTGTCTTTCGGCACGAATCTTGTATACTAACGGATTCCGAACGGCCGTGCATCCTCATAAACGTATGGTCGCGCTGCAACTCAATTGACGCGGTGGCTCCCGTGAACGAAACCGAGTCGGAGTGCCAAGCGTATCTAATTAATAGAAGCGGATGCAGATGTAAACTCTGAACATAAAGGAGAGACTCATGCATCTTCAAAAAAAGTGTTTTAAGATTAAGCACTGGTGGCACTGGATAGTCGGCTTGTTGGCGCTTCTTTGGATCTTGCTCAGAAGCGGGACAAACCCAAAGCGGCTGGCCTATCCTTGCCAGTTGGCAGCCATGCCGGTTGCGGTCAACTGGATTTTGGCAGTGGCCGCGTTTTTTGGCGGAAGTCTTTTCCTGAAGAGATACGCCAAGTTTTGCGGGGCGGCGATTCTGATAGTCGGAGTCGTCTGGTTCACTGGCGCCCTGCCCGAGTATACCAGATCGGAAGTTAGCTCCCCATCGTCGCTGCCGGTCTGGGAAGTCGACGATCCCGTGTCGACCGTTTTCGTGATGGATTCCCTTCCGCCTACCTCCGGGTCACTTGCCGCCGGCGATGCCTCGGTGCCCGACGAGTACCTGCCAGATCCGGCCATTGACACCATGCTCCTAATGATGGAAGAGGAGAATATCTATCTGCACCAGACCACCGAACGCCCCTCGGGCATAGTCGGATCAGACAACGTGGTGGTCATCAAGGGTAATTTCCAGTGGACCAGCAGAAATACAACCAGCACCGACCGGATAAAAGGGGTGATATGGCAGATATTGAATCACCCTGAGGGGTTCTCCGGTGAAATCCTGGTGTGCGACAATGTACAGGAGATCGGCACCGGAATCAACCAGCAGGACAATAATTCGGAGGATACCGCCCAATCCATCCCTGATGTGGTGAACACCTTCTATGCCAAGGGATATCCTGTGTATTATCTGGACTGGAGCTACATCTGGGACGCGGTGGCATCCGAATATTCTGAGGGCGACTACAATGACGGATATATTTATGAGACCGACACGAGAATATCCTACCCCAAGTTCCGTTCACCTTCGAACGATTATTACATCTCCACGCGCTACGGTGTGTGGGATTCGCTTTCGGCTCAGTACGACTCCGTCCGTCTCTGCATAATCGATTTTCCCGTGCTGAAAGAACACATGATGGCCGGTTCCACCATTGCGGTCAAGAACTGGATAGGTCTGCTCACGACGGCTTACGCCAATGAACGCTACGGGAGTTGGAACAACATGCATTATGTCTATTTCTGGGGAGACTATGCCCTGGTTGCCCGTGTGATGGCGGTGGTCTTCCCCAGACTTGTATTCGTGGATGCGGCCTGGACCTCGACCTACAACGCCAACGACCTCAACTGGCTGGAGGAGACGGACATGCTGGTGGCGTCCACCGATCCCGTGGCGGCGTCCTATTATGCGGCCAAATACATACTGACGCCCATCGCCCGTTATCCCAATTACACCAGCCCTGACTACGGTCGCTATAGTACAACCCTGACCAGATGGACAACTTACTTAAGCGATTCGGCCGGCTTTGCCTGCACCATGGACTCCTCCGAGATGTCGGTCTACGACCGCACGATTCTCATTCCGCAATTCACGCGGCTCTACGATGTCCCTCCGGTGAACGACGACGGCTTTTCGTTCGGCGCAAGCTGGGTCGATTACGACCATGACGATTATCTGGATTTGTTTGTCACCAATTGGACTGATGTCACCCAGCTGAACTGCTTGTACCACAATGAAGGTGATGGGACGTTTACGAAGGTAACCGGCGACATAATCGTCAATGAAGGTGGCTCGCTCGGCAGCAGTTGGGGGGATTATGACAACGACGGCGATTTAGATGCCTTCTGTGCGAACCCGGGTCTGAGTCCGCCTGGCGCCAGAAACTACCTCTATCTGAACGACGGCGACGGTACCTTCACCAAGGTTACGGCCGGAGCTATAGTCAATGACGTAGCGTGCTCGACAACGCCAGCCTGGGCAGATTACGATAACGACGCGGACCTGGATATATTTGTAGGGAATCACTATTCTCCCGTCCGTCTGTATCGAAACGACGGAGAGGAATTCACCAGGCTGAATAATCTTGAAATTGGCTTGACCGAAGACGAGGGAAACGGCTCGTGGGGCGACTGCGACAGCGACGGCGACCTTGACCTCTTCATCACCCGACCCCAACTCAACACCAATGCCTTGTTCAAGAACAATGGAGACGGCACTTTTACGGAGGTCACCAGTGGCGATATCGTGGGTGACAGCGCAATTGCGTGCAGTTGGGGAGATTACGACAATGACGGCGATCTGGACATATTTGCCACCTACGGTCGTAACCAGACGAACCTGTTGTACCAGAATGACGGTGACGGCAATTTCATCAAGATCACCGGACAGGACCCTGTCAATGACAGCGGGTACTGGAGCGGAAGCAGTTGGGGCGATTACGACAACGACGGAGACCTGGATTTGTATGTGACGGGTAATTACCAGTACACTCCTCGCCTGAATGCGCTTTACGAAAACAACGGTGACGGCACGTTTTCTAAGGTCGCCGAAGAGGCAATTGTCACTGATTTCGAATCCTCTGCCGGTGCCGCCTGGGGAGATTATGACCGGGATGGTGATCTCGATCTTTTCGTTTCCAATCAGAACTATGAAGACAATGCCCTGTATCGCAACAACGGCAGCGGCAACAACTGGATCAACATCAGGTGCATCGGGACCAACTCAAACAGATCCGCCATCGGCGCCAAGGTCCGTCTCCTGGCGACTATTGACGGCACGCCTGTATGGCAGCTGCGCGAGATCTCGGGTCAAACCGGGACTCATGCCCAAAACAGTCTTAACGCCCACTTCGGTTTAGGCGATGCTTCCATCGTCGATTCAATCAAGGTCGAATGGCCCAGCGGCCTGGTGCAAGTCTTGTCGGTTATTCCTCCCAACCAGTTTCTGACCGTCGCCGAACCGCTCTGGGGCGATGCCAACGGAGATGGTGAGATAAACGTGGGAGATGTGGTCTATATAATCAACTTCCTATATCGCAGCGGAGACCCTCCAGTCCCAATGGAGTCGGCGGACGCCAATTGCGACGGGATCGTTGACGTTGGCGACGTGGTTTATCTGATAAACTATCTTTACAGAGGCGGACCTCCGCCGGTCTGTTAAGTTTTTGGCGCCTTGCAGGCTTACCATGAACACGAAGACCCCAGTTCTCACTGAGCTGGGGTCTTTCTTCTGTCGCCAAATTCTTGTCGGGCAACCTACGGTAGCCCGACCTACTTTAACCCAGGTTCGGCTAAAGCCGAACACTCCACCCTCAAGGTTGACAGCATCCTTTTTCTTGACTTTTTTAACTTTTGCATTATCATTAGATTGTGTTTGTTGTTTTACTTGCATATAATCATCTCCACCAACCCGAAAGGAGAGAAGCATGTCCATCTCTAACATGAGGGGCAGCATTACCATCCTGCTGGTTTCGGCTCTGATGCTATGTCTCGGCAGCGTTATTGGAGCGAGCCAAGCGGCAGCCGAGCAGATCAGCGTGCCGGTACCTGTCGGCAGCTACGACATTGAGTATGTCGAGCAAGGCCACGAGCTCTCTGTGGATGATTTCGGCCGTTTGCTGGTCCCCGGAAAGCCGAATCTGCCTTCCAAGATCTTTGCCATCGCAATTCCTCCGGGCGCCGAGGTGGCCGGGGTCACCTTTGACCTGGGTGAAGGCATTACGCTCTCCGGCGCTTACAAAATATCACCCTCTCCCCTGCCCAGAGTGATCGGCCAGGAAGACCCTTTGTTGTATGAGAGAGACAGGCGGACGTATGAGGAGAACTACAACTCGGTCTACGGAAGCGATGAACCTTATCCGGCCTCGGTGGGAGAGGTCGTTCGCTTCGCAGGCTTCAGGAAATACAACCTGGTGGACGTGAGAATCACTCCCTTTACATACCGTCCTCAATCCGGCCAACTGACTTACTATCCGGAAGTGACGGTTCGCGTTGACTACACTATTCCCAAAGGTCTCTCCCCGCAGGATATGATGGTCGATGACATTGCCCGACAGGAAGAGGTGGCACGGGATATCATTCTCAACTACGATCAGGCTCGGAGCTGGTACTCGGGCGCCGGAGGCAGCAAGGAGGATTATGACTTCGTTATCATCACCTTGGATGCTTTGACCTCGTCCATCACTCCCCTGGTCGACTGGGAAATCACCAAGGGCAGGACGGTGAACGTGGTTACGACTTCCTGGATTAATTCCAATTACACCGGATACGATCTTGCCGAGCGGATGAGGAACTTCTTGCGGGACAAGTATCCTTCAGGTCAATGGGGCATTGAAGATGTACTTCTCATCGGTCATTACGACGACGTTCCCATGCGCCGGACGGAGCAGGATCTGGGATATGGGAAACCGGAAACCGATTTCTACTATGCGGAGCTCTCCCTTCCCGACGATCAGTCCTGGGATGCCGATCAGGATCACCGCTGGGGCGAAAACTCAGACCCCATCGACTTCTATAACGAGGTCAACGTAGGAAGAATTCCCTGGAGTAATGCTTCCACCGTCCAGAACATCTGCAACAAGTCCGTGGCCTACGAGCAGAACAACATTCCAACGTTCAAGAAAAACATTCTTCTTTTAGGAGCCTTCTTCTGGGACAACGATCCCAACCCGCGCACCGACAATGCCGTGCTGATGGAAGCCAAGGTGGACCAATCCTGGATGTCCGACTGGACCATGACCCGGATGTACGAAGAGGGATACTCCACCTATCCTATGGATTATGATTTAACATACAGTAATGTGAGGAATGTTTGGTCTGCCGGGCAATACGCTTTTGTTAATTGGGCTGGTCATGGATCAGAGACTGGATGTTATAGATATCACCCTTCTACTGTTTTTGTGAACACAAGTACCTGCCCTTATTTGAATGATGATTATCCCGCAATTGTTTTTGCAGATGCTTGCAGCAATTCCGACACCGATGCATTGAACTTGGGTCAAGCCATGCTGCAGCAGGGCGCGGTGGGATTTGTGGGCGCCACCAAGGTCGCGCTGGGATGTCCGGGCTGGAACGATCCGTATGACGGTTCGAGCCAGTCGTTGGATTACTTCTTCACCATCGCTGTCACCTCGGGAGACGAAACCCAGGGGCAGGCTCTTCAATCGGCGCTCAGAGAGATGTACACTTACGGGCTCTGGTCGTACAACAAGTATGAGACCTTTGAATGGGGAGCGCTGTGGGGGAATCCCGATCTGGGAATGGGAGCGGTTGCCTCGATAAGCATTCAGCTCCCGGACGGCGTGCCCGACTACATCGAGCCCGGTGTCCCCACCACGATCACTGTGGAGATCAGTGAGAGCGGCGATTCGTACGTGCTTGGCTCAGGTATGCTTCATTATCGCTACGACGGCGGCATTTATCTTACCTCCTCCCTGGTGCCTTTGGGTGGTGACCTTTACGAGGCAACGCTGCCAGCGGCGGATTGCGAGGATACTCCTGAATACTATTTCAGCGCTGAGGGCTTCAGCTCTGGCATAACCTACAATCCCCAAGGAGCGCCTGTTTCGGTATACTCCTCGTCGGTCGGGGAGCTCAATTTCGCGTTCGCCGACGACTTCGAGACCGACCTGGGTTGGACCGTGGAGAACGACCCCAACCTGACCGACGGAGCCTGGGACCGCGGAGTTCCGGTCGGAGGCGGGGATCGGGGCGATCCAGCCACGGACTATGACGGCTCGGGCAACTGTTTTCTCACTGATAATGAAGACGGCAATTCGGACGTTGATGGGGGTATCACCTGGCTGATCTCCCCCACCATTGATGCCAGCGCCGGTACCGAAGTCATACTTCACTATGCCCTCTGGTATACCAACAACTCTGGGGACAATCCCAACAGTGATCTGTTCAAGGTCTATTTGTCGAGCAATAACGGGGCCGACTGGACGCTGGTGGAGACCATCGGGCCGGAAACCTCCGGCGGCTGGAGCGTGCATGAGTTCTTCATCGCCGATTTCGTCACCCCCACCGCCCAGGTCAGGGTCCGCTTCGAAGCCTCGGATCTGGGTTTGGGGTCAGTGGTGGAAGCTGGCGTTGATGACTTCACCGTTTACATGTATGAGTGCGGCGAGGTGATCTGCGTCGATGGCGACGGCGACGGATACGGGGACCCCTGGCATACCGAAAACACCTGCCCGGACGATAACTGCCCCTACGTGTACAACCTGGATCAGGCCGACGCTGACGGAGATGGAGTGGGTGACGTCTGTGATACCTGCACAGACACCGACGGGGATGGATACGGTAATCCGGGATTTCCTGATAACACCTGCGCTGATGACAACTGTCCCCTTGCCTACAATTCGAATCAGGAGGACTCGGACAGCGATGGCGCAGGTGATTCGTGTGATGTATGTCCAAACCATCCCGACGATGACTGCTGCAATCCGTCCGGGACCAACCTCCCGCCGCAGATCACCTCTTCCGCCGGCACGATGGCAACTCCATCCCCTGATATTCCGTTTGTGTATGTTGCCACGGCGTCTGATATAAACTGCGACGGGTCTGAACTGATCATAGGTTTTTACGATACCCCCTCCTGGTGCACCGTCTCCGGCGATACGGTATATGGACCCGTGGGCTGCGATTACGCTGACACCTCGTTCAAGGTGACGGTGTCGGACGGTACCGCGGCCGATACCCTGGCGGTAATTGTAACCATCGACCATTCCAATGTGGCGCCGTCGATAACCTCGATGGGAGACACGGTGTTAGTCGCCACCCAGGAGAGTTTCGTTTATTATCCTACCATTGTGGATCCGGACGATGAGAGTCACCTGATCACCTATCCGGATTATCCGAACTGGTGCTCGGTTCAGAACGACTCGCTTCTCGGCGTTGCTCCCGACACGGCATCTCTGGAACCGTTGACCGTGGCAGCTAAAGACTATTGCAATGCCGACACTTTGTCCTTTGTGGTGCGGACGTACCTCCTGGGTGATGCCAATGCCGACGGGGTGGTCGATGTCGGCGACGTGGTCCACTTAGTGAACTATCTGTATAGGAGCGGACCTCCTCCCGACCCCTCAGAAGCAGGAGATGCCAACTGTGACCAGACAATTGACATCGGTGACGTGGTCTATCTGATCAACTATCTCTTCAAAGGTGGACCGGCACCGGGCTGTTAGCTAATTCTAAACAAGTCAGACTACTGCGTAACAATCAGCCCCGGTCCCGCCTGTGGCGGGGTCGGGGCTTTTTTCTTCTACGCTTTCGCTTTCCGAAGCCCACACAGATTCGGGTCTTGCCTGATTATTTTAGGCTTTGGCGCAACGTTTTCCTTGACATCCCGGAGTTTTCAGTTATAATAAAAGGGTACGGTATGTGTGAACGTATAGAGAGTTAGTAGACACACTAACCTCAAAGGAGGAAAGAATGAAAGAGTGTGGAAGGGTAGTGGTTTTCCTTATCGCTCTGTTTGCGGTGAGCGGTCTCGCAGTGAGCGCTGATGATGGGGTAGTCAGCGTTCCTGTTCCCATCGGAACGTATGAGATTGAGGGGACCCAAGACGGACAGTACGTCTCGGTTGAGGACTTCGGTCGCATCCTGGTTCCTGGGAAACCGGATTTACCTTCAAAGATCTTTGCCATAGCGATCCCGCCGGGAGCCGAGATGGCTGAGGTCACCTTCGACGTCGGCCAGGGTGTAGTCCTTCCCGGAACCTATCAAATAGCGCCAGCAACTTTGACAAGGGTGATCGGCGAGGAATATCCCGTGATCTATGAACGGGAGAAGGCCACGTATGAGGAGAACTATAACTCTGTCTACGGAAGCGATGAGCCATATCCGGCGTCGGTGGGAGAGTTTGTTCGCACCGCTGGTTTCAGGAAGTACAACCTAGTGGATGTCAGGGTTAACCCTGTCACTTATCGCCCCCAATCCGGCCAACTGATCTATCATCCCAATGTCACCGTCCAGGTAAGCTATACTTATCCCAAGGGTTTCTCGGCAGATGATATTATGGTTGACAACCTTCCCCGGAAGGAGCGACTCGCGAGGGAGATCATCCTCAACTATGATGAAGCTCAAAGCTGGTATCCCGCCGTCATCGGCGGAAAGGAGAGCTTCGACTTCGTTTTCATCACCCTTGAGAGTTTAGTCTCTCAGGTGGCGCCTCTGGTGACCTGGGAGCTTAGTAAGGGCCGAACCGTAAACGTGGTTACCACCTCTTGGATCAGTGCCAACTATACCGGATGGGACTTGGCCGAGAGAATCAGAAACTTCCTGCGGGACAAGTATCCCTCGGAAGAGTGGGGCATCGAAGACGTGCTCCTGATCGGTCATTACGACGATGTGCCTATGCGCCGGGTCTGGCAGGATCTTGGATACGGCAAACCGGAGACCGATTTCTACTATGCCGAGCTTTCCAAGCCGGACAGCCTCTCCTGGGATCGCGATGGAGATCATCAGTATGCCGAGAATTACATGGATCCCGTTGACTACTATGCCGAGGTGGTGGTGGGAAGAATCCCCTGGAGCCAAGCTTCAATCGTTCAGCAGATTTGCGGGAAGTCGGTTGCCTACGAACAGAATCAGGATCCCGCATTCAAGAAGAACATTCTCCTTTTAGGCGCCTATTTCTGGGACGACACGGACAACGCGGTGCTTATGGAGGCCAAGATCGATCAGTCCTGGATGTTTAGTTGGACCAAGACCCGCATGTACGAAGAGGGTCACTCCATTTATCCCTCGGACTACAACCTGACGTACAGCAACGTTTTATCCGTCTGGTCCTCTGGTCAGTTCGCCTTCGTGAACTGGGCCGGCCATGGATCACCCTATTCAGTCCATGTGCTGTATTCAAAGGGCAGCGCGTTTGCCTCCACATCCACGTGCCCCAGCCTCAACGATGATTATCCGTCGATCGTATTCGCCGATGCTTGCAGCAACTCCGATACTGACTATGACAATGTCGGTCGGGCCATGCTGGGGCAAGGAGCGGTGGGCTTTCTGGGCGCGACAAAGGTTGCATTAGGAAGGCCGGGCTGGAGTAATCCTTACAGCGGCTCCAGCCAGTCGTTCGACTATTTCTTTACCACCTGTGTCACCTCCGGAGATTACACTCAGGGCCAGGCTCATCAGTGGGCTCTAATCCACATGTATGAGAACGGCCTCTGGTCCAGCCCGAAATACGAACATTTCGAATGGTCATCCTACTGGGGCAATCCCAACCTGGGGATGGGTCCCGTGATTTCAAGTTATCCTCCGGCGACACCGACAACCCCGACCGGAACCGCCGAGGCTGCGCCCGGAGCAGAACACGATTTCTCCAGCAGCACCACCGATCCGGAGGGAGAAAACATATTCTACTTGTTCGACTGGGGAGATGGTACAGACAGCGACTGGCTTGGACCCTACGGTTCTGGGGAGACCTGTACCGCATCCAAGTCTTGGCCTGACGCCGGCAGCTACGAGGTGAAGGTGAAGGCCAAGGACATCTACGATCGCGAGTCCGGCTGGTCAGAGCCGCTCTCCGTGGCCAGATACGTTCGCGGTGACTGCAATGACGATGACGTAATAGACATCGGGGACGCGATTTACCTGATAAACTATCTGTACAAAACTGGCCCCCCTCCTGATCCCCCGCAAGCCGGTGACGTCAACTGCGACTCCGGATGTGAGCTGGCCGACGTGGTTTTCCTGATCAACTATCTGTTCAAGAGCGGCCCGCCGCCGGACTGTTAGTGGGCAGGATGACCAGCCCGTTTTGACTGCACAAAAGTCAGCCCCGACTCCTGCGGAGTTGGGGCTTTTCTTTTGCCCAGTTATCCTTGACTTTTTTGACTTTCGAGTTATAATTAGATTACCATGGTTCTAAAGGACAAACACACTCGCAACGTCATTAAATCTCAAAGGAGGAGAGGATGCACAACTGCGGAAGGGTAGTGCTTTTCCTGATGTTGGTGCTGATGGTAGGCGGCATCATGGCACACGCCGAGGATGCGGTAATCAGCGTACCTGTACCTATCGGGACGTATGATATTAAACACACACAGCTGGGACAGGAGGTCTACGTCGAGAAGTTCGGCCGGTTGCTGGTTCCGGGAAAACCGAACTTGCCGTCAAAGATCTTCGCCATTGCCATTCCGCCCGGAGCTGAAGTTGCTGGGGTCGCTTTTGCGACCGGCGAAGGCATAGTCCTTCCCGGCACGTATGACATACCCCCTTCTCGTTTACCCAGGGTGATCGGCGAGGAGAATCCCGAGCTCTACGCGCGGGATCAGGAGATATATGAGGCCAACTTCAACTCAGTTTACACAAGCGACGAACCCTATCCTGCCTCGGTGGGAAAAGTCGTACGCACCGCCGGCTTCAGAAAGTACAACCTGGTGGATGTCAGGGTGACGCCGTTTAGCTATCGTCCGCTCTCCGGTGAATTGACCTATTACCCTCAGGTCACGGTTCACGTCAGCTATACTTTCCCCAAAGCTTTTGCCCCGGCAGACGTCATGCTTGACAACCTGGCGCGTAAGGAGCGGATCGCTGAAGAAATCATTCTCAACTATGATCAAGCCCGGAGCTGGTATCCGGACGTTACCGGACCCAAGGAGAGCTTCGACTTCGTTATCATCACCCTGGATGCCTTGACCTTCTCTGTAACTCCGCTGGCGGACTGGGAGACCAGCAAGGGGAGAAGCGTAAACGTAGTGACTACCTCCTGGATCAATTCGAACTACGCTGGTTACGATCTGGCTGAGCGGATGAGAAACTTCTTAAGAGATAAGTACCCGTCGGGTGAATGGGGTATCGAAGATGTGCTTTTAGTCGGTGATTACGATGACGTGCCCATGCGCCGCACCGAACAGGATGTCGGATATGGAAAACCAGAAACCGACTTATATTATGCCGAACTGTCCCTGCCGGATGATCAGTCCTGGGACGCCGATGTGGATCGTCTGTGGGGCGAGAATTCAGACCCAATCGATTTTTATTCTGAAGTCAACGTGGGGAGAATCCCGTGGAGTGACGCCTCGACTGTTTTCAGCATTTGTCAAAAGTCCGCTGCTTACGAGCAAAACAACGACCCGGCGTTTAAGAAGAACATCCTCCTCTTGGGCGCCTTTTTCTGGGACGACACCGACAACGCAGTACTCATGGAAACCAAGGTCGACCAGCCCTGGATGTGGGATTGGACTATGACGCGCATGTACGAGCAGGGCTACTCTACCTACCCCTCAGACTACGACCTGAAATTCAACAACGTCAGGTCTGTCTGGTCGTCCGGCCAGTATTCCTTCGTCAACTGGGCCGGCCACGGCTCGCCCTATGCCGCCGCCATCTGGTTCTCCACTCACGAGGCTTTTGTCTCTACTTCCACCTGCCCGAATCTTAACGACGACTATCCGGCAATCATCTTCGCTGATGCCTGCAGTAACTCTGATACCGATCATCAAAACATTGGTCGAGCCATGTTGGCACAGGGCGGAGTTGGTTTTCTTGGCGCCACCAAGGTGGCATATGGAATGGGGGCCTGGGACGATCCCTACGATGGCTCAAGTCAGTCGTTCGACTATTTCTTTACCACCAGCGTTACCTCCGGAGATTACACTCAGGGAGAGGCACATCAGTGGGCTTTGAGACATATGTACACTAACGGACTCTGGTACATGGTCAAGTTCGAGATGTTCGAGTGGGGAGCCTACTGGGGCAACCCTGATCTGGGGATGGTTCCGGTTGTCACCAACTACCCACCAGACATACCGACGCTGCCGTCCGGGGAAGCTGAGGGAGAGACTGGAGTAGAATATGATTTCTCCAGCAGCACCACCGATCCGGAGGGAGACAGCTTATTCTACCTGTTCGACTGGGGAGACGGTACAGACAGCGACTGGCTTGGACCCTACAGTTCCGGGGAGACCTGTACCGCATCCAAGTCTTGGCCTGACGCCGGCAGCTACGAGGTGAAGGTAAAGGCCAAGGATAACTACGATCACGAATCCGGCTGGTCGGAGGCGTTGACCGTGGCCAGGTTCGTCCGCGGTGACTGCAATGACGATGACGTAATAGACATCGGGGACGCGATTTACCTGATCAACTATCTGTACAAGGGCGGACCGGCTCCCGATCCCCCGCAGGCAGGTGACGTCAACTGCGACTCCGGATGTGAGCTGGCCGACGTGGTCTTCCTGATCAACTTCCTGTTCAAGAGTGGCCTGCCGCCGGATTGTTAGTCGGCGCGACGGAAAACTGGTTCCAACTGCATAAGACAGGCCCCGACTCTTCCTGAGTTGGGGCTTTTTTCTGCCGAGTTATACTTGACTTTTCACGCTTTCCAGCTATAATAGAGGTAGTATGGCTTAGAAAGGCAGAGATACTCGCACCTTCCTTTAATCTCAAAGGAGGAAAAGATGCAGAACCGCAGAAGGGTAGTGATTCTCCTGATGTTGGCGCTGATGGCAGGCAGCATCATGGCGCACGCCGAGGATGGGGTGATCAGCGTACCGGTGCCTATTGGAGAGTATGATATTAAACAGACCCAACTGGGACAGGAGGCCTACGTCGAAAACTTCGGCCGGTTGCTGGTTCCGGGAAAACCGAATATGCCGTCAAAGATCTTTGCGGTTGCCATTCCTCCCGGAGCTGAAGTTGCCGGGGTCACCTTTGAGACCGGCGAGAGCATAGTCCTTCCTGGCGTGTATGACATAGTCCCATCTGGCTTGCCCAGGGTCATCGGGGAGGAGAATCCGCAGCTCTATCAACGGGACCAAGAAACGTATCAGGCGAACTTCAACTCGGTTTACGGAAGCGACGAACCTTATCCCGCCTCGGTTGGAGAGGTTGTCCGCACCGCTGGCTTCAGAAAGTACAACCTGGTGGACGTCAGAGTGACGCCGTTTACCTATCGTCCGCTCTCCGGTGAATTAACCTATTACCCTCAAGTCACGGTCCGCGTCAGCTATACTTTTCCCAAAGGTTTTTCCGCGGGAGACATCATGTTTGACAACCTGGCGCGTAAGGAGCGGATCGCTGAAGAAATCAT
>JBAUFO010000032.1:0-5413 GCA_049679185.1 Candidatus Zixiibacteriota bacterium
GTTGTGCAAATGTAGCTTCTCGTAACAACGAATATTATAGCGAGCAGACGTGTAGAAGTCAAGTAAAATCCTACGAAATTAGCATGGAACCCCCTGTCTCCCCTTCAGGGTGTCCTTCGATCCCGAAGATCTTCCTTCGACACTGAGTCTTCCTTCGACCCTGAGGTCTCAGGACCGAAGGGCAGGACGAAGTGCAGGATCGAGGGAAATCCTTCAGGGTGAACCCCTTCCTACGGATCTTCGATGTCAAGGGGACAAAAAGGCCCCCAATGCGTGTCTTTGTTACCACAAAGACCAAATTCACGATTTATGGTGAGCTTCGAACCATTTATGGTGAGTTTCGAACCACAACTTTGATGGTGAAAGGGATAGCTCCACTGTTTATAGGGAGGCAAATGTTTTTTTGCGTATACGTGTTCACGTAAGGGAGAATAAGAATCATATGAACCATCCACTTGACGCCAACTCCAAAGAAAGCTGGCCCACGAATCACCTGGTCGGTCGGCCCCTCTCCGGGTCGGGTTTACAAGCGCCAAAACCCAGCCAGGGGCCAACGCCCTCCTCCGGGATAACGATCTTCTATCTCGGCGCAGGACTTCGAGGGATAAAAAAAACCAAAAACAAAGTCCAGTAAGTCCAGTATGTCCAGCAAGTCCAGACTTGCAGGTCGGGCTGCCCGACAATCAGCTACAAAACCTACCCCTCTCCTTAGCCGCCCTGCGCCCCCGTCTGTGGCGGGCAGGCCCTCCGGAGGCGGGCAAGGCCTGACGGAACATGAGTCTCCGAGAGGTTTGGCCTTTTTCTGGCTCGTCGGGCTGACTGCTCGCACCCATCCGCCCCCCAGGCCCCCTTCTTACAAACAGCAAAACCGGCCCCGAAAAGTTGTATCACATCTCAGATTAGAGGTTGACTAACCGGGGACAACTGATTAAATTGAGCCTGTCGATCAAGAGCAACAGGGAGCGAGCTTTCAGTGAACGAACGTTTGTGTGACGGTTTTGAAAGGAGAAGAGGTTATCTTTAGGGGAGGCCCAGACCTCACAGAGCTATAGCTACAGCTCGTTCCCCAGAAGTCCTTCGGGGATCCCGTCTGACCTCCCCTTTTTAGATCGGGGAGATATTCAAATCCGGATCCCGGAACCAGGGGGAACCACGAGCCCCCTGGGAACCCGGGGAAAGGAATCCTTTGAGAACCGGGGGCCAGAAAAATTCAACTAAAGGAGGTTAGAATGCAAGGCAGCAAACTTTATGTCGGGAATCTTGGTTCGTCCGTAACCAATCAGGACCTACAGGATTTGTTTTCCCAGCATGGTGAAGTTAAGGAAGTCAACATTATTGAAGGTAAGGGTTTTGGGTTTGTTGAAATGTCCAACCCGGCGGAAGCTGAAACAGCAAAGGAAGCATTGGACGGTTCTGATTGCAAAGGACTTACCTTGAAAGTTGACGAAGCTCACCCACCGAGGAAGAGGGAGGGAGGAGGCCGCCCACCCGGGAGGGGGAGGAGAGGAGGTCGCCCACCTGGAAGGGGGCAAGGAGGAAACTCTCGAAGATATTAGAATAATTACAGGTTAATCCGATTGCGCCGGCAGGGTGTGGTAGTCAGACGCCCATCCCTGCGAGATAGACGTTGATAGAGGCATATAGAGATTTTTCTGCTTCTGATTCTTGGGATCATCTATGTGTTGACCAGGGTGTTTTGACAGGAGAATCCAGGACCGTTCAGGAATACCTTGGCCACTCCACAATCCAAGTCACCGAGAAGTATTCCCACCTTTCACAGAGCCACAAGCGCGAGGCCATCGAAGTGTTGAATTTCTCAAGAAACATTGAAACAAACTTGAAACAATTGGGTGGAAGGGGAAGGGAAGTAATTGATGGTCAATCGCTCAAAAATGCGGAAGGCGGGATTTGAACCCGCACGGCTTTCGCCGCCACCCCCTCAAGATGGTGTGTCTACCAGTTCCACCACTTCCGCATTCATCCTTATTATCCCAAATCAGAGATAATTTATTATCTTCGACTTCGGAAAAAGCGATTTCCTGCGGCAGAGCTAGACTGACCGGCAATCTCAGAACAGTGCAAGGTCATGATTCGCAGGATCATAGTAGGAGACTACTCACCCTCACCCGGTGGGGGAGTCTGAGGCTGCTCAGCCGGAGTTTGCTGTTGCTCCTGTGGAGTGGCGCCCGGAATGCTGGTTGCCGGTGGCGTACCCTCGGTGGTTCGCCGTTGTGCCTCTCGCTGAATCCCGCTGGAGTCACTGGTCACACCGCGGCTACCCGGGGAGAGGAAACTCAACACCAGGCAGCTTACGAAGAACGCGATTGCGAGCCCCGTGGTCGCTCTGGACAAAAAGGACGCTGCTCCCCGACCTCCGAAGACGGCGCCGGTGACACCCGATCCTCCGAAGGCTCCGGCCAAACCTTCGCCTTTCGCGGACTGCATGAGAACCGAGATAATCAGGCCGATGCAGATTAGCACATGTAACATGATCAAGACTGCTATCAAAGATACCTCCTGAGGACTATAATTAATTCAAATTTCAAACGAGACGGCAGTGTGCACGCACTAAACGTGCTCGACGAATCTTAATCTTTAATTGAGCTTCTCACAATCCTTTCAAACGACTCAGCGCTTAGGCTTGCGCCTCCTACCAAAGCTCCATCGATCTCCGGCATTTCCAGGAGTTCCCTGGAATTCTCCGCCTTGACCGATCCTCCATATAGAATATTGATCTTCTCGGCGCATTGTTTGCCAAACTCGGACGAAAGGAGCTCTCTTATAAAAAGATGAACTTCGTTTGCCTGCTCTGGAGTTGCGGTTCTTCCGGTTCCGATTGCCCAGACAGGCTCATATGCCACTACAGTTTTCTCCGCATCCTCCGAATTGAGGTCCTTGAACGCTTCCTTCATCTGATGTTCGACAACTTCTTCAGTTTCGTTTGCCTCTCTTTGCTCCAACCTCTCTCCAACACAGATGATAGGGGAGAGGTTGAATTTCAGAGAAGACTTCGTCTTCAGATTAACGGTGTCATCGGTCTCTGAAAAGAGGCTTCGCCTCTCCGAATGACCTATAATAACATATTTGCATCCCGCTGTCAAGAGCATCGTGGGTGAAACCTCACCGGTGTAAGCCCCTTTTTCCTCCCAATGCATATTCTGGGCTCCCAGCGAGATGCTGGAGCCTTGGATGGCACCCCTCACTGCTGGCAGGGAGGTGAAGGGTGGGCAGATCACAACTTTTGCCCCGGTTACATCTTTGAGTCTCTCTTTCAGGTCGGATGCAAGGTCGACAGCTTCTTGCTCGGTTTTGTGCATCTTCCAGTTACCGGCAATGATCGGGATTCGCATAAGTCCTCCCCTGTCCGCGGTCCTTCGGCTTCGCTCAGGACAAGTCCGCAGACCGCCGCTAAATAATCTCCTCTATCCTTTAATCGGCCAATAGACCCCGTTGTTTATCTGTCAGTGCTGCCACACCGGGCAGGGTTTTTCCCTCCAGGAACTCCAGCGAGGCTCCACCCCCGGTGGAGATGTGAGAGAGCTTATCTTCCAGCCCGGCTTTAGCCACTGCCGCAGCCGAGTCTCCCCCTCCCACAATGGTAGTCGTCCCCTTCTGAGTTATCTCTGCCAGAACCTCGGCAATCTTCATGGTGCCGGCAGCGAATTTATCTATCTCAAAAACTCCCATAGGTCCGTTGGATAAGACAGTCTTTGCTTTTCTTAGTTCTCTGGAAAACTCCGAAAGAGTCTTGGGACCTATGTCCAGACCCAAACAGTCAGGTGGGATCGAATCCTTGCCTACCACCCAGGAGGGCGCATCCTGCTTGGCTTCCTGTGCTACCACGAAATCCTCGGGGAGCTTGAAATATAGCTTTTTTTCTTCAGCTTTCTTCAATACATCTTTTGCCAGGTCGATCTTATCCGGCTCCACAAGTGATTTCCCAGTTTCTTTGCCCATAGCCTTGAGAAAGGTAAAAGCCATCCCGCCGCCGATCAGCAGCGCATCCACCTTGTCCATCAAGCTTGAGATCACATCTATTTTGCCGGAGATCTTTGCACCGCCCAGGATCGCTACAAAAGGCCTCTTGGGATTGATCAACGCCATGCTGAGGTATCTAAGTTCCTTCTGCATGAGGTAACCGGCAGCGCACTGCCGGAAGTACTTGGTTACTGCCTCAGTAGAGGCATGGGCGCGGTGAGCGCTGCCGAAGGCATCATTGACGTAAACGTCGCCCAGGCTGGCAAGCTTTTTGGCAAACTCAGGGCCGTTGTCCGTTTCTTCGGCATAATACCGGAGATTCTCCAGAAGGAGACACTCTCCCGCTTTGAGTTCGGAGACCGCCTTCTCGACCTCGGGACCGATGCAATCGCCGACGAATCTGACCGGCTTACCCAGCAATTCTTCCAGTCGTTCTGCAGCCGGACGGAGGCTCATCTCAGGTATTCTCTTTCCCTTGGGTCTGCCCAGATGAGACATGAGAATGGCCTTGCCGCCGTCCTTCAGAATCTTTTGAATAGTGGGGAGGGATGCGACAATGCGCTTATCGTCGGTCACTGCACCTTTCTCGTCCAGGGGCACGTTGAAGTCAACCCGGACTAGAACTCTCTTTTCTCTGAGTTCCAAACCGTCAATGGTTAGCTTTTGCATGTTTCCTCCATCAGCCATTCCCTGTCCAAACCGGCAAATAGACGCGCCTACTTCTTCCCGGTCTGAGTCAGGTCAATCAGGCAGCTATCCTTTGAGGTAGCGCCTTCCTTCAAGGAATAATGAATCTTGGTTTCGTCGTGCGGTGACCATTCTACGTTCGAGATAGTTGCTTCCGGCGAGAATTCTCTGACAAGAACGTTGTCCCACACTCCATCCCCGATTGTGCTCCACACTATTAGCTTTTTTGCGCCGCCCGGTTCCGTCTTCAACAGTGCAAAATATCTCCCCTGAGGAGACCAGAATGCCCCCAGGGACAGCGGGCCGCCGATATCCAAGGACTCTATTCTCTTCCGATGCAGGTTGAAGGTTCCGGACATGCCATCCACGGAAAATCCAAAACTGCCTGCTCGCCCAACCGAAAAGGGCCCCCCGAACAAAACGGAGCCACCGACGAGGGTGTTCAGGGTTTGTTGATAAAGCTGTCTTTCCTCGTCAGGCAGGTTTCGGCAAACCACCGCAAACGCTCCCACCACCTCTCTTGTCCCAAGGATTGGGCCCCGCTGGTTAAGCAGAAAGAATTGGACAGACGACCAATCCAGATGCGGCTCGGACGGAGGAATTTCTCCTTCTCCTATGCGAATCAGATCGTTTGGGCAGACTTCTTTTTCCTTTCCTATGCCCAGAAGTTTGTAACACCGGCTATCTGCGGCCCTTTCCACACTGTCTCCCCGAAAGCTCATCAATAGCCTCCTCTTATCGAAATCAA
>JBAUFO010000033.1:0-2129 GCA_049679185.1 Candidatus Zixiibacteriota bacterium
AGCAAAGCTTTACGCCTATTTTTCGCGAAGGCAAAGGCGTTGAGCAGCCGCAAAGGGGAAAAATCCAGGGGCGGAAGTCGTAAACGAGCATCGAGGACTACGCACGGCGGTGCGGACAAGACGGTGGTCTTGCCGGACGCAGCCAAGAGGGAACGATCCTTCGAGATATTTGTGACGGCAAGCCTCTTTGCCTTCGGCGTGTATACCTCCCTTTTTGTATTTCGGCCATTTGATCGTCCCCAACCCGGATTTCGTGGCGATCTCCCGTGTGGGCCGGGAACTGCTGTCTTTCAAGATTCCCACAAGTTTTAAGATTGCTCCGCTGGGCGGCATATTGCAGGCGTGCCTTTGTCGTCTGCTGACAGGACAGAACCCACAGCTAACGGCCGGCTGGTTGCCTAACGCCATCCTTCGTCCTTTCAACCTGATACTACTTTGGCTTGTGGGAAGGGAGGTCGTGGGCAAGTCCGCCGTGTGGCTGGCGATAGTAGCGATCCTCAATCCATGGGTCATGTATCTAACTGTACTGTCTAACATTATTAAAGTAATGTAAGTCGTTTATACGATTATCTTTCCAGGGGAATGGTCCCCATGGAAAGGAATAGTCATGGAGCGACGATTTGAGATACGAAAGCACAAAATTCTTCGGGAAGCCGAGATAAGGCCACAGGTTCTTAACGGTATTCTCAAGCGACTGGAACAATTTGCTCAACCCTTCATAAACGGCCTCAAAAGGCGTGAGCAAAAAGAGCATGCCCAGACCTATATTGCGGGCTTGTTGTCGGACCTGAAAAGAAAGAACACCGAGTCGATTGCCTACCGCCACGATCTGGATCGCAGGGGATTGCAGCGCTTCATCGGGTCGGTGCCTTGGGATCACTGGCCCTTGCTTGAAGAACTGGCACAGCAGATAGGTTCTCAAATTGGAGAAGATGACGGAGTGATTGTCTTCGACCCTTCCGGCCACAAGAAGTGCGGCAGTGATTCGGTGGGTGTACAGCGGCAATGGCTTGGTCGGCTCGGCAAGATTGACAACGGCCAAGTGGGTGTCTATATGTGCTATGCTTCCCGCAAGGAGCATGCCCTGGTAGATACACGCCTTTATCTTCCGAAGCAGTGGGCCAAAGATAGAAAACGTCGTAAGAAGTGCGGTGTACCGAAACACATTCGCTATCAGACCCGACATGAATTGGCGTTGGATATGCTGAGAAACGATGGCAAATATCTTGCTCATGCCTGGATAGCCGGGGATGATGAAATGGGCCGTTCGAGCCATTTTCGCAGGGATTTGAGGGCCTTGGACGAACGGTACCTTCTGGCGGTTCCATCTAATAGCGGCATTCGTGACCTTGATAGTGCGCCTCCAGCGTACAGTGGTCGGGGCCAACCTCCCAAACAACCTTTTCAGCGTGTGGACAGGTGGCGTGGTTCCTTGTCGGATGATGCCTGGGCGAAAGTCCATGTTCGGGACGGTGAGAAAGGGCCTCTTGTTCTGGAGATAATCAAGAGGCGAGTGGTAGCCAGAACCGAACGAAGTTGGTATGAGCCTGCGGAGGAGCTTCTGATAGTTACACGCTCTGTAGATGAAAGCGGCAAAGTCAAGTATGACTATTATCTTTCTAATGCAGACCCTGATACCTCTTTGGAAGAGTTTGCGCGGGTTATTAAGGCAGCGCATAGGGTGGAAGATGCTCTCAAGCGGGCCAAGAGCGAAGCTGGTCTTTCGGATTACGAGGTGCGTACTTGGGCAGGCTGGTATCATCATCAAACGCTCTCACTCATTGCAACTTGGTTTTTGATTCTGGAGACGCTTCGCGGAAAAAAAATATACGCCGGCATTGACGGTGCCACAGGTTCGTATTTTGCTGTACATACTGTTGCGCCGAGCCTGCGATCGCAGATATCCCGAGTGGGCAGTACGTTTTGTAAAGCGCAAAAACCGGCGGAGAGAGCTGGCTCGTTTTCACCATTACAAGCGACATAACTTATTGGCTCCGCTAAGAGTTAAAGAACGAAAATGAAATTAGACAGTACAGCTAATGACGGAGCCACTTAACGAGACGCCGCTGTTTTTCTTCTTGCTTTTGACTTTTTATTCTATCTTCAAGCGCTCACGATGGCCCTATGTC
>JBAUFO010000034.1:0-1692 GCA_049679185.1 Candidatus Zixiibacteriota bacterium
TAATAATATTGGTGAGAAATTAAAAGAGCCGCATTAGTTACGTACCGATTTGGTTAAATCAAGAGAAGATGAATTCACCGTTTCCGCATTTTGGCTCAGAATAGTCGCCTGGAATCAGACGCCCTCACAGTAACAGTACACGAGCCTTCGTAGCATATATGTCTACGTTTGTCAACAAAAAAAACCTCTGTTGTCATTTAAGAATTAAAAGTGCACAGGTTTTTATGGATTTAAACTTCAAAAGTGCACACCTGATTTTGGATCTTTTGAGTTATCCATAGAGGGGTAGAGACAGAGAAATTTTAGCCCAACCCCAATGGGTGTACCGGGGCGGCCCGAAGGGCAAAATCTCGAAGGCTGTTGCAGTGCTCTGTGGATGACTTGTTTTGTCTTTCTTTGATCTGGGGGATATAGTCCGAAACCCTAAAGGAGGTTTTAGGCTATGTCCCATATACACAAACGATTTACTTCACACCAAGTCAAACAGCTTCTTGAACGTTATTCAAAGAATGAAATCGAACGAGAGTATGTCCAGGAGATCCTGGGGATCAAGAAAAGGCGGTTTTTTATGCTCCTGAAACAGTACCGAGATAATCCCGAAGGCTTCACCATCCAATACCAAAGATCCACTCCTCCCCGCCTCTCTGCAGCCATTGAACAGAATCTTCTCAAAAAACTCTCGGTGGACAAGCAAATCATCCAGGACGAAGATACCCCTCTAAGATCCTACAATTACAGCTATATCAGAGATCGTTTGAAGATGAAATATCATCAGAAGGTCTCTTTACCTACCATCATTGATCGAGCCAAAAAGCACGGCTTCTATCTGAAGAAACCCAAAAGGACCCTCCATGACCGAGAAGTGCTCACCCGTTATGTCGGAGAGCTGATTCAACATGACGCCTCTCATCATCTTTGGGCACCCGCAGCCCAAGAGAAATGGTATCTCATCACCTCCCTGGATGATTATAGCCGGCTCCTGCTTTACGCCGTTCTGGTCAACAAGGAAACCAGTTGGACCCATATCCTTGCCCTCCAAACCGTCATCCTTCGATATGGACTCCCTTACGCCTATTACGTCGATTCCCATTCCATCTTCCGGTTTGTCCAAGGAAGGGATTCGATCTGGAGAAAACATCATCTTCTAACCGATGAGGCCACTCCTCAGTGGAAACAAGTTCTCGAGGACTGCAATGTCAAGGTCATTCACTCCCTTTCGCCCCAAGCCAGAGGCAAGATTGAACGACCCTATGGCTGGCTCCAAGATAGACTGGTCAGAACCTGCGTCCGGGAGGATGTCACCGATATCCAACAGGCTCAAAGGATCCTGAACCAGGAACTCCGTAGATATAACCACCACCAGGTTCACTCCACCACTCAGGAGATCCCGTATCTCCGATTCCAAAGAGCTTTAAAAGAGAAACAGTCTCTCTTTAGAGAATTCACTATCAGAGCGCCTTTCCAATCGGCCAAAGATATCTTCTGCTTTCGTATGAATAGAATCATCGATCCCTATAGAAGAATCTCAATTAACAACCTGCAACTTAAGGTGAACCACGCTACTCCAAGAAAACGGGGCAACCTCCGTATTCACCCCCTCAACAAAGAAATCTCTGAAATCAGATTCTGGTGTGAAGGTAAATTGATCGATGTCCAAAGGATCAAAAATTCCGATTTAAAAGGTGTGCACTT
>JBAUFO010000035.1:0-21081 GCA_049679185.1 Candidatus Zixiibacteriota bacterium
CTCAAAGCCATGTTTGGAGTGTTATACGGATCAATATAAACACAGTTATACCCAAGAAAGAAGCATATAAAAAATGTCGCCACCAAAACTATTTATATCTTACAGCTGGTCTGATTCTACGCATGAACAATGGGTCGTTGATTTGGCAACCGAACTTAGGGAGTCTGGCGTCGATGTTATTTTTGATAAATGGGACTTAAAAGAGGGGCATGATGCAGTTGCATTTATGGAGAAAATGGTAACTGACTCAGATATTAAAAAAGTCGCAATAATCACAGACGAAACATATGCAGAAAAAGCGGATGGAAGAGCGGGTGGGGTTGGTACTGAAACCCAAATTATATCTAAAGAAATTTATGACGACCAAGAACAGGATAAATTTGTCGCAGTTGTATCTCAAAAAGACGAGAATGGAAAACCATACCTTCCCACTTACTATAAATCCCGCATATACATCGATTTAAGTGAACCAGATAACTATGGCGAAAACTTTGAACAACTACTTAGGTGGATATTTGATAAACCACTTTACGTAAAACCGAAAATTGGTAAAACCCCATCATTTCTCGAAGGCGAGGAAGCTATAGCACTAGGCACCACAGCTAGTTTTAAGAGGGCAATAGACGCTATAAAGAAGAACAAAGCTTCTGCCTCTGGTTCAATAGACGAGTATCTAGGTACTTTCTCGGAAAATCTTGAAAAATTCAGAATTGAAAATCCTGATGGCGAGTTTGATGATTCTGTAATAACTAATATAGAAAATTTCATTCCGTATAGAAATGAACTAATTCAACTATTCATTTCAATTAATCAGTATTCCCCTTCTCAAGAAAATGCGAACAAGATACATAAGTTTTTCGAAAGTATAATTTCATATATGAACAAGCCCGAGCATCAAACAAGTTATCGCGATTGGGATTTTGATAATTTCAAATTCATTGTACATGAGTTGTTTCTATATGCGATGGGTATCTTTATCAAGTTTGAGAACTTTCATCATGCTAACTCTTTGTTAGAACAAAAATACTATTTGCCAGGTAATTCCGACTACGGGCGTGATGTAATGGTTGGGTTTGGTGTATTTAGACGGTATATGAAATCCTTGGAATATCGAAACAAGAGGCTGAAGTTGCGCCGTCTATCTTTAAGAGCAGATCTTTTAAAACAAAGATGCTCAGGAGTCGGTACAGAATTCCGACATTTAATGCAAGCGGATTTTGTTATTTTTATGCGTGCTGAAATTGAAGCTGAAGATGACTTAAGTAAGTGGTGGCCAGAAACTTTACTTTGGCTAGACCATTATCATAGTCCTTTTGAAATATTTGCGCGTTCAATTTCGAAAAACTACTTTGATCGAGTTAAGGTGATGTTAGCAATAGACAAGCCTTCTGGCCTGGATGAATTACTGCAGAGTTATAAAGAAAATAAAAGGAGCTTGCCGCGATGGCAGGGCGAATCATTCAGTCCATTAACACTTTTAGGATATGAAAAATTAGCAACACTCCCATAATCGAAAGAAGAAAGGTATAACACACGGGTCAAGTGGACCCTCCTCACGTTGCGCCACTTACCCTAATCGTTCCGCGTCACCGTGGAACTCAAGCGGAGATAGAAAATGAATCGGAAAGATGCAATTCACGGGCTCCTGAAGGTTATTGCATTTGAACTCTTCGAGTTCATCAGGGAGTCTGAGCCCTCGTATGAAGATGGATGGGTCCCCGCAGCTGACATCCTAAACACCCTCGAACTAAATTTTGTTGCAGTGCCCAAAGACAATGTAAAGTACGGTGAAAAGGGCTGGCTTTTTGCAATCCTTGCAAGGATGCTGGAAGACGAGGGCCTCGTCGAATACAACAAAGAAGAAAATAGAGCCTTTTACCGCACCAAGAAACCTTGAGTTGATCGTCCCGATCGAACGCGGGTGGCTCACAGCTCTGCTGTGAGACAGAACTATGCGTCGGCTTGTAGCTCAGGAGCACAGGGCTGCTGACCAACAAGCTAAGAAAAAGAGATGAATCTGACGTTAAATGATATAGCGACGATCCTGGGCATCCTCCTTGCAACTGCGGGATTCACCCTTGGTATCATAAACCACCGCCGCGACCGCGCGAAGGTCACGATCAACGTGCTCTGGGATATGACTATGGCCGACAATCGGGTGTATGACCCAGGGAAGAAGTGGGGCGTCATCACAGTCGCCAACGTGGGAAGGCGACCCATTTATCTCAGCCATGCCTCGTTGCGGGTTCCAAGGGGATATGGGGTCGACTATCTCGTTTTGGCTGACAGTGTCGCGGGCAAGAAACTGTCCGAAGGAGATCCACCCCTTACGTTTCCCGTGGATCAGACTCAACTCGAAAAATACGCAAAGGACTGGAGAAAAATCCGAGCTGAGATCATCGATTCCACTCGCAGGAAGTGGAGATCAGAGCGGCCAGAGAAAAAAAACAAGCCTTCTTGGGCAAAAGTAACGGACGACAAACCACCGGGTTGAGACTTTCGATGCCCGCTGGTGCACCGTCACCTCAATCGCGGGTGGCTCACAGCTCTGCTGCGAGACAGTTGGGTCGAGCAATTAGGGTTCCTGGTCGGGTGCGCGCTGCCTGAGGCGGGCGAGCCGTTCACCGCTTGGCCCGCCACTTCAACACCTACCCCCTATCCTCTCTTTCCAAAAAGAGCAAATATACCTTAACTTCTGTGGTGAAAGGGATAGCTCGAGTATGTATAGAGAGCACATCTTGTTTCCGGCGCGTCTCGCAGACAATTGAACGCTCTCCTAAATATGCGGAAAAGAGATTCGATATGAACCATCCATTCGATACCGACCGTTGGTTCGGGGTGCCCCCACCCCGAACCAGTTGCGGGGTAAGGGTACCCCGCAACAACAGCCAAAATACCTTTTCTGGCGATGAAAAAAATGAAAAATAGCCGTCCGCACGTCCCCCACGTCCCCCATGTCCCCCAAGTCCAGCCGGTAGGTCAAGAGCCACAGGCTCCTGATCCTCGATGGGCTTTAGAAAGGCGAAAACACCCAACGGGTGCTCCGCCATCATCTGGGACGAAAAGCTCCTTTTATGGTGAGCTTCCGAACCACTTGTGCTGAGTTTCGAAGCACTTGTGGTGAGTCACGAACCATTTATGCTGAGTTCCGAAGCACTTGTGGTGAGTTTCCGAACCATTTATGCTGAGCTCCGAAGCACTTGTGGTGAGTCTCGAACCATTTATGCTGAGTTTCGAAGCATCCTCAGGATACATATATAAATATCCACAATTCGTTGCAGGAGAACTAACTGGAGGAAAAGTGAGAAAAAAATAAAAATAAGCACCAGATGCACCAGAACCACCGGTCAAAGGGGGAGGGTTCTAGCAGGGCAAGAAAAGCAGGCGCTACTGCCCGATCTGGTATTCTTTTATCTTGTAGAGGAGCGAGCGGTAGCTAATGTCTAAAAGCTGGGCGGCCTTTCTTCGGTTCCAGTTGGTCTGGGTCAGGGCGCCGCCGATTAGGGTTTTCTCTTCTGCCGCTATTGCCGCGCCCACCCTTTTCTTGAGGGAAAATGTCTCCTGACCCGACTGGAGGTTGGTCAGTGCGGAGGATGGGGTTAATTCACTTCCCTGACCTTTGATTGTGTCCAGAACGACATTCTCGTCCTCCCGGACCACGATCTGCTTGATGATGTTTTCAAGCTGCCTCACGTTTCCGGGCCAGTCAAAGTTCTGCAAAAGCTCCTGCGCTGCCGGCGAAAGCGGACGGTACTCTTTGTTATATATGGGGTAGTACTTCTGGAGGAAATGCTCGATCAACAGGGGAATGTCTTCTTTCCTTTCTCTCAGAAGAGGCAAGTTAACGCTGACTTCATTCAACCGATAGAACAGGTCTTCCCTTATGGTACCCTCTTTCAAGGCTCTTTCCAGGTCCCGATTGGTGGCACAGACGATTCTGGTGTCCACCTTGATGGTTTTGACGCCTCCCACCCGCATGAACTCGTACTGCTCCAAGACCTGCAGCAGCTTGGACTGGAGTTCCATGGGCATATCGCCTATCTCATCCAAGAAGATGGTCCCCTTGTCGGCCAACTCGAATCTTCCCTGTTTGGTCTTGTGCGCCCCGGTGAAGGCTCCCTTTTCGTGGCCGAAAAGCTCCGCCTCCAGCAGTTCCCGGGGAATGGCGGCGCAGTTTACCTTGACGAACGGCCCGCTTTTGCGGCTGGAGAGGTTATGCAGCATTCTGGCCACGATCTCTTTGCCGGTGCCCGAGTCGCCCCGAATCAGAACGGTCAGTTCACTGTCCGCCACCTGTTCGATCACCGCCTTGATCTGGAGCATACCCGGACCATCTCCGATCAACTGGTCGTATTGGGATTTCGCCTTCAACTCTGATTTTAGATGATCCAGTTCCTGTCTCAGACGGTTTTTCTCCAGAACGCTCTGAATGTGAATCTCCACCTCTTTGACGTCAAAAGGCTTGCTGATAAACTCAGACGCACCTTTCTTTATCGACTCCACCACGTTCTTGGTCTCCCCGTGTCCGGAGAGCATGATCACCTCGGTGGGCTTATCCATGGATTTGATTCTCTCCAAGACCTCCAACCCCTCCATGCCCGGCATCTTGATGTCCAGAAGAACCAGATTAGGATTGGCTTTGGAAACCATTCGTATTCCTTCCAGCCCATCCTTGGCAGAGAGAATATCGTAATCCTCACCCAGCCCCTCGCTTAAAATCCAGGAGACTTTGGGATCGTCATCGATGATCAGTATTCTTACCTTTTCCTTTTCCATGCTTCCTCTCGATCGGCAAGATTCCTCAGGTCCAAGTCGGTTTTTTCTTGAACTGCCTCTTGTATTATCGGCAGGAATCAACGTTTATACAGAAATTCAAGACTTCATCCTATTCTCTTCTGCGACCACCTGATTGTCAGACCAGGCTCTGCGGTCTACGACGTTAAATGATCAGACGGCTGGCAGGTCGACTAAGAAAGTAGTGCCTTTCCCTACCTCACTCTTCACACAAACAAAGCCTCCGTGCGCCTTCACTATGCGATCCACCACTGCCAGTCCCAAACCGGTTCCTTCCGTCTTAGTGGTGAAATATCGGTCAAAGATCCGGGGCAATTTATCGGGAGGGATTCCGCATCCGGTGTCCGTGATCTCAACCCGGATGAACTCAATTCCGCTTTTGGAGTTCTTGTGGGTATTGTTGCCTACCCTCAATTCTCCGCCTTGTGGCATAGCGTCAATGGCATTAAGAATTAGGTTTAAGAAAATCTCCATCATCTGATTCTTATCCACCAGCACCGTGTACCCCTGCCGGAACTTCTTCTTTAGTACTATGTTCCTGCTGGTTAAGTCCCGTTCCACCAGTTTCAGCGCCCGGTCCAAGACCGAAACGATATCCCTTTTCGCCATCTCGTACTTGTATGGATTGGAAAAACTCACCATCTCTTTAACCAGACCATCCAGCCGGAAGATCTCCTCTTCGACTAAGTTGAAGTAGCTCTCCTTGTCGGCGGTGGCTCCGCATTTTTCCTGCAGAAGCTGCAAGGTCCCCCTGATATTTGTGAGAGGTCTTTTCAAATCGTGGGTTATCTCCGATACTAAGTTCCCCATAGTCATCAGCCTGGAGGCGTTTAGCATGGACTTTCTCTTCTCATAGACTGATGCGAACTGTGAGACGATTATGGAAATCAGACGCTCCTGCTCATCAGATAATATCTGCCTCTTGCGGTTTCCCAGTGAAAGCACTCCGTGAATGGTTCCCTCGGCGATAATGGGGAACGAAATCAGGGTGTCCAGATGGGGGGAGAGATCAAAGTCTCCTTTTAAGTTCTCTTTTACCTTTTCGTTTAGTCTCCTGGCGTCGGAGATCTCATCCGGATGCAAAGAGATGGCCAGATTCCAGCGAAGGTTCCTGCAACCGTGCAGCAGGTGCAGAACCAGCTCCTTTGCGGTTTCGCTCCATTCAAACCAGAGGGCGAATTCAATCGGCACGACACTCTTGATCCTGTCAAAGACGAAGCCGCAAATCGCCCTGAAGTCCTCCACGGAGGAGAGGTGGGTGGCTATCTCATACAGCACCGAAAGCTCCTTGAGCTTCTCCAAGTTCTGATTGAAGTGCTCGGCATCGTCTATGGCGACGGCAGCCTGGGAGGCGAAGGTGGTCAAGAGCCGGAGGTCATTCTCAGTGAAAGCACGGCCCGTCGTCTTGTCGCTTAAGTTAATTAACCCCAAGACCCTATCTTTGACCTTTAAAGGAACACATAAAAGCGATCTGGTGGCATAATGTTTTCTGCTCAGGTGGCGGAACCGAGAATCTTTCTTCAGGTCTTCCACTATCAAAGGAGTTCCCTTTTGGGCCACGTGACCCGCGATGCTCGAGCCCATCTCGAGTCTGGTGCCTTTTACAATATCCGGGCTCAAACCGATAGCGGCTTCTATGGTCAGGATGTTCTCTGACCTCTGGATGAGCATAATCGACCCGGATTCTGCCTCGATCACCCCGGTGGCCAGGGAGATGATCTTGCCGAGAAGAAGCCTGAGGCTCTGGGTGGTGCTCAAGGACATGCCCGCCTTGTACAACGCATTGAGCTCTGCCACCTTTTTCTTCAGCTCCGCGTTCTTCCCTTGCAGTTCCGTCAAGAGCCTGGCTTTCTCCCTGTCCGCCTTGCGCTTCTCCAGAGCTCTCCGTATGGTGAGCTTAAGATCGGAGAACTCTATCGGTTTCATCAGATAATCATAAGCTCCCTGGCTGATGGCGGTTATGGCCGTTTCCAGCGATGCGTATGCGGTCATCAGGATAACCGGAGCGTCTTCATCTTTATCGCGCGCTGCTTCGAGGATGTCCATCCCGCTCACCCGGGGCATCTTTATGTCGGTGATCACTAAGTCGAAGTCGTTCTTCTGTATCTTCTTGAGCGCCTCCTCTCCCTTGTCCTCTGACGTGACCTTGTACCCTGCCTTGGATAGCAGAGTCCGCAGGCTTTCACACATCCCCTTTTCGTCGTCGACCACCAATATTTTAGCAGAGTCTTGCGGCATGAATATCCTTTCTTTTGGGTAAGAGAATCCCACTTAATCTGACGCCTTGGGCAGAGAGACAAGAAAACTCGTTCCCTTTTTCCTTCTTTTCGCCTGAATGGTTCCGCCGTGTCTCTGTACTATTCCGTAACATATCCACAGACCCAAACCGGTGCCCTTCCCTTCCTCCTTGGTGGTAAAGAACGGCTCAAAGATCCTTGATAGGTTGTCTTCCGGAATGCCGGGACCGGTGTCCGAGAATTCGACCGTTACGTCCGAGTCGGCATTGCGCGCACTCATCTTTATTTCTCCCCCTTCAGGCATGAAGTCTCGGGAGTTGACCAGAAGGTTCAAGAATACCTGCTTGAGCTGGTCCTGGTCTCCCATCACCGGTGACAGGTCTGCAGATATGTCTTGCTCGATTTTGATCTTCTTTCTTAAGAACTCCTTATCTATTAGAGAGACGGTCTGCCTCAGAACGGAGGAGATATCCAGTAGCGTCATCTCCTCCTTCTCCGGACGGGAGAAATCCAAAAGGCTTCGGACGATGCGAGCGATGCGATTCACCTCTTCTTTGATCGTTCTAATACTGCGCTGCTCCGGGTCGTTGCTGTCCATGCTCTCCGAAAGGATCTGAAGATAGTTCTTGATAATTCCCAAAGGATTGTTGACCTCGTGCGCCAGTGAAGCGGAGAGTTGCCCTAAGGCGGCCAGTTTTTCGGACTGAATAAGCTGTCTTTGCGTTCTCCGCAGTTCTGCATTTATGTTCTTTTGATTTTCGTAAAGGATGGCATTCTCCAGAGCTACGGTAAGATGATCCGCCAGCACAAAGATGAACTCAAGGTCACTGTCCGAAAACCGCAGGTTTGTTTTCCTGGAACCCAGACTCAAAATTCCGACCAGTTCATCCCTGCTTATCAAGGGGACGCACAGCTTGCAATCCAACTCCTTTAGGATCTTCATCTCGGGATTGTCGTCGTTGATGAAGGCTCGGATCTCCTCTAAGAATAGGGACTCCTTTTCCGACAGGAACAACCGGTACAGCTCCCCTTTGGTGCTGATCTCCCAGTGCTCTGTCTTCGCCGACGATTTGTGGGAAGTCTCTTTGAGCTTGAGGAATGAGAGCTTATCGTGTTTTGGATCACGGCGCAAGAATATGGCTATGTTGCTTACGCCTAACTGATCCACTAGGGTGGAGAGCATCTCGCTCAGCAGCTCCTCCAAGTCAAGAACCGAGTTGAGCTTTCGGGAGAGTTCGAAGATGGTGTAAAGATCGAATATCTTCTGCTTGAGCCGCTTGTTGGCCTGGCCCAGCCGGCTGATCTTGTCCTCGACCGCGCTCTTAAAAAGGCCGACCGACTCCAAGATCCTTCTCTCCGTTTGGATCTCGGTCGGGTCCGGATGACCGGATGAACTCCGGCCCTCAGAGACGAGCTTCTCCCATGCCGCATTTGGCTCAACTCGTTTTTCGCTCACGTTTCTACTGCTATCCTTCCTGCTTGAGTTCCAGGGCACATCTATTTCCACTCATCCTCATCACGTCCTCCCGGAAGGCATCCGACTGGTGTTCAGGCCCACGGGCGGCATCTGTGTGGTGATTTGCTCCATCCCTCTTTCGTTTTCCCGTGCGAGTAGAGAAGAAAGCTTTGAGACAACCCGCGAAAACGAGCAAGCTGTGGTTCAACTTGCGTCTTCTCCATCTTTCTTATGATCGGCAGGATGGAAAGCGAGTTAATCAAAACTTGCAAACTTTTGCAGATTCGGCCAGGATCGGGCGACGGGCGGCCGCCTGCGATTGATGCGATAAAAAAGCCAGAACCTAACTTAAGTTAGGTTCTGGCTCCATACCTCAGAACGCTCTGGAAACCTTCAGGTCTCCACCAACGACGTTCAAGACCTGGGGTTCTTGTGTCTCTCTAGCGGCCCGACCCGGAACTCGGAGCCTGGCAGCACGTCTCATTCACTTCAGGGCAACTCGCTTCTTTCCCACTCATAGAATATGCACCGGCCAAGTTCCGGCGCATACTCATAGCATCTTCTGTAGCTTCCGAAGGGAGCCCGACCGTCCAACGCAAAGCAGTCTGAGTCCATGTCTTTGCAGGGAATTTCTCTGAAGTCCGTCAGTCTCCTTTCCTCTTTCGGAAGATCCGGCACCAACTCATGTATGCTCTTGGTTCTCATCGCATATCACGAAGGAGAGCTGAGACGCCTGGGTTCGCCATATTTTACTCACTTCTGGTCACCACCGGCATCCTTCAGACCATATTCGCGCAATTTATTACGCAGGGTGCGAGTTGAGATTCCCAGAATCTCGGCGGTTTTGGTCCGGTTTCCTACCTGTGCTTCTAGCGTCTTCAGTATCAGTTTCCTTTCAGCTTCGTAAACAGTGGAGCCCACTTCAATCTCCCCGGAGGACATTCTCATTCGGCCAAAGGTCAGTTCTTTGTGAAAATCACGGGGAGTCAGAATGCTCCCTTTGGCGGTAACCACTGCCCTCTCTATGTAATTCTCCAGCTCTCTTACGTTACCTTGCCAGGGGTATTCCAAAAACAGCTCATTTACCTTTGGCGAGATTCCCGCTATCTCTCTGTTATTTTCCAGATTGTACTTCTCCAAGAAATGCTGGGACAGCGCCGGGATGTCCTCCTTCCTCTCTCTTAAGGGAGGAATGTGAATGGGAACCACATTAAGCCTGTAGAAGAGGTCCTCTCTGAATTTCTCTTCTTCTATCAGCTTCTTTAGGTTTCGGTTTGACGTGGCGATAATCCGCACGTCCACCTGGATGGGGATTCCCGATCCCACCCTTTCGAATTCGCGCTCCTGGAGAACTCTCAGCAGCTTCCCCTGCAAATGGAGGGATATCTCGCTTATCTCATCCAAAAGTAACGTGCCGCAGTCCGCCAGTTCAAATCTTCCCCGGGATTGCCGAATGGCTCCGGTGAAAGAACCCTTTTCGTGGCCGAAGAGCTCGCTTTCCACCAGACCATCGGGAAGCGCGGCGCAGTTGATCCGGATAAAGGGGCCTTCCCGTCGGCGACTGTTGTAATGTATGGCCTTGGCGATCAACTCCTTCCCCGTCCCGGACTCTCCGGTGATCAAAACCGTTGCCTTGGTATCCGCGATCGTCCGCACCAGTTCGAATATCTTATCCATCTGGGGGGTTCTGCCTACGATGTTCTCAAAACCGTACTTCTCTTTTACCTCCGACCTGAGGAGTTTATTCTCCAACACCAGGCGTTTATGGTCGAGTGCCCTCTCTAAGACTAAGTCGATCTCATCCACTGAAAGTGGCTTCAGCAAGTAGTCGAAGGCTCCCAGCTTCATGGCCTCCACCGCGTTCTGTACGGTCCCGTACGCGGTTATCATGACCACCTCGGCATCCGGGAGAAAGTCCTTGGCCTTCCTGAGAACTTCCACACCATCCATATTGGGCAGCCGGACGTCGGTGAAAATTATGTCGTAGTCTTTCTCTTTTATCTTCTCTAAAGCCTCTTCTCCGGTAGAAACCGAATCCACTCGACAACCCGAGCGATTCAGAGCTTCGCTTAAGAAGTCTCTTAACAGGGGATCATCGTCCACTGCCAGAATCCTCTTTTCTGTCACCTGCTCACTCCCCATCTTCTCTTTTTCTGCCGAACCGGGTGTCTTCAGCCCGGTCATTTCCCGCGGGCCGAGGCCACACGCTTAAAATTGGCCGCCATTCTTCTACAGAGCCCTGGGTAATTTCAGTGTCACGGTCGTTCCTTTTCCCAGCTCACTTTGGATCTGAATCTCTCCTTTGTGTGCTTCCACGATTTTCTTCACTGTGGACAGCCCCAGACCGGTGCCCCCCTGCTTGGTGGTGAAGAACGGAGTGAAAAGCTTCTCCAGCGTGGCCTTGCTCATTCCCGTTCCGGTATCTGAGATCTTCAGGAGAATGGTCTGGTCCGTCTTCCCGGGATCAATATCCGTTCTCTCTTTATCCGGACTCAGGTCGACGCTTATTTCGCCCCCCTCCGTCATGGCCTGCGTGGCATTGTGGAGGAGGTTCAGAAGGATCTGCCGAAACTGCTCCGCATCCAATTGACACCAGACGTCATCCAGTTGATAATTCTTGGTGATGCGGACGTCTGCGTTCTTCTGCGAGTCGTCCATCTCAAAGAAGCTGATGGCCTCGTCAATCATTCCTGCCATCTCCACTTTGCGCTGACTCAGTTTAACCGGTTTGCTGTAGTCAAGAAGGCTTTTGACGATTCTGTCCATGGTCTCGACCCCTTGCATAATTTTTCCCACTGACCTCTTCCGGGGGTCGCCCTCCTCTAAGTCTCTGTCCAGAAGCTCAGCAAAACCTCTTATGCCCCCCAGAGGGTTTTTCAACTCGTGGACTACCACGGCCGCCATCTCCCCCAAAGAGGCCAGCGTTTTCATCCGCAGCATCTCTTCCTCGGTCTGCTTCAGTTGCCGATTTAGATCCTCGAATTTAGCCTTTAACTGCCTGTAATCTGCATGGAGGACAAGACCGGTTTTGTCGTCCGAGGCAAACCGAGAAGCAGTCCTCTTGGACTCATCGTCCGAAACCTTGAGACGCCGTTTTTCTTTCATTTGGTCCCTGATGTAATGAGGCAGATGGTTACCTGCCTGTTCAGATGCAGACTCCGTTCAATCCTCCAATCAGGATTTAATTTAATTCAAGTGACAAGCTATGGCAAGACTTTTTTATCGGGAAAACAGCCATTGGGCCAAAGTGGGGCATATCCATCACATGGCAGAACCTGAGATTGGAATCGGATGATGGTGCCGGGTTTTCGCTTTGTCAGAATCGAATCCTACGCGCGGATTCACATCGGGTATTATGCGGCCCGGGATAGGCGGAGTGCCAATGCCTCTGAGGCTACCGTCTAACATGCCGCTTTCGCGCTTAGTCTCTCCTCCGAAGGAAATCCTGTATCTTCTCCTCGACTTGTTGAAGAAGCTGTGCCTTTTCGGCGACCTGCTGGAGAAGAACCTTCACCTCCGCCAGCGCTGTGAGATTGGAGTTGGAGTCGCCCCCAATCCGGCTCGAAACTATCTGCTGGGTCAATCGAGCGATGTTTTGACCCAATGACTTTTTCTTTTCTAAAAGCAAGCTGAGCTTGCTTTCACTTCCCGCCTTCTTCAGTTCCCCCAATATCGTCCGGGACAGACTCACCAACTCTTCGTATTGGCTCAAGAGCTGTCTGTACTGTTCTGGCAGACTCATGACTATCGTCGCTTTCTAGCCCGCTTGCCCGACACGCTTTGAGCTTCCCGCACGACAGCAAAAATCAAACGGGCTGCTCATCTCCGGGATCAACGGGACACAAGAAAAAGAGGGCTTTTCGTTTTTTAAAGTTCATGGTGAATGCGACTTCTCCAAATCTCGATCCGGACGTTTCTCTATTTAAGGATACCGTCTGAGAGTATGGGCTGGACACTACATACGGAAGGAATCTCAAGCTTTGTTTCGGGAAGTGGAGAACTTGTCTAATTCTGTCTCCAGGTGCGCAATACGCTCCTTGAGTCGGGTTGTCTGATCTTTCAGCTTATGCTCCTCGAGCGCCCTCTCGATGGAGGACTTCAGATCATTCAATTTAAAGGGCTTCACAACGTAGTCGTAAGCCCCACAGCGCAGAGCCTCAATGGAGCTGTCGATGGTCGGGTATCCGGTCATGACGATGGCCAAAGCATCGGGGGCTGTCTTTTTAATCTGCCTCAGGGTCTCTATGCCGTCGATTCCTGGCATCTTCAAATCGACCAGGACCACGTCGGCTGGCTCGCTCTGCATCAATTTGACCGCCTTCTCACCGGAGTCCGCCAGTGAGACCTCGTAGCCCTCGGAGCTCAGAAACTCCAGAAGCAACTCCCGTACAAAAAGCTCATCGTCGACCACCAATATCCTCTCAGACACGAAACCTGCCTTTGCTTTACCTTTGCCTCAATCTGCTTCTGGGTCTATTCTCCGAGCCGGACTTTGCACACCTTTCCCGCTCCATTCTGCTCCTCGCTGATCGGTCTGAAACGCCGAAGCTCTATTAAGGTTATCGCCATCTATGCCTGGTTCTTGAATTCTGGCCTGAGAGATTCTCGGAGCTGACGAGGTTGCGGTCAGTTCGCATCCTCTGGTACTCCACCCGGAAGGATGAACGGGCTTCTGACTCTAAACCTGGGGAATCGACTTCTCGTCGGGGCAAAGATTACCGTCTCTGCCACATATTCTACCGCTTCTTGGCCACCTTCCTGCGGGGCTTTTTGCTCTTGCTCACCTTCCGTCTTTCCATTTTAGCCATCTTCCCCAACTCTCTTCTCAGGATTTTCTCAATGCCCTTCTGAGATTCATCCGGTTCCCTCAGCGCATGCTTGAAGACCTCCTCGATTCTCTCCACGAAGATGAAATCTGTCTCCTTTTTGATCTTTTCCGGCAGATCCAGGAGATTCTTCTCGTTCCCCTTGGGCAGCATCACGTGGCGGATCCCCACCCGGTGTGCGGCTGAGATCTTCTCCCTAACCCCGGCCACCGGAAGCACTTTTCCCCTTAGGGAGACCTCGCCGGACATGGCTATGTCATTCCTTATCGGCTTGTCGCTCATCACCGAAGCTATCGCCAGGGAGACGGTGATGCCTGCTGACGGCCCGTCTTTGGGGATGGAGCCGGAGGGGAAATGAATGTGAATATCGTAGTTGGTGAAATCATCATAATTTATTCCCAGCATCTCCGCCTTGGAGCGAACGTAGCTGTGGGCGGCCTGGATCGATTCCTTCATCACCTCACCCAACTGTCCGGTGAATATCACCTGCCCGCTTCCCTTCATCTTCAGTGCCTCAATCAACATCAGGTCTCCACCGGCCTCTGTCCAGGCAAGCCCGATGGCCACGCCGATCTCCTCATGTTTGGGGACCTTGTCCGGGATGTATATGGGCAGGCCCAGGTATTCCTCCAAGTTGTCCTTGGTCACCCGACAGGGGGTGAAGCTCTGAGAGGCTTTAGCCCGGGCACACTTGCGACAGATGCCCTCCATCTCCCTCTGCAAGCTCCTTATTCCCGCTTCCACGGTGTATTGCCGGATTACCTTTCTTAAGGCGCCATCGGTGAACTGCATGTCTCGCTCGGAGAGACCGTGTTTCTCAAGCAACATGGGCAGGATAAACTTCTTGGCAATCTCCAGTTTCTCCTCCTCGATGAATCCGGAGAATTCAATTATCTCCGTTAAGTCCAGAAGGCTGCCCGGGACCTCTTCGGGAACTGAGGCCTCTGTCACGAAGATGACCTCCGAGAGATCGAAAGGAACTCCCAGATAGCTGTCGGTGAAGTTGGAGTTTTTCTCCGGATCCAAGGCCTCCGCTAAGGCGGCTGCCGGGTCACCCTCGAGGTTTTCGGTTCCTATCTTACCCACCTGCTCAATCATCATCAAGGGATTGGCACACCCGGATTCCTTTATGGCATTGAGAATTTTCCCCGGGAAGGCCTCGGCATAAGTTGAGCGCTTTCCCTTGATCTCAGCTTCGTCTCTTACTCCGGCTACGTTTACTCTGACGAATTTCCTTCCCAGCCCCTTTGCGATGGCTTGAGCCAAGGAGGTCTTCCCTGTTCCGGCCGGCCCCACAAAGCAGAGGACTATGCCCTTCAGATCCCTTCTGAGTTTGCGAATGCTGAAAAGCTGAAGGATGTTCTCCTTCACCTTCTTCTGGCCGAAATGCTCCCGGGTCAGGGTCGCCTCCAGGTTCTCGATATCCACCTCCCTGCAACTTTCCTTTTTCCAGGGGATGGAGACCAGCCAATCTATGTGGGTCCTGACCATGCCATACTCAGCCGAGGCGATGGATATCAGCCTCAATCTCTCCACCTCCAGCAGTGCCTGCTTTTCGGCGTAAGGAGGAAGAGACGATTCTTTGATTTTGTTTCTCAACTCTGCAACTTCCTTTTCGTGAAGCCCCGCATCCCCCAGTTCCTCCTTTATGGTCTTCATCTCTTCCCGCAGCACCCGTTCTTTTATTTTCTTCTCCAGATCCCGCCGCGCGTCGAAGGTGATGTTCTTTGAGAGCTCAGCTTTTCCGATCTCCATCTCCAGCAGCTCGACTAATCTCACCAGCCTGCTCCTGACGTCCAACTCCTCCAGAATCGCCTGTTTGGCTGAAAGATCGAAGTGAAATGCCGAAGCGGTGATGTCCGCAAGTTTTCCGGGGGTATCGGCATTCATGCTGCAGATATGATAAAGCTCGGCGGGATAAGCCGGTTCGAGTTCCACCAGGCGCTTAACCAGCTCCATAATTCTGTCTGTTTCTCGCCTCTCCCCTTCCGGATCCCCTCTTATCTCCTCCAGATATTCGACTTTCGCCACCAGGTAAGGTTCGGTCTGGGCGAATTCCTTCACACGGATTCTTTTCAACCCTTGAACCGTTATCTGTTTTCCCCCTTCACCGAATTCCTCAATCTTAATGATCTTTGCCACAGTCCCGCCAGTGGAGAGCTGTCCGGGGGTAAGCTGATCCATGTTAGCCGTATGGGCGAAGGCAAAGCCGATGACGTCGCCCCTTCTTACGCGTGATCGAAGAAGTTTCAGATTTCGCTCATACCAGACCTGGATGGTGGAGATGCCCAGGGGGAAGATAACCGTGCTCATCAGGGGAAGAACCGGCAGTTCATCCGGCATCGAAGCATCAGATCCTCTCCTTGCCCTAACCATAACTCTCCCAACTTGTCAGATGATTGACATAGGCAAACATTGACCCAGCGTGTTACAATAACCGACCGTCCCAGGCAAATGTCAAGCCATATTTGGACGGTGAATCCAAAAGAGTTTGTCGGTGGAGCAAACCCCACCTGTGATCTCATACTCTGTATCGGCAGATGTCAGGGATCTCCGAGTCAAAAACCAAAGCACAGTTGGTTGGACAGCCGCAGGAATCCAGACGAGCGATCGGCCGGTAAAGTCGACCGGAGGCAGACCGAAAAAGGAAAGGAAAACTGCGGTCATAGTCCAGATCAGGGGGTGAGTGTTGGGATCTGTGGCAACGGGCAGGTGGTTACGGCTCCCCCGGACCCTCCGAGTCGTCCGGCCGGATTATAACGTAACCGCGGTCAACCAGGTTCCCCCCGGTATCGAATAGCCTTACCAGATACGTCCCGACCGGGACACGGCAAATGAAGGTGGTCACGTCCATTCGGCACGTGCACTCGCAGGTGTCTCCCCGGTCAATCTCAAAGACGTCGAAGCCCAATCTGGCCTTGACCACGTCCGTCTCTATTTCGGCGCAGCAGTTGTAACGGGCATTGGCGTGAACAATGCGGATGGTGTCGTTGAAAGAGCTGAGGACGACCGATCCGCCACCCGAAGTCTGAACCGTCTTGCCGAAACTCTCCTTACAGCCGGTGTAGGACGATTCGAAGTAAAAACCTAAGGGGCTGCTGGTGGGGCTCTTTTCCCGCTTACAGGCGAAGAAGATCGAAAACAGGATCAGAATCAGGCAGCCCTTGGTTCTCATGGTTGAATTTCGCATCAAGCTCAAGTCTGGTCAAAAACGAACGACCGGGGCTGGGGTTCTGCCTTTCACCCTCTTCACGCAGGGGGAAGCTCCACCTCCACTTTACCCACGCAGTCACCAGCCGTATCGAACACCCTGACAACATATACGCCGCCGGAGACTCGATAGATGGTCGTAGCTGTGCCAAAATAGCACGGGCCGCAGCAAACCACCCGCGCATCCTTGTGTATCACTCTCACCGCCTCGGCCGGGCTTGTTCACCAGGCCCTGTTTACCATGCGGAGGCACCGGGATTCAATGCCAATGACCTCAGAAATCACCCTCACCCCCGTCTCTGACGGGCTTTTCAACTTAATGGCGACACTGCCCAGGTCAGAAAGCTGGGTGGGCCGTAAAACCTCGATGATTGGCCAGGCCAGCGAGATAGCCATAGACGGTGACAACTGCGGAATCCACTAAGTTACCGTATATGTCGAAGAGTCTGACCACATACTCACCTTCAGAGACCCCGGAGATTGCGGTGATGATGTCAAAATCGCACATGCAGTAACAGAGTTCCTCACTGGTATCGCGCTCAAACAGATCAAACCCTCCTGCAGTCTGCACTACGTCAACAACGATCTCCGAACAGCAATTGTAAAACGCATCCTGGTGGGTCACGAAGATCGTGTCGCCACGGGCGCTGAAGATTACCGTGTCGCCCTGGTCAGGGACCACCACCGCGTCCTCGCCGACAAAGTTGCCGGCAGTGTCGAACACCCGAATGAGATAGACCCCCGGGGAGACGTCGTGAATCGTCGTCACGATATCGAAGTAGCAGAGGCAGTAGCACAAATTCGTGGAGGTATCGTGTTCAAAGACGTCGAAGCCTTGGGAGGTCTGTATCACTTCGGTCATGATTTTTGAGCAGCAATTCTCAAAGGCATTCTTGTGCATCACCCACACGGCATTAGCGCTGAACCAGACCAGAACCGAATCCTCCAGGGTATCCGCAGAGGGTTCAGGGGGACCCTTGTATGAGCCTGCCTTGCATTCGCCCTGCAGCGATTCAAATGCGGCTTTAGCCGCCCCATCGACTAAGTTTTCTCCGCATTCGCTTTGCAGGGACTTAAACTGCAGGACCAACTGATTCTCGCCCGGACCCGTCACCGGGTTTTTCGTCTTGCCGCAAACCAGCAAAAGAAGCGCAAGACTTAAGACTGCGACTAGCTTCATCTTTTTCATCTTGATCACCTCTTTCCAGCAAAGATTGGTTTGAAGACAAAAGTCATGCCATTTAGAGTACAAAAATCGTGCCACTTCGCGACTCTGACGCAAACAGCACTTAAGCCTATGTACGTTTTAGACCTACCCTCGCGCACTCACCGGCTGTCTATCCCGCGACACGTAGACTCCTGCGCCATTGACCCCCGGGGCGTGTGTCCCCCTGTCTCATCCCTTTTTATCGTAACGAATTACGGTAATTCGCCGAAAATGGCGATAGGTGGGCTCCGGTCCGGGCGCCTGCTTGCAGTCTACATCCTTTCCGGGGCTTTTATGCCAAGGAGAGCTAACCCGCTTTTGAGAGTGATCTGAAGAGCCTTAACCAGAAGCATGCGGGCGGCAGTTTGGCCCTCGTCCCCGGTAATGATCCTCTGCTTCTGATACAATCGGTTGAACGTGGAGCAAACGTCGATGAGGAAAGAACAGATGAAAGCCGGCTCGTAAACTTCGGCAGCGGAGTTTACCTTCCTCGGAAAGTCCTCCAGCGATTTAATGAGCGCCCTCTCCTCCTCGGTCGAAAAGGCTTGGAAGTCTATTTCTTTTCTGATGGGCTTTCCGTATTTTCGCTGCAGACTGCACAGCCGGGCATGGGTATATTGTACATACGGAGCGGTCTCCCCGTCGAAGGAGATGACTTGGTCCCAGTCAAAATCTATGTCTTTGTTTCGCCGGGTGGCGAGGTCAGCAAAGATGACCGCGCCGATTCCCACATCTTTGGCCACCTTTTCCTTGTTCTCCAACTCCGGGTTCTTCTCCTCTATGGTCTTCCGAGCCAGCTCGAAGGACTTGTTCAAGACGTCTTCTAAGAGAATTATGTTCCCTTTCCGGGTAGACATCATCTCCTGCTTGAACTTAATCCAGCCAAAGTCGACGTGGACACAGTCTTTTGCCCATTGATACCCCATAAGCTCCAGCACCTTGAAGACCTGTCTGAAATGAAGGCTCTGGGCACTCCCCACCACATAGAGCGACTTGTGAAATTTATAGGTATTGTACCTGTAAACGGCAGCGGTGATGTCACGCGTCGCATACAGAGTCGCCTCGTCTTTCTTCTTTAAAAGACAGGGCGGAAGATCGAACTTCTCCAAATCGACTATCAGCGCATCCTGGCTTATCTCGGCCAAGCCTTTGGCCTCAATCTCGCTGATGGTCTGATCCATGAATTCATTGTAGAAGCTCTCTCCCGGGTAGGAGTCGAAGCCTATGTCTAACATTTCGTAAACGCGGTTGAACTCCTTCAGGCTGTAATCCCTGAATTTCTTCCACAACTCGGACGCTTCCTTGTCTCCATCCTCCAGTCTTTTGAACCACCCCCGGGCTTCTTCCTCTAAGTCTGGCTCCTTGTCCACCTCCTTGTGAAACCTGACATAGAGGTCGTACAGGGTGGATATGGGATCCTTCAGGAATTCTTCTTCATCGCCCCACATCTTGTAGGCTAAGATAACCTTTCCAAACTGGGTGCCCCAGTCACCCAGATGGTTGATCCGCACGACCTCGTACCCCAGCTTCTTGAAGATGCGGTAAAGGGCATTTCCTATCACCGTGGTTCTGAGGTGTCCTACCCCGAATGGTTTGGCGACGTTCGGCGAGGAGAAGTCGATTACTATGGTTTTGCCTTTGCCCTCATCAGAAGAACCATAATCCTCTCCCTCATCGAATATTTGGGTCAGGACAAACTCGGCCTGCTTGGCCTTGTCCACTCTGAAATTGACATAGGGACCCACGGCGGAGATCTCCTCGATCAACTCAGTCGCCTTCAGTCGGAGCGCTAGTTCGCCCGCAATCTGGTTGGGCGCTTTCTTGAGCTTTTTGCTCAAGACGAAACAGGGAAAGGCGTAGTCCCCCAATTTCTGATCGGGGGGAACCTCCACCAAACCTCTGATCTCTTCCTTTGAGAGACCGGTCTCCTTAGACAGGAGTCCGACGATCTCTTCAACGAACTTGCTCATATCGCAAGGAAGTTACAAACAAAACTTGAGATTCGCAACCTAAAACTGCCGTATTGCTCGCGGATGATAACATCCACGACGAGGCTTAGCCTGCAAAGTGCGCCTGGTCAATCATTGCGAGGAGGCTCACGCCTTGGGCGGCGGCCGACGAAGCAATCTCCTCATGCTTCAGTCACCTGGAGTTTGCTTCGCCCCGATTTCATCGGGGCTCGCAATGACTGCAGCCTGGGATGGGGGCACTCCGAGCCAACATTCGAGACATTAGCCGCGGCTCTTGCCTCTTGTCTTCCTCCATCCAACAAGTTTGCGTTTGACAAAGCAAACCGGCCCTGATATATTGACGGCGTCAAAAGAGGTAGAGGGTAAGTTCATATTCATCTCTATGGCCTTCTTGGAGAACATTACCATAGGGCAGTATGTTCCGGCTGAGTCGGTGATCCACCGGCTGGACCCCAGGACCAAGCTTGCTTTGATTTTGGCCGTAATGATCCTAATGGTGGCGACGATCGATTTGCGGGTCTATCTTCTGATATCGCTGTTTCTGCTCTCCCTTTGTTTAATGTCAAAGGTGCCTCTCCCCTATTTCTTCCGCAATCTAAGATCATTTTTCTGGCTGTTTGTGCTCACCTTTGTGCTGCATATCTTCTTTGCCCCGACAGAGACATCCAGGTTCTGGGATCTTAAGCTGATAAAAGTGAGTCAACAGGGCGTTCTTAACGGAGCAGTCTATAGCTGGAGGATTGCTATCTTTATTTTCTCGGCGGCATTCCTGAGCCTCACCACCCAGGCGGTGGAGATGACGGATGCTGTTTTCAAGTCCTTTTCTCCTCTGAAGAGATTCAAATTCCCGGTGGAGGAACTCTCCTTGATCACAATGATCTCCCTGAGATTTGTGCCTCTGCTGCTGGAGGAGGCCATCACCTTGAAGAAGGCTCAGATGTCCCGCGGAGCGTCGTTTGAAGGAGGATTGATCAAGAAGGTAAGGAAAACCCTGCCCTTGTTGATTCCGCTGTTCATCTCATCTTTCAGAAAGGCGGACGAACTGGCTTTGGCTTTGGATGCGCGGGGCTTCCGCAGCGGACAGAGCCGAAGCTCGTTCCAGAGGCTGACCTTCAAGCCGATCGACTTTCTTTTTTTATGCTTGATTTTCGTCCTGGCAGGTGTATCTTATTTGATTAAGGTGGTTTAAGGGGACACTGGATGCTGAGGAACATTAGACTTGAAATCGAATATGATGGAACGGAGTTCTACGGCTGGCAGGTACAACCAAAGCTCCGCACGGTTCAGGGTGAGATCCAGGAGAGACTCAAGACCATCTTAAACCAAGAGGTTAACCTGATTGGAGCGGGCAGGACCGACGTGGGAGTGCACGCCCTCAGCC
>JBAUFO010000036.1:0-54747 GCA_049679185.1 Candidatus Zixiibacteriota bacterium
GGCGTATGTTGAGCCCGGCACCATGGTCAACTCTGCCATCTTCGATGGTCTCTTTTCCACGGAGGAAATCGGCAAGGTCAATGAATACGTGGTGGAGAAGGGCCTGGGAAGGCTGAAGACAAACTACAAGCTGAGAGATTGGCTCATCTCACGGCAGAGATATTGGGGCGCTCCGATACCCATGATCCACTGCGAGAAGTGCGGCTTAGTCCCGGTCCCGGAATCCGATCTCCCGGTGTTGTTGCCTGAGGGAGATATTGATTACAAGCCCAAAGGGCGTTCTCCCCTGGCCGATTCAAAGGAGTTTGTAGATGTGAATTGTCCTGAATGCGGGGAGAAAGCCAAGAGAGACCCCGATACCATGGATACATTCGTCTGTTCGGCCTGGTATTTCCTCAGATATATGGATGCAGACAATCCACACGAACCGTTCTCAAGGACGAGCGCTAAAGAGTGGCTGCCGGTGGACAAATATATCGGAGGTATCGAGCACGCCTGCGGTCATCTGATCTACTTCAGGTTCTTCACCAAGTTCCTGCATGATATCGGCTGGCTGGAGGTTGATGAACCTGCGACTGAGCTTTTCAATCACGGAATGGTCTTGGATAAGGAAGGCCAGATTATGTCCAAATCCTTGGGGAATGTGGTCTCACCCATCGACATAATCGAGAAGCACGGTGCGGATACTGCAAGGATAGCCATGTATTTCGCCGCACCCTCGGAAAGAGAGATTTTGTGGAGTGACGAGGGCATCGTGGGATCCACGCGGTTCTTAAACCGCATCTATAGATTCGCTGAGCAGGCCAAGAGCGGACAATTGCCGCAGAAGATTAAGCCAGACGACTTAAGTCCCACGGACCTAAAGGCATACAAGAAACTGAACCAGACTATCAAGAAGGTTGAAGACGATATTGGGACCCTGCAGCTTAATACGGCCATTGCGTCCATGATGGAGCTTTTGAACGTGATGGATAGCCTGGACACCCGGAAATCGATGGTTCTGGGGTATTGTGTGAAGAAGCTCACTCAGTTGCTGGCGCCATTTGCGCCGCATCTCTCCGAGGAGCTCTGGTCAATTCTTGGACAGGAAGAGAGCATATTCAAGTCTCAATGGCCCGCGTATGACAAGGATGCCATCCAAGAGGAAGAAATCACCTTTGTGGTTCAGGTAAACGGCAAGCTGAGAGCGAGCATGAGCCTGCCGGTTAATACGCCAGAGGAAAAAGCGAAGGACGTGGCGTTAAGCGACGAAAGAGTTAAGAGATTCCTTCAAGGCAAGAATCTAATCAAAAGCATCTTCGTGCAAGATAAGCTGATCAACCTTGTAGTGAAGTAAAGAAGAGGGGAGGCATGGGTTGAAGTGATTGTTTAATAGAAATTAGGAAGTTTACATAATATATGTTATAGGACCTTGCCCCCTAAAGAAACCAGCCTCACCTGCGGCTTCTCTTCCTGCCTTTCTTCTCACCCAAGCCCTTCCGTTTCTGCCGCCCGCGCTCATACTTCCGTTTCCTCTTAAGCTTACTCTCTAGCTCGAAGATCTTTGCTTCAAGCTCCTGAATCCGGCTCTCCTTATGCTCGACCTCCTTGAACTCCTGGCTAATCAAATAACTGAACTGGTCTATCGCTAAACTTGAATACGTTTCATATCTCTGCAATCTCTCGGACGGAATCGAGCCGAGGTATTCTTCATAGCCAAGTTTCACGTGTTGTGTGTTCGCAACCTCATTCACTATGCCAACAAGGCGTTCATATCCTTCCTTGGTCTTCGGAATGCGCCCTTCGGTCAACTTCTGGTAGAGGTCCTCGTTAATCGTGGGAGCGATCGAACGCATCATTGAAGAGCCCAGGAGCTCAACGAAGACTTCGGGCTTCCTTTCGGTCCTTGCGAAGACTTCAATAAACTGGTACCACTTGGTGGGAGTATAGCTGCACGGCACAACGAATTGCTTGTCCTCCTTGCGAAGCAACAGATTAACCCTCGGAACAACACTATCCGTAGTGACGAACCACGTTAGCTTGCCGTGGGCACCCCTCTTCTCTGCTCGGCGCAAGCTGTACACCAACATAAACTGCTGCGCCTCGTTTTCTGCCAGGATTTCCGGGCGGTGCCGGCCTTCGCGAATCCGACCTTGGGTGATTAGGCGGGACACGTAAGCGACGTACTTCCGGTCATTGTCCTGCAGCGCAGCCTCCGAGTCAAACACACGAATCTTGTACTTTGTGTACATCGCTTTGATTATCTTTTCAGGATCGTCATGACTGTATAGGTCGTAAACGTACTCGTGCCAACTTGGTGGATTCTTCTCTTGTTCGCTTAAAGTAATGAAAGAATCTATGAAAATGTTGCGGTCCCTTTCTGATCTCCCGAGGTATTCCTGCATCAACAGCCTACTGCCAGTCAGCCAAGGGTAGAGTTGAACCCCCGCTTCCAAGTTGTGCAGAACTTCGCCAAAGAGGGCTTTTGTAATATAAATCTGAGTATGAAGCTTCGCGCACGTACGAAGGAAAGTATCGTAGAACGCGTGAAAATGGCTTCCCCTTGCGATTGCACACAACAGCACGCTTGAATCGATGAACAGGGTGTATTCGGTCAAGACGCTTCTTTGGAACCGGCTACACGACGGATCAAGATTCAGGGCCTGCAATACCACATACGACTTTGATAGCGCGTACAGGAATTCAGCTTCCTTCTTGCTGGGGTCAGAAAAGAGACGACCTATTTGATCCTGTGCTGCTGCGACAACCTGTGCGCTTTTCAGACTCGCAAACGACACGTGAACTAGCAATTTGTTTATGTCGAAGTCGGCGGCTGAGGCGCCGGGGCGTCCGATCAGCAGCGGTTGAACCACCTCTAAGCCTCTTTGCTCAAAAATCTTGGCTATACAGGTTTTCACCAACTCTCGGATCTCCCCGATCTCCACGTGGTCGGGCGCACCTGCTTTTTCCACAATACTGCGAGCTATCTCCTCGTAGAAAAGGGAACCTTCTTCTTCCTGGCGGTCCAACTGTTTGTGAAGCCTCTGCGCAGTTTTCTGTCTTATCCAGTACCGCTCGTCCCCAGTCTCAATTTTCATCGTCTTCTTCAGATTCTGAAACGCCTTTGATATGACCCCATCTGGTATCTGGTCAGCAGCCTGCAGTAACTTCTGTATCTTCTTTACCACCTCCGTGCTGCTCAGGGGATGCTCCCTGGACGAGTCCAGTAACGCCCAAAGAATCAGGCCCTCGTAGCACTTTTGCCGCACGTTCTGTGAATATCTCCCGAGCACAAACCTCTGAAATAAAGAGACAACTTTTATTCTTTCTTTGAGATCCAATTGGTCCTGATTCATCGTAGCCCTCGCTTCGTTCTCACCGATATCGCACGGTATCTGCTCTCACGACTTCGCCAGTTGTTTGAAGAACTTCTCTATCATGTTTCTCTTCACGGGCAGGGTGATTATGTTGAACCTGCTCCTTAAGTCTTCCTTCTTCTTCGCTCCCAGGCCGTCTGCAATAGCGAAATGGCTCCTCGCATAAGCACCCAACTTCGTCTTCAGGAAATCCAGGAAGTAGTTGATATCGGGGTCACTTATGCTATATCCAACAAATAGCAACTTGTGGTTGAACAGTATCGCGTTTAGGTATAGCTCCAATGACTTGTTGTTCTTCATAATCCCGTCGTAATGGCTCTGAGTCACAATCAGTGTCTCCGGTCTGTCGATGTCCCCGTGGATCTTGAAAATGTAAAACCCATCCTCGTCGTTGGCCACGCTGATCTGGGCCGGCAAATGGGTAAATACTGACACAGTTGTGCGTTTGAATTGAGCATAAGAGCGCTCGAGGATCTGATCATAGTTGGTGGTGATCAGGCAGGGCAGCTCGAGCGACGTAATTACCTTGTGTAGGCCACCTGGGTTTGACTTCTTCTTGCAGGCCTTCGTCAGCACCCCGATGAAAGAGTCCGTGGGCAAGATTTGATAGCATCTCTCAGCGACTCTTGCGTACTCTCGCTTGCCATGCCAAGCTTTAAGCCACCGTAACTGCTTCCCATCGCAGCTATGATTTTCACATTCTTTTATGAACTGGAGCATCAGCTGTTTCCAAGTTGGCAGTCCGCACATGGCTGAGAGACCCGCTCCCACGAACAGAACTAGTTTCTTCTTCTTGTACGCCTCCACCACTGCGTCAGGAATCTTTATTTTGGGCTTCATCATGTTACTGCGCGTCGCGCCCCTGCTGGGGTAGGAAGGATGGTCGTCGGGGCAAGCAGAGCTGATACACATTTTGGGTCAATTGACCCCCGACATCGCCGACACACCCCTCAAGCTTCCCCGCTCGTTGATAATAGTCCTCTAGCGGAGCGCACTTCGATTGATCTCTCCTGCTATGATAGGGAATCAAGCGAAGGATGTCAAGGAAATAATCTAATGTCGTGCGCAATATCAATAAGTCGGTCGGGCTGTCGGCAGGCTGCCCGACGAAAAACTCATGCTTCGGCGGAGAGAATTGCCCAACCCAAGGGGCATCGGTTTTTCCTAATCCCGATGCATCAGAGGATGCCTAAGAGTCGGTAGCCGAAGCGTCTCGCCCCGGATTAGGAGAGGTACATCACGCAACCAGGGTCCCGGAATCTGGCATCTCAGATCTTTATCTTATCGCCTAAGTCGCCGATGAAGGGAATCTTCCACTCCTGTCCTTGAAGCGCGAAGAATATCCCGGCCACGGCACATGCCAGACAGAGGACGATGACCATACTCCAGATGAGGGCACCGATCTTTGGAAGAAGAAATATCACCGCCGCGATTTCGATTATGAAGAGTATCAGCCCCTGCTTACCGTGCTTCAAGGCGAAGGGATTGTCCCTCATCCTTATCAAGGGAATAAAGCACATGAAAGGTATGTAGCCCAAGATCGCAGCGCCCTTCCCCTCCTCGATCATCTTCTTTTTCTGTTCCTCTTCTGTCTCCGAATTCTTCGTCTCACCGGTTCCGAAAATTTGCTCTGCCATCATTCCTCCCCTCTGGTCTTATTCTTTGACTCACACTTCATACTTCCCAAAATATAGACTCGGCTTTTTGGCTGGGCAAGTCGAATTTTATGACATCCACGGCCGGCCATTTGCCCATCTCTTTCCCCTGCCTCTCCCCTATCAGCCTGAACCATATCTCCTTTGTCTCTTCAAACTCAAGAAGGCTAATGGGAATCGCCAGCTCCAACATTTTCTCGAAGGCGAACTCCAACTCCGAAAAGATCAGTTTCCATTCGCTCTCATTCAGCCTCCGAAAGAGAGAGGCTTTCCCGTTCTTGATGGAGATCTTATATCTGGGCGGCTGCAGTAGCTCGAAGGTAAGCCCGTATCCGTTCCGGTCGAATTCCTCTCCGGAGATGGCTGTTTCCACTCCGAAATACGCGTTCTTCTCATCGGAGCCGAAATAGATGTCAGAAACTAAAGAGGAAACCTGATGCATGGTTCCTCCAGCCTTACGGGTATCAAAGTGCCCTGCCTGCTGCCATTCATAGTAGTTGCTCCTTTTCCCGTCGATGGTAGGCGTTAGGTATCCGGTGGGCGGGAGAAAATGGGAGGAGACGGCCTGCATCTTGATGGGTTGGTAGAGCTCCTCCGGCGCCTCCGTACCTATCAACTCGTAAACATAGAGCAGGTGCGACCGGTACAGCCTGTCGAACTCGTCGGTCCCCGGGCCTTCATGCTCATCCCCGTACCACCAGTTCCAATCGCTTCCCTCGGCAACGTAGATCTCCTTCCAAGCCTTCTTCAGAATCTCCTCTGTGCTGGCGGTCTTTTCTGCTTTCTTTTCGAATTGGACCAGGGCGTTCCTGGCCTTCTTCAGAAAGTCCCAGGCCAGATTATCCTCCGGATGACCGATCCAGACTCTGAAATTGTGGTTGATCCAGGAACCGGGGAACAGGTGTGTGAGCCTTTCCGGTTCGCCAGAACTCCTCAGGAAATCGCTTATGGTGGTGGTGCGAAGCAGTCTGTCCTCCGAGAGCTTGGTGTAGAGCGCAGACAAAAAATCGTGGCCATCGTTCTTGTAATATTCCCAGCAGTTCTCACCATCCAGTATGACGGAGACCACACAATCCGGCAGCTCCTCCGGGGGTATACTCTTCCTTATCTTATGCAGGCGCCTGATGAAATCATCGGCCGCTTCTTCTGCGTCCCACTTAGAATAAACGAATCCTATGAGATCGGAAAGAGTGTGGTCCCGAAACAATATGGAGAGCTCTTCTCCTTCCACCGTTATCCTGTAGGGTCTGTAAAGTGCGGCAGGATGTCTGCGCGCCGGCCTGGCCCGCTCCGCTCTTCCCATGGCCAGGCTCAGAAACAGAATTTCCTCATCGGTGGCGATCCATTTCACCCCGGACTTCGCAACCAGCGGAACGATCTGTTCACTAACGCTCCCCTCGGAGGGCCAAAGGCCTTCGGCCCTTCGCCCAAAGGTTCTTTCGTATAGTTTCAGACCCTCGTTGATCTGAACCTTCGCGTCTTCAGGATGGGGGAATCTCTCTTTGGGCAGTTGTACGTGTGGAAGTGCAAATTTTGCGCAGTCGCTATCACAGATCAGGGGCATAATTGGGTGAAAATAGGGCGAGAAAGTTATCTCGATCTGTCCCCTATCCTGCAGTTCCCTGTACTTGGGAAGAATCTTAGCCAGAATCTCTCTCTGCTTGTGAAGCAATCTCTTTTTCTCCTCCTCCGTGAAATCCCGCCCCTTTTTGAACAGGCGACGGATGAAGGGGTCTTCTCTAAAGATCGGATCTGTCCACGCCAGATTCGACCAGACCTGCAGATCCAGGAAATCCTGAACGTCAAAATTGCGAATCTTTGATCTTAGATTCTGCAGATCCTCTCCCCTTTTCCGTAGGAACTCACGGAATCGCGGATACGGATAAATCATGGTACGAAAACTGCAGTTGAAGAAACCGGAGAGGACCTTCTCCTTTTCATCGTCAGTTAAATCTTTGGCCGGCTTTTCGGTGAGAAGCAGATGCTCGTCATAAGCTTCGTTGTGCGCATAGTCCTGTATTTGCTCAATTAAGGAGGGAACCAGATTGAAGGTTTGTCTAATACTCGGAAAACGATCCAGCACCGCCGCCATGTCGTAGTAATCCTTGAGTCCGTGCAGGCGCACCCAGGGCATCTTGTATTGACCTGTCCGGGGATCCTTGTAGTACGGCTGGTGCATGTGCCAGAAAAAGGCCAACGATAGGGCAGGAGAATCAGGACTCTTTTGGGGGCTTGATGCTTTTGGAAAAGAGTCGTTTCTTGGGGCCATGAGAATTCTTATCCGGCGATTTGGGCCAGTTCCACCTTGGCCCGGTGAACCTCCCGGGAGTCGGGATATTCGTCTATCAATCTGTGCAGTGTCTCTCTGGCCTTGTCGTTTTGATCGGCCTGAAGGTAGGCAGAAGCCGCCCGAAGGAGATATTGGGGTGCCAAAAACGTCTGGGGACTTAAGGAAACCGCCCTGAGGAAGTTTTCTGCGGCCAGGACCGGCTTTCCCGTCTGCATATGGCAGTCCGCGATCCCCGCCTGGGCTGATTGATAAAGAAGCGGGTCCTCTTTATATTTCTGTACGTATTTTTCAAACAGGGATTGAGCCTGAACATAATCCTTGGCATAAAAGTAAGCATAAGCCAAATAGAAGGCCGCCTGCCCCGCGCTCTCGGTGCTGCCATACCTGTTTACCACCGTCTGAAGATCATCCACCGCCCCACCCATGTTCCCGCTCTGGAGCGCCAGATTTGCCTTTCCCAGAAGCTCAGCCGCCTTTCGTTCCCTTTTTGCCTGGGAGGAGAAGATGAAAAACAGTACCGCCGCAACCAAGACCACGCCCCCCGCTGCCATAAGCACCTCCTTTAGGTGCTTCTGAACCCACTCGCTGACCTGCAGGGAGTAAGTGACGAATTTATCCTGCTTCATGTCCTTCTTTGTTATCCTGTGAGGGGTCATACGTTTCTCCTTGCTTTAGTTCGCCTCGATCCTGTTTACCAAAGAAATACGCAAGAATGCGTCGGGCCGTCAGCCGTCTTTTTGAGCTTTCGGCTCGACGGCTGGAAATTTAAGCCAAATTTCAGCCAAAGCAAGCATTTTTTGCAAACCGCTTGAGTTGCCAAAAAAAAGCGAAGCCCGGCCCTTTTTCTTGTCGGGGGCAGGCTTCGCCTTTTCTTATCTGATGAACTTCTTTTCTAGAAAAATCCGGTGAAACTCACCATTATGCGACTGTATTTGTTGCTTTCCTCCCTGGTGAACCTTTTTTCATCCATCTTCTTATGAAGAGAAAACCATGGTGTAGTGGTTTGGCTTTGCCGGAAAAGCCCCACATAGGTAGATGTCTCGTTGCTCACGTCATCATATCGGGCAAACTCATAGGTTAAGTCCAGCTTGATTTGGCTCCAGGCTATGCCGGTGCCGAAGGAGATCACCTTCCCTTCTATCCACGATCCGCTGTTCACTCCGCACTCGGACTGGAGAAAACGGGGTGTGTCAAAGTAAATCGTATCAGTCCCGATGACGTCGAACTGCGTGAAATCCTTTCTGAGATAAACCTCACCGGACTCACGCATGGCTGTGTAAAGCTGGGGATCGGTTCTGAACCCCACCCTCAAGGGAATGTCTCCGAGGCCGGTGCTGATTACATATTCGGCACCGATACGAAACTGTGTCAGGTCTCTCCAGTTGAGGCTGGGAACCAGGGGGGGCTCGCTTCCTTCCTCTCCCCACCAGTTGTCCGCGACGTAATCGCCGGTGGTGATCTGAGCGTCGTCAGGATTGGCGATGTTTCGCCGGTAGGTCAGCTCGGTTTTGGAATAATTCCTCCACTCCACGTCCGCGGCAAGTGTCAGCGAATTTACCTGATAGGAGGCGCCGAACCCGACCATGGTCGGCATATCCCACTCTCTGTCGGTATCAAAAAACGGCGAAAATAGATAGGAGAAGGGATGAACCTGACCTTCCTGAATCCATTCGGTGGAGAGCTTTACATCGTTGTCTTCTTTCAAAGTGAAGGGAGTCTTCACCACACCTGCCAGACGCAGCTTCTCCAGGGTATACATAAGCCCCAGGGTGAAATTGAAGCCGGAGTACTTGTTTTCGGTGTGGGGCCGAAACCTGAACCCGAAGCGTTTACTGACATCAACAAGAGGGTATAGGTCATCGTCCACCAGCTCCAGACCTACCACCGGATAAAAGAAATCGACATCGGTGGTGAAGTTCCCGGTGTAAATGTTGACTCCTGCTCCAAAGGCAAGAGATTCCATAAGCTTTGTGGCCACCGAAAAGTTGAGCACATTTAATTCGCCTTTCACCTCTTCGGTTATCGGGGGAAGCGCGTAGTTCTGACGAACCGGGATGGAGTCCTCATACCACAAGGCCGCTTCATCCAGCACTATCGCGTATTGGTCATCCTGATAGATGTTCGCCTGTTTCTGGTAGAGCGCGCTGAGCACCACTTCCCTCTCCCTGAGGGTGAATGGTATGATCACGCTGGCGAACGAAATAGCATTGGCGTCATACTCTTGCTCGTCGCCAAAACTATAGTTCCAGATGGGCGAGGCCTGGGTGGAGGTGTACTCTGTTCGGCCGACATAGGAGCTGAAGCTCAAGTTCATCTGAGGCTTGTCCAGTTGCATGAGACCGGCTGGATTCCAGGAGGCGGCAGTGGGATCGTCGGCAACGGCGAAAAACGCACCCCCCATCGCTCTGGCTCTGGCTCCGCCCCCCAGAAAATTATAGTCAGTGAGTTGAAACGGCGAGAGAAAGAAGTTCTGTATGTTGGGATAGTCCGTAGTATCCACCTCAATATCCGGGCCAAACATCTGCCCACCGGAGGCGGAAACTGCAGTCAGCAGACAAACCAGTATGACCAACCCTGACAGCCTTAGCTTCATTTTGCATGACTCCTTGGTTAAAGTTTGATTCTCAGCTTTTTTCAAAACCTTCCGGTCCGCGACCAAGCGGTCAAAATCAAGTGTGAATTATATCCCTTTTCCCAAAGGTTGTCAAGCATATTTTGCAGGAAATCCCCTTTTTTTGAAATGCAAGGACACCTCAACTCACTTTCGCCATTTCCTGCGAAAAGGAAGTCGGAGGGCATGTATTCAATCGCAGAAGCTCGCTGGTTAAACGGAAGTCAGCCTGGTTGGGCGGGCCACTGGAAAGCTCCCTCACTGTCCTTGCGAGTGGTACCGGCCGGTGTGGAACGATGAAGTCCCCGCAGGATGCCCGACTTGGCTCTGCCGGCAATGACGGCCGTCTAACTCTCTCGGTCCGCTCCTCGGTCACACGATGTTGTATGCGAATTACATATCCGTCCTGTTTGTTGACCGGGCCCTGCTCGGAAAATAACTCTTGCCTCGCCTGAGTTTTTGATCTACATTTCCGAAGACGCCGGTTAAAAAGAGGAATCTCTGTAGAATGAGAATCGTTCTGGTGGTAGGCCGAAAAAAGAGAGGAAAGACCACCTTGGTGGAGAAGCTTATTCCTGAATTCAAAAGCAGGGGATACAAGGTGGGAAGCTTAAAGCATACCACCTCCGATCACGTCTTTGATGTCCCGGGAAAGGATTCCTTCAGACATGCTCAGGCCGGGGCGGAGAGTACTCTGATCTTGTCACCCCACAAGATTGCTTTTTTTTCAAACCGCAGGCAGGGCAGAAGTGCGGAGAAGTTGTTGGGGTTTCTTTTCGAAGGATGTGATCTGGTCATAGGAGAAGGGTTCAAGGAGTCTCCTTATCCCAAGATCGAGATAATGGAAGGTTCCCGTGACCAGGTTCCCGTCTGCAGCCTCGAGGACAACCTTAGAGCTATAGTCTGTGAAGGGAAAGTTGACGCTTCGGTTCCTGTCTTCTCCACGAGTCAAATCAGAGAGCTTGTCGATTATATGGAAAGATATTTGCTGGGGGAGTAGAAGGAAGAAGTCGAGATGGATCGCAGCGGGTCAGGTCAACTCATCATTGTATTCTGGCGGGAAAGCTATAGACGTTCATCCTACTTCCCCGCACAAACCCCGCTATGGTGATTCCCAGTTTTTGAGCCATCTTCACCGCCAGGCTGGTAGGTGCGGTTCTTGATATCACCATGCTTATGCCGCAGTTCCACAGCTTGGATACTATATCGGAGGATACCCTTCCGCTTGTCACCAGGAGCTTATCTCTCAGCTTTTCGCCTTTCAGGAAACTCTCTCCCAGCACCTTATCCACGGCATTGTGCCTGCCGATGTCCTCGTTGAACAGAATGATACCGTCTCTTGCTGCCAACGCCGCGCTGTGCACCCCCCCGGTCTGGCGGAAAAGCTCCGATCTTTTTTCAAACTGGGACATCAGCTCCAGCACCTCGCTGGAACTTAAGGTCAAATCCAGATTGACCATGATGTCCTCCAGTGGATTTATCTTCTCCCAGTCGGCGAAGGTCTTGCCTTTTCCGCATCCTGATGTCAAGACGCCTTTCGACCGGGAATCCTCCGGAATCTCATGGAAAGCGTCAGTATGAACCGTAACGGTGCTCTCCGAGTGATCTATGCTTTTGATCTCTTCTTTGTTTTTGAGGAATCCTTCGGAGACTAAGAAGCCTACAGCCAGACAAGCTTGATCATGCGGAGTGCAGGAGAGGGCAACCATCTCCCGGTCGTTCAAGAAAATCCTTAAGACAGCTTCTTGTGCTACCGTCTCGTTTATCTCCTCACGATTGCCATCCTTGATTCGGGTAGCTTTTTGAGGCTTAACCTTGTCTTCCGGGGATGGTCTCTTTTTGTCGTGCATGTTCATCTCTGTTAACTGATACTCGATTCTTAGTGGATTGTAACATAAATTCGGTGTTCATAGTGCAGGGTGTCATTGCGAGCGAACGGAGTGAGCGTGGCAATCCCGATGAGATTGCTTCGGCTATGCCTCGCAATGACAAGGCGTTTTACTCACCATAGTGATTTACCGAACTTTTGTCACTAACCACCAGCACTTCACTTATCAGGATACGGAAAGCCAAACGTCTTCTTTGTCTGTTCCAAAGAAAATAGAAAGGCAGGAGGAAAAGCGGTCTAACGAAAGCTTACTTCTCCTCCTGCCGGCAATCCTTCAGTCTAGAAGAACTTAACCTCTGATCTTCACGAAGGCTTGACCTTGTCCTTCTCTTTTACTTCCTTCATCCTGCCCAGCACCATTCCAACCAGAGAAGCAGTCAAGGCCAGAGTGCCAAAGGGCTTCAGCATCTGGTGGAAGAAGCCCAGATCATCCGACACCTTCGGGCTCTGGGGAAGATCAGGATAGCGCTGCAAAGGTTCGGGAAGCACGTAAATCTTCTTGGTTCCCGTCCCGAGTTCCTTCTCTCCATAGATCACAGGAGATCTTCCCTTTGCCACTAACCTCTGACTAGCCTTGTGAGCCATCTCGAGTATCTCAGCTCGCTCCCCGAAGACCAGGCAGTCGGTGGAACAGGCTTTGGCGCATGCCGGCTCGATCCCGTCTGCCAGGCGGTCGAAACAGAAGGTGCACTTGGTTGACTTGCCGGCGTCGGTGTCGATCACCGGAACGGTGAAGGGACAATACTCTCGACAGGCTCCGCACCCAATGCACAGATCGCGGTTCACGTATACTGCCCCGGTGTTCTCGTCCCGGGTCATAGCCTTGGGGTCCACCGGACAGGCCTTGACACAAGCCGGATCGACGCACTGCATGCAACGATGTACCCGGAAAAGCCACTTCAGCTTATCCTGCTCATCCAACTCATAGAACTTCACCAGGGTGTAGGTTTTGGGAGAAAGCCCTATCGGATTCTGATAACCTCCGGCTGCTGCAAAGAAGGTGGTCTTCTCGGCCGGCAGCTCATTCCACGCCTTGCAGGCCACCTGACACGCCCGGCAGGCCATGCACTTCTCCATATCCAGCAGCATAGCTTTTTCTGCCATATTAACCCACCTCCTTTACGACGTCGCAGAGGAACGCCTTGTATTCGGGAATCATGGTGTTGGCATCTCCCACGTGCGGAGTAAGGGAATTGGCACTCGCACCCGTGGCCAGACCTTTGTAACCGTAATGCCAGGGCAGCCCGATCTCCTCATAGGATTTCCCGTTCAGTTTGAACGGTTTGAACCGGGCGGTAACCACCGCATAAGCGGTTATGTCTCCCCGGGCGGTCTTTATCCGCACCCTGTCCCCGTTCTTAACGCCTTTAGCCTGAGCTAGGGTCTTGCTCATCTCCACGAACATGTCGGGCATCAGCTCCGCCAACCAGGCGTTGTTTCTGGTCATCTGACCGGCCTGCCAGTGCTCGGTGACGCGGTAGGTGGTGGCGATGACGGGATACTTGTCCGAGGTCCCAATGTCATTCATTTGCCCCGCCCAGACCTTGACCACCGGATTCAGCTGCTGGGAGGACATGACGTTCTTCACCGGTGTCTCCCAAGGCTCGTAGTGCTCGGGGAAAGGACCATCCGCCAAGCCGAAGCCAAACAGCCGGGCATGCCCTTCCGGCTTCATAATGAACGAGTACTTCTCGCCAGGAGGCCAGCCTCCGTCCGGGACGTCCCCTGTCCATTTGGTGTCGGGACCGGTCCACTTGACCACCCATTTGTGGGGAGCGTAAGGATTGCCTTCCAGATCGCAGGAAGCACGGTTGTAGATTATCCTCCTGTTAACTGGCCAGCACCAGGACCATTTGGGATATAGGCCAATCTTATTGGGGGCATCGGTTGGATCTCTCCGGGCAGCCATGTTACCTGCCTCGGTGTAGCTGGCGCAGTAGAGCCAGTTGCCGGATGAGGTGGTTCCGTCGTCCTTGAGCCCGGCAAAGGATGCCATCAGCTTCCCGGTGGTCAAATCGTAGCCATTGATCTCCTTGGCCACCGCATGCACTTCCGGCTCCTCCCTTCCCGGGCCGTAATTCCAGTTGAGGTCAACAATGGGACCCGGGAACGGGCCCGGATCGGCCTGGTAGAGCTTTTTGAGTTCCTTGTGAAGCTGATCCAGAATCCAGAGGTCGGACCTGGCATCTCCCGGAGGATGAACCGCCATATATCTCCACTGGCTCCAGCGGCCGCTGTTGGTGATGCTTCCCTCCTTCTCCATGGAAGCGGCAGCGGGGAGCATGAAGACCTCGGTTGCCACCTTCTTCGGATCCACCCCGGGAGCATTCCAGAAGGTTGCTGTTTCGGTCTCCCAGAGGTCTGCCGCCACCAGCCAATCCAGCTTCTCCAGAGCCTTCCTCTCCTTGAGGACATTGGGACCACCCACTGCCGGATTCTGTCCCATGCAGACCAGGCCCTTTATTGCGCCGTCATACATAGCCTCAAACATGGAGATATGGGAGTAGTTGCCGCTCACCTTGGGCATATACTGATAGGCGAACTCGTTGTCCTTGGTGGCGCGATCTCCCCAGAAAGCCTTGAGCAAGCTGACCATGTACTTGGGCGTGTGCTGCCACCAATTGGCGCTCTTGGGATCATTCCACTTGGGTGTCCACGCTTCCAGGTACTCGGCCAAAGTTTGGTTCTCCACCCTTGGAGTCTTGAGATACCCCGGGATGATGTGAAATAGCAGGGCATAATCCGTGGAACCCTGTACGTTGGACTCCCCTCTTAGCGCGTTGATTCCACCGCCGGCCACTCCCACGTTCCCCAGCAGAAGCTGGGTCATGGCGTAGGTGCGGACGTTCTGCGTTCCGACGGTGTGCTGGGTGGTGCCCATGGCATACATGATGGTTCCCGACTTATCCTTGGCGCCGGTTGCCCCGTAGGTCTTGGCCACCTCCACCAACAGCTCCGGCGGACAGCCGGTGATGTTTGATACCATCTCCGGTGTGTAGCGCGAGAGGTGCTTCTTCAGCAGTTGAAACACGCAATTGGCGTTCTGCAGGGTGGTGTCCCTCATGGGGAGGCCATTCTCGTCCAGTTGATACTTCCAGGTTTCCTTGTTGTACATCCTCTTGGCCGCATCGTACCCCGTGAAAAGGCCATCGGAATATCCGAATTTCGGATCGACTAAGAAGCTGGCGTTGGTGTGGTCGACAAGATAATCCCTGTTGTGAAGGTCGTTCTGGACGATGTAGTTCATCACACCGTTCATGAAGGCTATGTCGGTACCGGATCTCAATGGTGCGTAGATGTCCGCTCTGGCCGACGTACGGGTGAAACGGGGATCTACGCTGATGAGTTTGGCGCCGTTCTCCATAGCCTTGCCGACCCATCGGAAGGATATGGGGTGATTCTCCGCTGCGTTGGAACCGATGATCATAATGCAATCAGCATTCTTGATATCGATCCAATGATTGGTCATTGCCCCTCTGCCGTAAGTTTCCGCCAAACTGGCGACTGTGGCAGAGTGTCATATGCGGGCCTGGTGTTCCAGATAGACGATGCCCAGAGCGCGAGCCAGCTTGGACCAGAGATAGCACTCTTCGTTGTCCAGAGCCGCCCCGCCCAATCCTGCCAAAGCCTCGGTGCGATTGACCACCCTCCCTTGAGCGTCCTTCGCCATCCAGCTTTCGTCCCTGGTCTTCTTTATCCTCTTGGCGATCTCCGGGAGTGCCCAATCCCAGCTCTTCTCCTCCCACTTATCGCTGTTGGGCGCCCGGTAGAGGACCTTGGTCATTCTCCGATCGTTGTTGGCCACCTGAATCAAAGCCGCCCCCTTGCTGCAAAGCGAGCCTTGGTTGATGGGATGATCCGGGTCGCCCTCGATGTTGATCACCTTGCCGTTGCTCGCCGATACAATCTCACTGCATCCCACCCCGCAATACGGGCAGATGGTGGTGCTCTCCTTGGCATACTTGGTCCTCAGCGTTTGAGCGTGTGCCTGTGATGTTTTAAGGTGAACCCCAAAGGCGCCCAGCGTCGCTCCCGTCGCCACTCCCCCGGAGATCTTCAGAAAACCTCTTCTTGAGATTTTCATACGTTTTCTTCACCTCCTTGGCTATTTTCTGTGTTATTCTTTCTCTTTCTTCATCAATTCCACGTCCGGCTCATAAATCTCGTTTAGGATCATCATCGACTTGTGGATCGCGTCTATCTCCTCCTGAGCGATTCCGGACTTCTCCTTCTTCGCCATCTTCTCGATGTGCTCCCTCATTTCCTTCTCGTTCATGGTCTGATGGGCTTTCACAACCACATCCAGACCGTGGCACTTGGCACACTTCTCCTGGAAGAGACCCTTGGGCGGTTCTTCCACCGGCAACAGGGTGAAGCTCTCCTCAATTGCCTTCAAGGACTCCTCGCCGATCTTGATTCCCGCTTTACCGTGCATGTCGATGATCATCTTCTCAAAACCGGTTCTGACCTCTTCTAAGGAATGGCAGATCGAACACCTGGTCTGAAAAGCTGTCGGTTCCTCCTTCTTGGTCTCCTTTAGCGAGGTTTGCGCAAAAGCCCAAACGAATATCAGCAGCAGGACCACCACGAAGATAATTGCTAATCTTGTCCCTTTCATAAACTGTCACCTCCCTCCAAATCTTTGTTTAGAAAGTTAACACTTAGTGATTTCTTTCACATGAGCAGTTAAACGATTAAACCCTCGGCTGGCGCCAGCATCCAGTACGTCGGACTCTCGTAGCCGTCCTTCTGAGCCAGAATATCCAAATATATGGTATTCAGATTCTCCAGGTACAAATCGGGCTTCTCGGTTTCGGGGAGTTTTCTCTCGTCTAAGGTTTTGATGTATATCTTGCATTTGTCGCACACGTCCACCCTAAAGGCGTTTTTTTCCGTTGCGGAATCTTCTTCCACAAAGAAGTATCTTAAACTATCGTGATCCTCGTTGCCGCAGAAGGGACACATGATCCGTTTGAAGTACCATTCGGTTCCGCACAGGCTGCACCGCAGCATTCTCTTGCCGTCGTCCCTCATCAGCCTTTCAATTGCCGGGTGACTTCCGCAGACCGGGCAGTCTCCTTTGAGCCAAGTCTCTTGGTCCACCTTATGTCTGACCTTCTCGGCAAAGAGTTCGGCCACAGCCTGGCTCAGATTTAGACCTACGAAGGACACCAAGTCGGCCTCCACCCCCAGTCGATCGGAATAAGCCTTAAAACTGGGCAGATCCCGGTTAATCACCGGCTGGACAAGCTCCACCGGATCTATCTTGTCTCTGCCTGCGACAAGCTTGTCCACTTCCTCGCGGCTGAAAAATTCGTTCGCCTTTAACAAAGAAAGCAAATCGTTGAGGAATTCGCCCAAGAGCTCTCGTTCTGCTGTTAGCCGCTGGACGTCAAAAAGTGGCTCTTGCTCCTCTGCCCGCCTTTGAATCTCCTGATCTGGAATCTCAATCTGATCTTGGTGTCTGGTCTTGAAGGCCGTTTTGGCTTCAGCTATCTGCTGGCAAAGACCAAGATACACTTTACTCTCGGCCGGAGCGCTCATAGATTAGGAATCCTTCCGGTTTTTCCTCTCTTGCTGCCGCCACAGCACAAAGCGGCATTTTCAGTTAGCCTAAATTTATGTACCACCCTTGCGGTTGTCAAGGAAAAAAAGCTTTCTTCCTGGATTTGTGAAACTAACTGCAGGATTGCGACTTACCTGACTTTGCGCAAGTGCTCCGTCTCAGTCGCTGGGAGAGGTTTGGACGGAACGGAAGTCTCCCCTGCTTGATCGTAGAAGGTTTGCGGAGAACGAATTTCCGCCGCAAACAACTGCATCACATGCTCTCTGGTAACAGAAGCAGGCGTTGTCAACTGTGCAACGTGTCGATCTTCATTCACCAGCTAAACTTAGCTGGTCGCGTCATCGGAGGTGCAGACAAGGTCGCCATTCTGATCGATCTGCCAGACGTCTTGAGCCGCGTCATCATCCAGGATGCCGCTGGTGGCGGTAGCGGTGAATGCCGTCACGTTGGCGGTTATGCGGTATGTATATCTGGCACTTGGCATATAGTCCACCCCGAGGACCGCGAAACTGTTCGGTCAGGCCGAGCACATGGTCTTGCCGTTGCAGGCGTAGGTATCATACATCTGCCGATAAGCCCTCTGCATGGTGTATATCTGTTTCAAGATATTCTTAGCCTCGGACTGTTTGGCTTTGGTGGTGGCCTTCATAAAACGAGGAATCGCCAGCGCTGCCAGGATCCCGATGATGACCACCACGATCATCAACTCGATCAAAGTGAAACCCTTTGAACTCCTGTGAAATCTGTTCAACATGTCCGCTCACCCCCTTCGTTTTCGTTTCTATCATCTCCTCACGGTCTTCCCCACACACAAGTGGTGCAAAAGACGTACCGGCACGCTGCCCTGGCTTTTCTCCATTGTAAGCCCCTGTCTTTGATGAGATTCGATTGTCGGGATTTGCGGCTGTTCGACTTTCGAACATCCGTGGTAGATGCGGACTGCTCTCTTCTTTGCAGGATGCAACGAATCCCATTCAAGATGATTCTGGGAGATCAACGCTGATAGGTGCTTACTTACACTGCCAGGAACGATCCAGTGACCACGAGAATCAATGCGATGGCTTTCTTGAAAACATTCTCGTTTATCTTCGCGTGTAGTTTGGATCCGAGAAGAAGACCAATCAACAGAAAGGGTGTCAGGTAAAGAGCGAACTTAACAACCTCTATGGTGATCAGTCTGTTAGCTGAGTAAAGAATGAGCCGATAGCAGGCATCCACGAAGAATATGCCATAGAGCGTGGCTCTGAAGATCTGTTTGTCTTTGAGCCTGTGTGTTAGATAGAGTACCAGAGGTGGACCGTTCAGCCCAAACATTCCACCGGTGCAGCCGCCGACAAATCCCGAAACGGGTGCCCACATCCTGCTGATTTCCTTTCTGACATTCTCGTTGTCCCAGATCAGTATCTTCAGCGCGAATAAGATGATCACTATTCCGAAAACTCTCTTTAGTTCCTCGTTTCCGAAGGAGGCCAAGAAATAGGTCCCCACTGCCGTTCCGATGGCCAGGCCTGAAAAAAGCAGAAGAGCCGATCTCCAGGCTATCAATCTCCGGTTCTGGATGGTTAGAATCACTCCGGCAATGAAGTCAAACAGTAAGAACACCGGCACAACGAATCTGATATCCAAAAACAGCGCCAGAAGTGGTATCGCAAAAAGAGCGCTGGCAAAGCCGGAGAATCCCTTTATGAAATGGCCTATCAGGACGATGAAACCGGCCAGTAGAACTATTTCTATAGTTGCCATAACAAGCTCCAAAACCGCAGAAGCCCTGCGAAGCGGGATCGGAGTTTATCCCGATTTGTCGGGACCTCGCTCCGACAAGCTTCGGCACTCCAAAATCCCTTTTTTTACACTCCCGGCAGATTGACACTTAAGAGTCATATGTCTGCGATTCATGCCCAGAGAACAGTCCTTTCTTCATTCATCTGATGGTAAGATCGAATCGCAATCTCTTCCCCTCCGTTTCACACGTTATCGCCCCGTGGTCCTTTGTCCTAATATACTCGACTTCCGGGAAGTTTAAGGCCATCAAGGCTGGAATTTTATCTTTCTCGTAACGGAAATAGTGGCGGGTGAAAATGATCTTCTGAGGTCTCACCGCAGAGATGACCTTGACCATCTCCTCCGCATCTCCCAGTTCAGGCAGAACCAGAACCGAGCAATTTCTGACTTGACCCCACTGGAAGTGTGGATCAAAACGAAGCTCCTTCATCGCGTCAAGAATGCTGAGGGAGATATCTTTATACGCGACCTTAACCACAATGCTACTCGACCCCGACTCATCTCTATCTCCGTAGTCAAGAAACTCAATCGCAAACCCGACTTGCTCATCGGTGATGGCGTCAGCGGAGTCCAGAAAGATGAATTTGTCCGACAATCCTTTCAACAAAGCTGAATAGGCCCCATTCAGACTATTGGAAGCACCGGGCAGTAAGAGTTTTTCAACCTGCCTGTCTTCCGCGATGGAGCGGGCTGAATTCAGGTTCAGGGGGCTGGTATCCGTAAGGATCAACCGATCGATTTTGGTGATGCCTTTATGATTGAGAAATGGAAGAACGATATACTCTCCGGCATCAAAATTCACCCCTTTCTCTCCCGCATTCAGCAGCAGAGTTTCTTTGTTGGGAAGGCTGATCACGGCAGAGCTTCCCTGGCTGACGTCCAGGAACGTGATCGATAGGGGCTTATCGCTGTGAGCCAGTGCTTGCTTCCAAACGAGCAGATTGGCGATTATCAGGATGGAGAATAAGACAACCTTTTTCTTTGAGACGAAGGAACCGACCAGGATCCACAGCATAAAGTAGTAGAGTGTGAAGCCAAACGCAGACGGGGCCGCAATGGAGATTTTTGCTGCCGGCAGGCCGGCAAAGAACTCGGTGAACCTTAATGTCAAATCCAGACACAACCAGTTGGAGGAGGAAAAGACGCCTGCCAGAGACGTGCTGAAGATGGCCGAAAAGATGGTGAAACAGCCCAGCACCACCGACAATCCAGCCAGCGGAACAATGAACAGGTTCGCCACAACTATGACCAGGGGAATCATGTTGAAGTAGTAGGCTAAGATGGGAAACAAAACCAGCTCCACACTGACCGAGATCAGGGCGGGCATGAGCACCCATCTCCACAGCTTTCGATGAGATTTGCCGATATACTTGGCCACCAGCCTGCTCAACGGTGGATACAAAAGAAGAATCCCCAGAACCGAGGCGAAGGAGAGCTGGAATCCCACGTCAAACAGAAAGAGAGGAGAGAAGAAAAGAATAAGCAGGCCAGCAAATGAGACCACGTTTATCAGATCCACGTCTCTATACAGAAGGACGCCTAACAGCATCACCGCCGCCATTATCCCCGCCCTCACCACCGGGGGATCATTGTGCACCAGATTGGCGAATATTAAGATGCAGATCAAGCTCAACAGGGTGGTAGGAAGCTTGGGAACCCTGAGCAAGCTCAAAGCTCCAAAGATCACCGCGATAACCAACCACACGTTGGAACCGGAGACTGCCAGAAGGTGAACCGTGCCGGTATCTCGGAACATGGTGTAAATCTCTCTGGAAATCTCCCTGGTCTCCCCCAAAAGAAATCCGGCCAGCAGCGCTTTGTGGTCGCCCGACAGGGTGTTTTCAAACACGTCCAGAATCCACTTTCGCAAGGGAATCACAATCCCGGAAAGAAAAATGCTTCCCTCTCCCCTATCCAGAATCTCAGCTTGATCTGCGCGAGTAAGGGTCACTATTCCGAATATCCGTTTCCGGTTAAGGTATCTTCTGTAATCGAATGCGCCGGGGTTTCTCTTGGGCGCCGGCTCGTTCAAATATCCTTTGAACGTAACCTGGTCGGCATAGGCGAATCTGAAGGTAGACTCCTTTATTTTCAGCATTATTCGACCCGTGGTGGCGCGTGCCTCTTCTCCAAGCCAGATTCTCTCAGCCTCGAGCGTTATGAAGGTCTTGTTCTTCCTTACGTCTGGTTCGTCAACTATCCTTCCCGTTAGCGTCACCTCGGAATCCAGGCCCAAAAGACTGCTTATGTGATTTGGAGGAAAGTCACGGGTCGCCAACTCATACTTGAAGAAGCCAGCCACTATCAGAGATATAACTATGAAGAGATTAAGGCTTGCTCGATCCTTAAGCAAGAGGAAGAGAAAACTGAAGAAAAGCGCTAGGCAAAAGATGGAAAACAGTAAGATGACGGGAAGGTCAAAAAGGTTGGCCAGAAGAATGCCTGCGACAAAGAGAAGTAATGCATGGAGGGCAGGACGTCTCATGCTCCGGTAGGGAGAAGAGGGTGGCTACAGATTCACAATATTCCATCTGTACGAAATCTCAGCCTTCTCTTTTAACATCACTGAGACCGAACAGTATTTGTCCTTGGAAAGGTCAATGGCTCGTTTGACGTCTTCTTCTCTGATGTCATGTCCCTGAATGTTGAACTCCACGTCTATTCTGGTGAAGTACCTCGGATACTGAGCAGCTTGTTCTGCATTGACCTTTACCTCTAAGCTTTCCAGATTGACCCTTTTCTTAGCCAAGATGGAAGCGACGTCCATGCCGGTGCATCCAGCCAGGGAGACAAGCAGAACTTCCATGGGCCGGGGACCTTTGTCTTCGCCACCCACGTTGGGTTTAGCATCAAGTAGGATCTGATGTCCGGATTCGGTTTCTGCTTCAAATGCTAATTTCCCCTTCCACGAAACATTGACGTGCATAGTCTCTCCTTCTCAGATGTCCACGGAGAATATCAAGACTGATTCCTGATCCCGTTCTCCGGGGAAGATCATCGTCATCAGAAAAAAGAGGTTTCCTATTTGGTCTTGTCTTCGATTTTGCTCTGTTCACCCGGAACAGGACAGCTTCTCTTCAGTCAGGTGCTGATGCCCAGCGCGGGCAGGATCACGCCGTAAAGAACCAACCATCCCGCTACTATCAGGACTGGTATCAGAATGCTTTTCAGTTCCATGATTTTCTTCCTCACAGCTCGTTCCCCATTGGTTTGGACGGGGGTTGAACCCCTGTCCGCAAGAGGGATAGGGGTACAACCCCTATCCCAACAAGAGATCACCACTTGCTTCCCCCAAAAAAGACTGTCTGAAGGAGGAAACTCCCCCTTTCGAGGGGTCGCTATCACGTGCAGGCACTATGTCCGTACCCGCAGACGGGGCAGGCTATCTCGTCGCCTTCTCTCTTAAGTTTGGCGAAACGACAGAAAGGGCATTCTTGCTCTTCCGTCAATATCTCGACGATCTCCGGGGAACTCTCTTCCTCTCCCCGCTCTGCCGGAGCTGGATGGCGGATCGGTTCTTTCTTTTCAGTCAAGGTCTGCATGCGGACGCCAAATAATTTTCGGAACTCGCCTCATTCACAGAGGACCCTGCACTCTTTCAACATACATCTGTCCATGACCACGGTGAGGCCATTCTGCGAGGCTCTGGCAGCGGCATCATGATTTATCACACCCTCCTGCATCCAGACAACTTTAGTGCCAATTTTGATGGCTTCATCCACTATGGAAGGCACATGCTCAGACCTACGAAAGATGTCCACAATCTCCACCTTCTCTGGTATGGAGCTCAAATCGGGATAGGCTTTTTCCCCCAGTATCTCCGTCTCTTTGGGGTTGACCGGGATTATCTTGAATCCCTGCCCCTGCAAGTATCGAGCCACGCCGTGGGAGGTTCTGCTCGGGTCCGAGGAGAGCCCCACCACCGCTACTTTCTTGTAGGTCTGCAGAATCCGCCTTATCTCATCGTCCGGCGGATTCGTGTATTGTCGAGAGTCATTCACCGGGCAGCCCCCTATTTGATTATCTTATCGATCTTTTCGACAAACTGCTTCTTGGGCGCCGCGCCAACGATCTGGTCGACTACTTTTCCCTGGTCGAAGATGAGAAGGCTGGGAATGCTCATGATCCCGTATTTGACGGCGGTCTGACCGTTCTGATCCACGTTCAGCTTCCCCACCTTCAGTTTTCCCGCATACTCTTTGGCGATCTCCTCCACGATGGGGCCCACCATCCGGCAGGGACCACACCACTCCGCCCAGAAATCGACTAAGCAGGGTTTATCCGATTTGAGCACCTCGCCTTCGAAATTGCCATCAGTGAATTCAATGGTCTCGCTCATCTTTTGCCTCCAGGAGTTTACGAATCAACGTGAAGACTGCCGCATCTTATTCAATGTCCTTTCCACTTCCTTTAGCCTTTGCACATAAAGATCGAGACGGGAGAGATGGGCTTCGATCCTCTTGGTCTCATGAATCTCCCGCGCCGGACAACCAAAGATGGTCGTGCCATCGGGCACGTCTTTGGTTACTCCCGATTGAGCTCCGATCACCACCCTGTTGCCGATCTTGATATGCCCCACCAGCCCAGCTTGTCCTGCGAGAATGGTGTCATTCCCCACCCTGGTGCTGCCGCTTATTCCTACCTGCGCCACGATGATGCAGTTTTCTCCGATGTCCACGTTATGCCCGATCTGCACCAGATTATCGATTTTAGACCCCCTCCCTATCCGGGTAACGCCCAGGGCGGCACGGTCGATGGTAACGTTGGCTCCGATCTCAACCTCGTCTTCGATCTTCACCCCGCCTATCTGCGGAACCTTTCGGTGGACTCCCTTTTCCTGGGTATAGCCAAAGCCGTCCGATCCGATCACCGTGCCGGAGTGAATTATCACCTTCTTCCCTATCTCAACGTTCTCCCTGAGGGTGACGTTAGGATAAATCAAGCAGCCTTCTCCGACGCTCGAATTGGCTCCGATAAAACTGCCGGCCAGAACGGTGGAGTTGCGTTTCAACCATACTCCCTTCTCCAGTACCACGAAGGGCCCTACGTGCACTCCCTTCTCCAGATTTACGTCTTCGGCCAAAACTGCTGTGGGATGAACGGCTTCCGGATAAACCTTCTTGGTCTCAACAAAGAGCTCCACTGCTCGGGCAAAGGCGAAATAGGGATTAGGGTGCCTTATGAGAGGTACTTCGACGCCCTCACTACTGGTCTCCTTGCCGACGATCACCGCTGAAGCGGATGTGGTTTTGAGAAAAGGGGCGTACTTTGGATTGGCCAGAAAGGTCAACTCGCCTGTCTGAGCATCTTCGATCGCCGCGACTCCGCCGATCCTGGTGGCCGGATCACCCACCAACTCCCCCTCCAGGTATTCAGCGATCTCGGCTAAGCTCTTCTCCATTCTTCAAAGTCTCCTGGCAGCGGCTGAAGCAGGATTTCTTGACTCAACGCGTTACTCCAGTCTGTTGAGCTCCTCTAGAACCTGATCGGTCAGATCCAGACCAGTCTTGGCATAGGCTATGTTCCCGTTCACCGAGTCGAAGATCATTATGTAATTCTCCTCCACGGCGATCTTCTCTAAGACCTGGTTGATCTTTTCAAGAATCGGTCTGGTCAGTTCGGCGTTCCTCTTTTCTGCCCTTCCACCGGGACCGAAGACGTCATTGGTGAGCCTTTGGTATTCCAGTTCCTGGTTTTTGAGATTCTCTTCCTTTTCTTTTCTTTTGGCCTCGCTTAGGAGCAGCTTCGTTTTGTCTAAATCTCCTTCTATGCTGTCGATGGTCCGCTCCAACTCGGCTATCTCCTCCTGCCATACTTTGACGTCCTTGTCGAACTCAGCCTGGGCATCGGCAAATTCTTTAAACTCGGTGCGGAGTCTCATGGAGTCCACGTAACCGATTTTCCCCTCCTGGGAGGAACTCTCGCCTGCCCAGAAGAAGAGAGATACTCCCGTTGAAAATAAGAGTGCAGTAAAGAGAGCGATGATTTTTCCTTTCACCTCGTTTCCTCCTTAAAGCGATCGGGTTTGACAGACACGCATTTTCCTCTAATGAGCTTTTTTACTTTTCGTCGGGTGATTTCTTAAAACGTCGTCCCGAATTGAAAGTGCGGTTTCCATTCTCCCTTGTCGGGGTGGTCGAAACCATAGCCAAAATCGAATCCGATGAGCCCCATTCCAGGAATCATCAGCCTCACTCCCAGACCCAGCGACCTGAAGAGGTCCCGGCCGGACTTATGCTCCAGCGCGAAGGGCTTAATACTCCTGCCGCTGCGCCAGGCGTTTCCGGCGTCGGCAAAGAGGAGAAGGTACATCTGTTGCTCCACCAGCGGGTACTGCAATTCCACGTTGTACACCAGCACGCTTCGGCCCCTCTCTGCAAAGCCAAACGCGTCGGTCGGTCCGACATTGCCATCGGAGTATCCCCGGATCATCCCGTCCGGATCCGTGCCTCCGGGTGAGAATTTTTCGCTGTAGATTCCGGGTGAATTCTTGTCCCGGCCGTCCAAGACTCCCGCCTTCAGGTGTGTCGCCAGGACGAAGTTCCAGAAGAGCTTTTGAAAGTGGCTGGCCTCGAAGACGTGTTTGTGATAGGAAAAATCGCCCCCCAAGAATTCTGCGGCCAGTTCCGTCCTCCAGGACAAGACGGATCCTCTGGTGGCGAATTGAGGCAGGTCCCTGGAATCGCGAACGATGGTAAGAGACGAGGTGGCGCTGCGCCTTGGCCACTTCGCCTGAGACAGAATATCTAGAGTGGAGTTGGGAGTGATGTTCTCAGCAAAATCATAATACCTGACCTGCTCCCAGCGATAGCGCCAGAATACCCTGAAATAATTATCCGGCCAAGAGAGCCTTCTGCCCAGCCTTAACCCGAAACCTCTGCTCTCTTTGGTATAGTCGTCATACCAGTTTTGGTTGACTTGATAGACGTCGAAACCGACCGAGGTGGGCCTACCCCTAAACCAGGGTTCTGTGAAGGAGAGCTCAATGGTCTGCCTGGTTTTGCCGAAATCCCAGTTGAGCGATAGGTTCTGGCCGTTTCCCCGGAAATTGGGAATCCCCAGGCCTATGTTTCCCATCAGCTTGTCCCGGGCGCTGTAACCGGCCCCAAACATGATCTGGCCGGTGGGTTTCTCCTCCACCTTGATGATCAGATCGATGTCACCGTTTGGCAGGACCTCGTAGTCCGGCTCAACATTGGAGAAGTAATTCAGATAGTTGACGTCACGCAGGCTGCGCATGAGGAGGGACCGCCGGAATCTCTGCCCGGGAACGAGTGAGAGTTCCCTTCTTATCACCTTCTCCTTGGTCTTGGTGTTTCCCTGGATGTTTACGTAGCGGACATTTGCCGGCACACCCTCAATGATATTGTAGGTGACGTTTACCACGTTGCCGCGGGTGGTGGTCTTGTCCTCCACCCGGGTGTAGAGATGCCCGTCTTCCTGGTACAAGAAATAAATGTCGCCCAGGGTCTCGTCGTACTTCTCCTGGGAGTAAACGTCACCTTCCTTGAATCTCACCAGTTTATCGAGCTTATCCGAGGCAAAGAGTTTGTTCCCTTCCCAGTTAACCACTCCGAATTTGTACTTTTGTCCCTCTGCCAGATTGATCTTGATGAACAGGTTCTTCCTGTCCGGTCCATACCAGACCGAGTCGGAGACTATCTGGGCGTCAAGATAGCCCTTCTTCTTGTAGAACTCTATGATCGCCTCTTTGTCCTCCTCATGTTGATCCGGGTCAAACTCCCCGCCCCGCCACCAGCTGTCCTGCTTGTTCTCCATCTGTTTTCTGATCTTGGATTCCTTGAAGGCCTGGTTGCCCTCCAGGTAAATCTTCTTGATCTTGACCTTCCTGCCCTCGTCGATCTCAAAAGCCAGGATCACCTCGCCGGGAGTGTCGGTTAAGATCAGCTCTGATCGGATCTGGGCCGACAGGTATCCCTTTTCGTTATAGAGTGACTCAATCCCGTCCACGGCGGACTTCACGTCCACCTGACTTATCACCTTGCCTGCCGTGATGTTGATCTTTTCGTCGATATCTTGCTTCTTTATCTTGCGGTTTCCGGAGATCTCAATTTCCCTGATCCGAGGAAACTCCTTCACCACTATGACCAGTTTTACCCCGTCCTCCTGCTCCTCTCCCTCAATCTGTATGTCCGAGAAGAGATTCATGGCATATATTCTCTTGATGGCCTCCTGGATGGTGGCAGGTCTCAGCTCGGAGCCGATCACCAGGCCGGACATATTGACGATGAGGGACTGGTTCACGCTCCGATTGCCGCTCACTTCAACCTTGCCAATAATCGCGGCAGAGGAGGTCTGGCAAAGAACTAAACTTGCCAGAACAAAGACGATTGCAGTAATTCTCAGTACGTGCACAACCGAACCCTTTTTGAGGTTAAGTGTCCGTTACGGGATAAACTTGTCGCGCCTCTCCGGTCGGCCCTCAGCGGGGTAGCACGATCTTTTCTATCTGTACGTCGACAAACTCCTGACGGTGCCCTTTTTTTCTTCTGTACTTCACTCTCCTCTTGAACTTGAAGACCGTGACCTTATCCCCCTTGCCTGAAGCGATGACCTCGCCTTCCACTTTGGCGTTTTCCACATAAGGCGATCCCACCAGCGGTTCTTCGCCCCCGATGAAAAGCACCTTATCGAAGGTCAGTTTGTCCTTTGGCCCAACCTGGAGCTTGGGTATTCTCACCCTCTCTCCTTCCTTTGCGCTGAATTGAAACCCGCCACTCTCGAAGATGGCATACATGGAGTTCCTCCTCTATTTGTAAGCTATACCTCAATGATATACGATAGCTCCGATATCCTGCGAGCTTTTTTTGTCAGGCATGCCGTTTTCCCGTCATACTGCGTAACTCCACACCTATTTTCTGGACTTGAACATGTCGGTCACGTCCATGTTCTTGTCGAGATCAAGCACCTTGAACTCGCCAGACGTCATGTCCGGGTCTTTCACCAACTCTATGTCCAGCTTGAGCTGCCTGCTCAGCTTTCGCATACGGCTAGTCCTTCCTTCCCTCAGAATCCCTGCCTCGTCCGGATGCACCAGCAGCCGGTAATTCCTGCATCGGGAGCCCACCTTGGCCCGGCTGAACCACCTTTCGATTTTCGTAGCGGTGGTCTCCTTTGAGACCACCCTTCCGATACCTCCACAGCACGAGCAGATTTCGCTTAAAGTGTGTAGTATGGAGGGTCTGATTCTCTGCCTGGTCATCTCGACCAAGCCGAAGTCGGAGATGGGCAGGATGCTGTTTTTCGAGCGATCGTGCCTGAAACCAGCCTTGAACTCCTCAAAAACCTTCTTTCTGTTTCCCGTTACTTCCATGTCAATGAAGTCGACGACGATCAAGCCTCCGATGTCGCGTAATCTAATCTGGCGGGCAATCTCCCTGGCGGCATCCAGATTGGTTTTGAGCACGGTGGACTCCTGCGTGCTTTTCCCCACGAACCTGCCGGTGTTGACGTCGATGGTGACCATGGCTTCGGTCTGGTCGATGACGAAGTAGGCCCCCTTCTTCACCCACACCTTCCGGTCCAGCATCTTCTCTATCTCTGGCTCGATATTGTAGGCATCGAAGATGGGCACCTTCCCTTCATAGTGTTTCAACTTGGAGCGCAGGGTTTTGGCGGAGGTCTTCAGATATGAAAGGATCTTTCTGTATTCCTTTTTCGAATCGACCACCACGCTCTCCACTTCCGGGGTTAAGATGTCCCGTATTATGCTGTAGATCATGCCGATGTTCTTGAGAAGCAGAACCGGGGCCTTGGTCTTTTCCGCTTTGCCTGTCAGGTTCTTCCACAGCTTGGAAAGGTTTTTCACGTCCGATTTCAGCTCTCTTGTCTGCTTTCCCTGAGCCACCGTGCGCACGATGCAGCCAAACCCGTCCGGCTTCAGCTCGTAGGCTAATCTCTTCAGTCTTTTCTTCTCCGCCCAATCGGAGATCTTTCGCGACACTCCCACGTGATCTTCCCCGGGAACCAGGACCACGTATCTGCCGGGAAGAGAGAGGTGGGTGGTAACCCTGCATCCTTTGCTGCCTATCGGTTCCTTGGTCACCTGAACCGGAATCTGCTGTCCCGCCTTTAGGACCTCTTGAATGCTGGCCGGAGCCTTCCTGGTCTTTCTTGGCTCCTCCTCGTCGTCCGAGAACTCAGCCTCGTACAGAAGGTCCAGCTGCCTTTTTGAGTCTCCTATGTCTGAGAAATGAAGAAAGGCCGTCTTCTCCAATCCCACGTCTATGAAGGCTGCCTGCATTCCCGGCAGGACAGACTTAACCGTCCCCTTGTAGATGTCACCCACTATTCTCTCCGCCTCGGGGCGCTCCACCAGAAGCTCCACCAGTTTGAGATCCTCTAAAACGGCCAGCCGCGTCTCATACTCCGACACGTTGATGATTATATCTTTCTGCATCTTTTGCTCCATTCAATACCTGCCGCACTGCCAGGTCGAGTTTTTCCAAATTCACCCGGGTGTTTATACAGGGGCCGTGCGGTCTCTCGTTGAGTATTCCGTAAACCGGAATGGGATAGGCATCCTGAATGCCCGAACAGAGGTCCCGCTCGCAGGCGACCGCGACGATGACTGTCGGTTTCTTGTCCACTAACACCTTCCGGGCTAAGGTTCCGCCGGTGGCGATTGAGATGTCGACGTCGTGTTTCTCCTTAAGCTCGATTATGTCGCCGATTAAGCACTCCCCGCAGCGCCGGCAGTTGCTGTGATCGGCAATGATCTTATGCGGACAATCGAAGTTCTGCAGACAATGCGGTAGGAGGATCACCAGGCGATCATTCTTCATCCTCTTTTGGGTCGCCTTAAAGAGGGAATTGTTGACCTGCACAAACGCTTGGCGAACCTGGTCCCTTGACAGTCCAAAAAGATGCCCCAGGAAAAGATTGACGGGAAACAGGACCTTCAGGGTTATCTGCTTCTCCCCGTGAGGAAACAAGAAGTCCTTCTCCAATGCCGACGACAGCACTATCAGAAACAGACCTCCCGACACGGTGACGAGAACCAGGAGCCCAGCAATCTTGATCGACAGGCTAAAAACCGGATTGGCAGCGTTGATCCGGGGAGAGATCAAATACCAGAGGAATAAGCTGGCGATCATGAGTGCCACCAGGCTTAAGATGGACAAGCCCAGGAAGGTCCACTTACCTTGCGCTTTGGGTTCTTTTTCGGAGTTAGACATGACCAGTTTTACCACTCCATCTTGCTGTCCCGCCCCCGTTCGGGCGGGAATCGTTTCCTAATCGCCTGCAAGCTGCCACCGGATGAACAACCACACTGTCACAACGTAGCCGGTGAGTAGACCGGGGTGGATGGCACTCCGGTTCCTTCTTTACCTATTATACTAAGCAAGCTCGATTTTGTTTTCTTTCCTTTCTCAAAAAAGCTCACTCCAATTTCTCATGGGAACGGACCCGGTATCCCCTGACAAATTCCTCGACCGTCATTCTTCTTTTGCCCTCCGGCTGAACTTCCAGCAGGCTCAATATGCCGCTGCCGGTTCTCACCTGAAGACTCTCTTTCTTCTCCGTCTCTACCACCTCTCCAAGATCACCGGATGAGGAACGGTCTTCGACCACCTGTGCCTTGAAGACCTTTAATATCTTTCCCCGGAAAAGAGCAAACGCCCCAGGAGAAGGCGCAAGCCCGCGCATTTGATTCTTGATCTCAACGGCTTTTCGGGACCAGTCGATTCGGCAGTGCTCCGGTGTGATCTTGGGAGCGGGTGTCGCCAGAGAATCCTCCTGTTTTGTCGCTTTAGCCTCCCCACCTTCGATCAGATCCACTGTCTCTAACAGAACCTCAGCACCGATTTGCGCCATACGATCGTGCACTTCTCCGAAGTTTTCCTCCGGATCAATCTCGACTTCCCTTTGCATGATCATGTTCCCGGTGTCGACCCTCTTCTTTATGTAGAATGTGGTGAGTCCACTCTTGGTCTCACCGTTCATTATGGCCCAGTTGATAGGAGCCGCGCCGCGGTATTTGGGCAGAAGCGAGGCATGGAGATTAATGGTACCCTTTGCAGGAATGATGAAGACAACCTCCGGGAGAATACGAAAGGCCACCACCACCATCAGATCAGGGCTCAGCTCCCTCAACGTTTGAACGAATCCCTCATCTTTCAAATTCCCCGGGGTAAATATCTTCAGATCATGCTCTCTGGCGAACGTCTTCACCGGGGATTCCGAGAGCTTTTGTCCTCTCCCCTTGGGCTTGTCCGGGACGGTCACCACCCCAACCATCTCGTGCCTGCTCTGGATTAGTTTTTCCAAACTGGGAATGGCAAACTCCGGGCTTCCCATGAAGATCAGTCGCATAGACCCCTCTTATTGCGGTTAGGACGGGCTTCTTCCGGCAGAAAGCTGGCTCAGTTTCTTGGAGAGGAGTCTTCTCTTGATGGAACCGAGATGGTCGACGAAAAGAACCCCATCCAGGTGGTCGATCTCGTGTGCCAGCACCCGGCTTAGGATCCCCTTGGCTTCGATCATTATCTCCTTTTCGTCCAGATCCACCCCCTTAACCGTCAGCTCCAGAGGACGGGTGACGTCTGCGTAGGTGCCGGGAAGTGAAAGACATCCCTCCTCTTCCGTCTGCTCGCCGGATGTTTCCACTATTACCGGATTGATCACGATCAGAGGTGAATCCTCCAACTGAAATTGCGAACGGTCCACCACAAATATTCTCAGCTCCTCCCCTACCTGATTGGCGGCCAGCCCCATTCCGCCGGCATCCTTTAAAGTGCGCAGCATCTCAGATGCGAGCTTTCTTAATCTTTCATCCACCCTGGTGACCTCTTTCGCCCGTTTCCGCAGGGCTGGGTCACCATATATCCTTATGGATAAGGCAGCCATCTCTTCCTCTTTTCTCCCCTCACCAAAATCCTCTCCTGATCAGAATTTCCGTGTTGGTCAAACCAGAGTTCATTCTCCGGTTTCGACGCGTCCGGCGATGGAGCTCTTCAGGAATTCGATCTTGACATTTTCTGCCACCTTCAAGACTACCTTGTTTTCCTTCTCGTCCATCCCCACGATGGTGCCGTACATGCCGCTGTTGGTGACCACCTTGTCTCCCTTTCGCAGGGTGGAGAGCAGCGTTTTATGCTCTCTCGACCTTTTGGTCTGAGGTCGAATCAAAAGAAAATAGAATATCACCACTATGGCGATCAGGGGCAGAAAGCCGGCTATTCCTCCCCCTTGCTGACCGCCGCCCGTCCCCATAGCATAAACAGTTTTGCTCACGAAGACTCCGAGCAACACCAGCGCCAGAAAAAAGAAAATCACTCTCCTAACGTCGTCTCCGAACTTCTTCATCTCCCCTCTCTTGTTTGATTGTTTCCGGCACCATATTTCTGGTCCGCCGCGTTTAACTGATACTTACTCATGAATTCCGTCCTCCACTCCAAAAACCGATCTCTTAATATAGCATCTTTTGCCATCCGCATCAAGTCCATATAAAAAGAAAGACTGTGGATGGTCGCAAGCCTGAGTGCGCTGACCTCTCCGGTGTTGAAAAGATGTCTAAGATATGCCCGGCTGTACTTCTTACAAGTCGAGCACCGGCAATCCCGGTCCACCGGAGAAAAATCCTCGGCATAACTTGAGTTCTTTATGATCAGCTTGCCGAATCTGGTGAAAAGACTGGCATTCCGAGCGTTTCGGGTGGGAAGCACGCAGTCGAACATGTCGATCCCTCTGGCGATTGCCTCCACCATATCTTCGGGTGTTCCCACCCCCATCAGGTATCTTGGTTTTTCCTCCGGTACATGTGATACACATAACTCCACCATCTCAAACGTCGTTGTCTTGGGCTCTCCTAAGGAAAGTCCTCCGATAGCATATCCCGGAAAATCCATTCTCACCAGGGCCTCGGCCGAGGTTTTTCTCACCTCCGGATAGGTGCTACCTTGAATGATACCAAACAAAGCCTGCCCCTGTTTGGACTCTTTCTCCTCCAACTCCCGGTGTGTCTGCTTTGATCTTTGTGCCCAATTTAGGGTCAGCTTGTTAGCCCTTTCTGCTTGCTCGAAGGTAGCAGGATAGGAGACCGGCTCGTCTAAAACCATTATTATATCGGCACCCAGGGCGCGTTGAATCTCCACCACCTTCTCCGGAGTGAAGAGATGGTAAGAACCGTCCAGGTGCGACTGGAACCTGACGCCCTCCTCTGTGGTCTTGGTGAGGGTATTCAAACTGAAGACCTGAAATCCTCCGCTGTCGGTAAGGATTGGCCTGTCCCAGCTCATGAACTTGTGAAGCCCACCAGCTTTTTCAACAAGCTTGTGTCCCGGCCTCAAGTAGAGATGATAGGTATTGCCCAGTATCATCTCCGCTCCAACCTCTTCGAGGTCCTGCGAGGAGAGAGTCTTAACCGATGCTTGAGTGCCGACCGGCATGAAGACCGGCGTACTGACCTCTCCGTGCAGAGTCTTTATCACCCCTACCCTGGCGTTGGAGTCCTTATCTTTCTTCACTACCTTGAATTCGAAATCGTTCAACCGGAACTTCCTTCGATTTAGTGGCGGGATAAATTCCCGCCGCTATGATCCTCTGTAGGGGTCGCATTTATGCGACCCGCGTCTCTGGCAGGGCGCTCGTCGGGTTCGATGAATCGAACCCCTACAGCCATAGGCCGGGGCATTCAGCCCCACCAGTCTCATGCCTTCTGCGCTCTACCTCCTGCAGAAACGCCTTGTCAAGCTGAGCGAAGCGAAGCACCTCGGTGGTCGAGATTCTTCCCCCGCCTCCGGTCTTCGACCCTGAGGGCTCAGACCCGAAGGGCGGGATCAGAATGACACAAACGGATGGATGCCTCTTTTCTCAGGCGTGCCCATAGGTAGCCAGCACGTCTCCGATGGCCCGATACTGGTGTGCCCCGGGGCAATAGCAAAACAGCTTCATCTTCTCCACGTCCGGCCGGCCCTTTTCATCCAGGTACTCAGAGTCAATGTGAGTGGCCACTATCTGGCCGATGAACAGAGTATGAGAGCCAAGCTCCACCATCTCCTTCAGCTCGCACTCTAAGTTCACCGGACATTCTTTGATCAGAGGCGCTCCGGTCTTGGCGCACGCGACCGGCGTGAGCTTTGCCTCGGCGAATTTGTCCACGTCCTTTCCTGAATGGGTGCCGCAAAAGTCTGTGGCGTTAAGCAGGTCGCCCTTGGGGACATTGACCACGAAGGCCTTTGACCGGCAGATGAGGTCGTAAGAAAAACGATTCTTCCTTACGCCAATGCCCAGCATGGGCGGCTCGGAGCAAAGCACCCCCACCCAGGAGAGCGTGATTATGTTAGGTTTCTCCGTCTCCCCTCTCTTCTGACAGCTCACCATCACTGCCGGAAGTGGGAACAGGATTGTCTGCGGTTCTAACTGTTTCTTAGGCATGGGCTGTATTCCCTAAAATGGTGATTCAGTGAGTCAAGTAACGTGGGCTGCACGTTGACGGTCCATCTCCTACGTGTGGTTCTATCGTTGATCCTCCGGTGATATCTTCATCCAGGTTCGCCGAGCCTTCTCAAGTAACGGTCCAATCGATACCACCGGCGGAAGATATTTCTGGTTCAATAGGGACTTGGCGAACTCGGAATCGGGGACGGGAACCGAGGTCGCCGCGTGAACAATCTTCGAAGAGAGATCAAACACTCCCTGGAACGGCTTCTTGTCCAATATATCTCTTGCACATCGCTTAATGTTCGTAAGCGAACGCTTTAGCCTCGTTGGAAAACCCAACAGGTACCTCTCGCGAGATAACTCCTGGAAGGTAACATCCTCCACGAGGTCATCGAACATCCGAAGCAGCTTCCTGTCGGCGACTTTTGGTATAGTGAGAGATGTCGTGCGGCGGGGTCGATAGCAATTGAAGATGCCCTGCAAAATAGAAACTCTGGCTCTTCCTTCAGGGCTCCTTGCTATCCCGGCTAACTCTTCCAAGACTCCTTGAACAAACTTCAGGTCAATATCAACGTGAAGACCATGTTTCAGCCCGAGCATGAAATCATATAATAGCATTGCCAGAAGTGGGATACGCTCCGTGTTAAGATCCTCCGGGCAGTTGCTGACCCTGCGGATTTTGAAGGCCCCGCCGCGTGGTCGTATTCCAAATTCCTCATAGACTGGGGTCAACAACGAATGAGTGGCACGCAACTGTTCAAATCGATGATCGACAATCGCCACCCGTTTCCGCAGTTCCGTCGGAAGACACGGTAGAAGCTGGTCATGGAATAATGGAATGATTGCAATTTCGGTCGCCGAGTGTGCCACGAGCTCTTCGACAATGAATCTGAAGGAAGAAAAGTCCCTCTCTTCACCAACATACTTCCCACCTTCACGAAGTTCCTTCCAGAAAGACGTCTCAGTTACCAGTATCCGATTGAGTTTACCAACTGAGTTTTCTTTTGCAGTAGCCATGAATCCAATTCCAGTATCGGGTTCCGTGAGCGCGCAGCCGTTTATGCGCCTCGCCCTTGCAATACCCGTCCGCTGTCAGCCGACCGCCATCCACTGGCCCGTCTAGTCAATTACGACTCTCTGTTAGATAGCAAAATTGTCGCAAAAAATCAAGTGCCAATCCGCACAAGTTCGAAAATTCGCGGTGCGCAGGCTTGTTGCTTCCTGCTAAAGAGCAAGCGGCTCTCCAATCAAGAAGAGCCGCTATTTTCATTCTCGATTTGTCGCTGACAGAAAGCCTACGGTGTTTCTTCCGCCTTAGCCTCCTCGTGCCGTCCGCCCAGATGCTTGGCTAAGAACTTCTCCGCTGCAGCGTAAAACTTCAGGCGGTTTTCCGGTTTGGCAAATCCGTGTCCTTCGTCTTCAAAAAGGAGATATTCGTAGTCGATACCTTTCTCCTTGAGCGCTTCCACTATCTGCTCGGATTCCGCCTTGGGCACGCGCGGGTCGTTGGCGCCCTGGGCAATCAGCATCGGAATCTTTATCTGGTCGACCTTGAACAGCGGAGAGCGGGACCTCAGGAAGTCCTCCTCGGTCTCCGGGTCGCCGATTCGCTCGTTGAGAAGCGACCTCATGACCTCCCAGTAAGGCGGAATGGAGGTGATCCAGGTCATGAGGTTGGCCGGCCCGACGATGTCGACCGCGCAGCAGAAAAGGTCGGGAGTGAAGGTAGCTCCAACAAGCGCTGCGTAACCACCATAGGAGCCGCCGTAGATGGCGACCTTCTCAGGATCGGCGATTCCCTGCTGGATGGCCCAGTTGACCGCGTCCACCAGATCATCGTGCATCTTGCCGCCCCATTCCCTATCCCCGGCGTTGATGAAATTCTTGCCATATCCGGCTGAGCCGCGGAAGTTAACCTGCAAGCAGACGTAACCCCGGTTGGCGAACCACTGGGCTTCCGGCTGGTACCCCCACGTATCCCTGGCCCAGGGCCCGCCGTGCACGTTGAGGACCATGGGCAGATTCTTCCTGCCTTTTCCGGGCGGATAGGTAACGTATCCATGAATGGTCAATCCATCCCGTGACTCGAAGGATATCGGCTCCATGGAGGTCAATTCATACTGATTCAACACCGGCCGGTGATGAAACAAGAACGTTCCTTTCTTGCTCTCCCGGTCGTAGGCATAATAGGCCACCGGGCCGTTATCCTTGTCGAAACTCACCAGCCAGGTTTTGTCGGCATCGTCCCGGTTGCGGACTCCGAAGTCTCCGTGATCAAGCTTCGCTATGGCCTCGAAATCACCCTTGATCGATTCGTCCAGCACCTGCCACTCGGTTCTTGCTTTGGTGAAGCTCACGGCCTGCACTTCGTACCTATCCGGGTGTATCATCGCGCCGCCAACATCATACTGGGGGTCTTCAGCCAGAACCTCAAAACCCTGGGTGGCGATGTCCATCTTGACCAGACGGCCTGCGTTAACCTCGCGCGAATCCAGGAGAATGAGGGAATCACCCCCCACGGTGAAACAGATGGGACCACTGGTCATGGTGTTGTCCGAATCCCAGGTGAGAAATTTCTCCCAGCTTCCCTCCTCGTTTTCCCGAAGCATCAGGTCGAACCCGCCCTCAGGCGTGATGGCCAGCGCGCCCCGCACCTTGAACTCAGGATCGGTCACCCAACCGGCGATATTGCCTGGATTCCGTGCCACCAGTTCCAGTTCGCCGGAGGTCAAGTCCAGGTGATACACGTCGTGGACCGCCACGTTCTCCTTATTCATGGCGATAAGCAATTCATTGGGGAAGTGCTTGTTACGATCGACAACGCGAACCTGTACGGTGTCAAACGGGGTATAATCCTTGATCTCGTTGGTCACCAGATTCACTCCATAAAGACGCCAGTTCTCATTTCCGCCCACATCCTGCAGGTACATGACGTGTTTGGAATCCGCCGCCCAGAAATAGATCCGTATACCCCGATCGTCATCCTTGGTAACCGGCTTATCATCCTCAGCGCCGATGGTCCTCACCCACACGTTAAGCACTTTGTCCACCGGAGCTATGTACGCCAGCATGGTTCCGTCAGGAGAAATTTGAGGGCTGGCCTTCTCCGGGTTTCCGAAAATCACCTCTCTGGGAATCAGCTTAACCTCACTGGTCCCGCAGGAGGAGACAAACACCACGATTGCGGCGCAAAGCAAAACAGCGCCAATGAACCACAAAAGCTTAGAGCGTCTCACTGCTCTACCTCCTTTTGTTAAGTGAACAGCTTTTCTTATGCTAATCAGGAAAACTTCCTATCATGTCCGTTCTCGGAATGTCTTATTTAAACCTTTGAAATTTCGTTGGCTCCTTTATAGCAAATGTTATCCGGAAAGTCAAGTCCCAAGTACGCCATTCAGAGAATTTCTTGATTCGTATCCGGGGAGGAGAGATCACTTCGGAAATGCGGAGGGCAGGAGAACTCTATCTTGAAGAAATGCTGCGGGAGGTTGCGAACTGGTGAGGTCTATTTTATGAGGTCATTCAGCAGATCCAGGTGGTCGGAGACCAGCCGGGTTATGAGGAACTTCTCCCTGACCATCTCCTTGCCTTTCTTGCCCATCTCTTCCGCAAGTTTGGGGTCCTTGAGAAGTTGAACGATTCTCTGAGCAAAGCCCTTTTTGTCGTTGGCCTCCGCCAGGAAACCGTTTTCCCCGTCGCTGATCTGAAGAGGAATTCCTCCTATGTTGGACGCCACCACCGGGGTCCCTTTCCAAAGAGCCTCGCTGACCGTGAGCCCGAAACCTTCCCTGGTGGACTTCTGGATTATAACTGAAGAGGCTGTTTGAAGCGCATTCACTAAGATGCTGTTCTCGCTGGTTATGAGGATCACATCTTTGCTTTCAATCAAGTCATTAGCCTTTCTTTCCACCCTTTCGAATATGGCCCATCCCTCCGGATCGTCTGCCGCCATGCTCCCGCATAATACCAGTCTGCAGTTCACCTCTTTCTTCACCTGCTTGAAGACCTGAACGACTCCCTCCGGATCCTTCCACCTGTCAAACCTTGATATCTGGGTCAGAAGCGGCTTGTCCGTCGGTATGCCAAACTTCTTCAAAGAGTCCGAGATCATCTTGCCGGAGATCTGCATGTTTTTCGGCGAAAGCGGATCGATGGCCGGGTGGATAATCCTCTGCTCCACCGGCAGGTCGGCTCTCCGGTATTTCTCGCTCGAAATGATTACCTCATCATATCGTAGGATGAACTTCTTCAGAAAATCCCAGACTACACTGTTGGACGCGGATAGATCCACGTGACATCTCCAGACCCAGGGCTGCTTCTTTGCGTAGTATTTTATCAGGGGCAGGGGCTGTGGGTCGTGAATGATCACGCAGTCGTGATCTATGTGGGTGAAGACCGAGAAATCCTCGCTGGTCTGGATATACAGACGCCTCTTTATATCGGTGAGATTGATGGTGCCCCCTTGAAGCGCGTTGTGGAACTTCTTGGTTATGACGAAGAAATCGGGCGTTCCAAGCATGATCCTCCACCCCACATCGATGCCCAGATCGTTCATCAGAACCACCATGGAGCCCAGAATCTCCGCAACGCCGCCCCCCTGGTAGGTGGAGTTGATGTGCAGTATGTGCTTGCCCGATAGCCGCCTGGCCTTGCGATAGATTGAGGAGAGGACCTCATCCCCCACGATTTCACTGTAATCGTCTAAGCTGCGCATTTATCTCCTTGCCAACTCCTGTATGAGCGATCTCACCTCCCAGACCGAGTCCAATTTGAACTTGGCCTTGGAAGGACTCACCCCCACTTTGATGGAATAGGCTGACTCGGGAAGGACGGCGAACAGATCTTCGTCAGTCCAATCGTCTCCAATGGCCAGGATGAAGTCCCACCCGCCTCGTGAGAGCCAGTGCAACGCCGCCCGCCCTTTGTTTATGCCGACGCTTTTTATCTCGATGACCTTACTTCCCTCCAGTATCCCAAGATTAAGATTGGCGGTGAGCTGAAGCAGTTCATCCTTCAACTCCCTCGCCCTTATCGAAGCCAGTTCAGGATCCGCCTTCCGGTAATGCCAGACTAAGGAGAAATCTTTCTCCTCGATAAAGGAACCCGGGGTCCGGTCCTCATACCATTCCAAAACAGGCCTCATCTGTTCCTTCCAGTCATCTCTGAGGGGCTCTATGGTCTCCCAGCTTTTGCCCCGATCCTTAATCCACACCCCGTGCTCGGCAACCAGATTCAGTTCCCGGTTTCCGAACCACCTGTCCAGCATGTCTTTGTCTCGTCCACTTACGATTATCACTTCATTCTTTGGATTCTTGCCCAACGAACAAAGAATGTCTAAGAGCTCCTCATCCGGCTTGGCCTTACCGGGTTTTTCGGCGAAAGGAACTAAAGTCCCGTCGTAGTCCAGCATCACAATACTATTATCGCTCTCACAATAGCTTGTGATTAGCTTTTTTTGGGTCTGGTGAGTCAGTTTCCTGACCCGCAACTCCGCCTGGGCCTTCTTGACTGAGGACAAGGCGTCAACGAAATCGGTTCCCCAGCGCACCACGTTATAACGGTTAAGCCTTTTCTGCATGATGCGGTTGCGCTCCACCTGTTCTTCCTCCGACATGGTCAAAGCTTCCTTTATGGCCCAGGCTATCTCATCCTGGTTGTTGGGATTTACTACGATAGCTTCTCCCAACTCCTTTGAAGCTCCCGCCATCTCGCTTAAGATCAAGACTCCTCGACCATCGATTTTGGTGGCTAAAAACTCCTTGGCTATCAGATTCATTCCGTCCCTCATGGGGGTCACCAGGGCAGCATCTGCCAGGTTATAAAGTGCGACCAGGCTGTGAAACGGCTGAAAACGATACATGTACCAGATGGGCATCCATCCGATGTTTCCTTGCTTACCGTTGATTTTGCCCACCAATTCGTCCACCCTGTTTTTTATCTGAGCGTACTGCTCCACTCCGGTGCGCGACGGGACCACCACCAAGATAAGAGTCACCTTTTCCTTATATTGTGGGTTTCTCTCCAGGAAGAGATCAAACGCCTGGATGCGCTGGGGAATACCTTTGGTATAGTCCAGGCGATCGATGGAGAGTATGACTTTCTGGCCTTCCAGCTTCTTGGCGAATCTCCGGATTGCATCTCGCACCTCCGGATCCTCCACCGCGCCGGCGAATCGTCTGTAGTCAATCCCCATGGGGAACACGTCCACCTTGGCCACGCGATTGCCCGCATTGATCCGGCCAAAAGAGTGCTCGTGGCCCAGAAGCCGGTGGACGCTGTCAAGAAAATGCAGTAAGTAGTCGTTGGTGTGAAACCCGATCAGATCCGCTCCCAGAAGCCCCTCCAGGATCTCCTTACGCCAGGGAAGCAGGCGGAACACTTCAAATGATGGAAAAGGTATGTGAAGGAAAAAGCCAATGCTGGCCTCGGGAAGCTTCTCTCTGATGAGTCCCGGGAGCAGCATAAGCTGGAAATCGTGTACCCAGATGATGTCCCCAGGCTGGGCCGACTTGACCACCGCATCACAGAACACCTGATTCACCCCTCTGTATGCCTCCCAGAAACTCCTGTTGTATGAGGTATAGAGCGGAAAGTGGTGGAAAAGCGGCCAAACCGTCTTATTACAGAAACCATAATAGTAATTATCCACCATTGGCTTGGAGAGAAAAACAGGATGACAGCCCTGGGCGCTTAATCTCTCCTCTATCTGGTGCTTTTCTTCGGGGTCTATATTCTCCAGGGTCAACCCCGGCCAGCCTATCCACAGGCTGGAGTATGACTTGTAGAATGAACTCAATCCGGTGGCAACGCCACCGGCGCTGGGTAGAAACCGCAGGCTGCCTTCCCGTTTGACCACGCTTACCGGCAGCCTGTTTGAAACGATCAAGAGTCTTTTCACGCTACCTCACTCCAATCTCGTTTTGTTTGATTGACTTGCGCGTCATCCGCGGGCTATCAGATTCAATTATACCACAAATCGAAAGGAGGCGCAAGCCTTTTCGGTTCCATGCTAAGCCGGCACGTAACAGCTTGGCTACTATCAGCGTACGACCTATTATATGATGTGTCAGTTTAGGGTGGGCGAGCCGAGATTATAAAATCGATTGGCTCCTAAGTGATCTCTGCCTTGGCGCCTGAACTCAAACGGATAGTGAACTTCTCCTCCAGATGGTGGGGATAGTAAGACTCCTTGGCCTTCCTGAGCCCCGCCTCTCCCAGGTCTTGCTCCCGGTTGACAAAGGAGATGTCCGGCCAGGCTTTCTCACAGAATTGCTGATTGATGATCGCGTACAGCCCCTTGATTTCCGGATTGGCTTTTTCGATGTGTACCAGCGCGGTCTGATCGCTGAGCAGTTCTCCCAGAGCAAAAGCCTCTACCTTATCTTCAATCAGGATTACTCCGCCCTTTAGGCTCAAAGCACTGAAATTGTTTAGGGCTGAGCGAACGGCTTCCCACTCGTCCAGAAGATTCATGTCCTCCTCGCACCGGTGCCATTCACACCAGGTCTCGGTTAAGTTCAGACATTCCTTTACGTGCTGGTCGGCTAACGGAGCGTAAGAGAACGAATGGGACCGCAGGAATTGGCTGACCTGATTTCGCTTGGAGTGGTACTTTCTGCCGGCCAGCTTGATCAAATCGTCGGTTCTGTAAACGTAATCGAACTGATCCCGGATTGGTTCAATCGATAAGTCGGTCTCTCCTTCGAGTTCCGATACCAGGCGCTTGTCCGCCCGCTCGATTCGCGGGTCCTCCTCTCCCCTCTCATCTTTGAGCCACCGCAGCAGCATGCGCACGATTTCTGATCGGGGCGAGGCACCTACGGGCTGAAGCGCATAACAAGGATTATCCCGGGTCGCCGAGATTACCAGCAACCAGTCACGATACATGGACCACTGGAATCCGTAATGAGAGCGCCAGATAAAAAGATTGGTGAAGGTCCATTCCGAGGTATCCGGTTGATACCTCCAAAGTTGTTCCTGGATGATATTGCGGTCTTGCAGTTGGATCGGTTTGAACTCCGGAAATTGCGGAGGATTCTCCATACCCTGATCTCCTCAAATCATTAACCAGCAGCAGCCCTAAGTCTGATTCTTTCCTCTCAAGTAATCGATCATCGGCTGGGTCACCAATGGCACAACGTCACCGATCATATGCGGCATCAGATTGTCCATGACCTTGGGCATCATGTCCGGCATCTGCTCTGCCATGTAGTCCGGCATTGGAATTCTTTCGGCCACCCGTTCGAGCATGGTCGGCATCACCTTGGGCATCATCATGGGCAGAAGTCTTGGAAAAAGAACCGGGAACATCGGCTTCATCAATGACAGCGTGCCGGGGATTTTGCCCATTATCCGCATCATCTTCCCCATCCCGAAGGGCATAGCGTCGACCATTTCCGGCCACATGGTCCCCATGATTTCGGCAAACCCCTGCGGGGTCATGAGTGCAATCATGGCCTCGAAAACCGCCCACTGCTTCTGTACCTCCGGGTTCGGATCGGGGAAGTCGTAGCCCAGCGCTGAGGCGGCATAACGGGCCAAATCGACGGTCTGAACTTTCAGCCCCTTCTTATCCGCGGTCACGCGAAACTGGAACTCGCAGCAGGGACACAAAGCCAGCATCTTTTCCGCTCCCGCCTCCGTTGCCTCGTCCATGCGTATCTTCCCAATGTCCGCCGCCACGGGCGGCTCCTTGATCAGGTTGAGAACGGAACCGCAGCAATGGGCGTTTTCCCGATTGTGGCTCATCTCCACCAGCTTGACGTTCGGTATGGCCTTGATCAATTCGCGCGGCGGATCGTACACTCCGGAAACACGCCCTATATGACATGAATCGTGCCATGTCACCGTTTCCTGTTTGGGAAGGCCCTTGGGAAATTTAAACTCCCCTGCCTTGATCTTCTCCGCCAGAACCTCGCTGTAATGTCTGGCCTTTATGTGGTAATCGATTCCCAGCTTCTTGGCCCATGTGGGGTAATAGTGCCGCCACATCATGTCGCAGGCCGGGCAGGAGGAGATCACCGTGTCGGCACCGACTTCCTTGACCGACTGGATGTTCTTTTTCATGATCTCGGCGAACAGATCCCACTTGCCTGCCACCAACATGGGCGTACCACAGCAGTTCTCTCTCTCGCCCACGTGAGTGAACTCGACCCCGGCGGCGTCCAGCAACCGGACGCTGGCCATGCCGATATCGTGTTCAACGTAACTGACAGTACAACCGGCAAAGTAGACGTTCTTGGACTTGCGCCCCGGACCGTGCTTCTCCCTCAGATCGTCAGGAAACCATGCCAGTCTCTCCTTGCGCAGGCCCGCCCAGATGTTCCCTTGAGACCGGAGTGCCGCCGCCATCATCTCAAACGGCGGAAAGGTCATCTTCTTATCTTGGTCGATCAGCTTGCCCCGGAGCTTCATCCATGCAGGCTCGATGGGCAGCGCGGCAGAGCAGCGGAGGTTACACAGCTCGCACGTGGTACACACCAAAATGGTGTCCACCATGAACTGATCCCACTCCTCCCGTCCCTCCATGAATTCTCGCAGCCAGTACCACTTCCCCCGGGGACTCTGGCTTTCCCAACCCCGGCCATAGAACTGATCACACTCGTCTATACAGTAACCGCATTGGGAGCAGCCGTAAGCGTACCAGGCTACGTCTGCGGGGATATCCCGTTTCGGCTTTGTCGGCCGCTCTCCCACACGGGTGATAACGTAGTTGCCGAGGGGACGAGCCAGAGGCTCGATTATTCTGGCCAGGCTGAGAGCGGTGCCGGTAATCCCCTTGCCAATAACCTTTCCCGGGTTACTCAATCCTTTCGGATCGACCTGAGCCTTGAAGGCTCGCAATCGCTTGACCCTTTCGTCTCCCAGCACCTGGTTAACCTTTCTGGTGAAATACATGCCGGTGGAGTAGGGCCGACCACCGTGCTTTTCAGCTATCTTCATGATGGTGAGAACCAGGCTAAAGACGAAGTTATAATTGAACCGGCGCTGATCGCTGGGAATGAATCCGAGGATCACCACCTCCGGCTGCCTGTCCTGGCTCTCGCGGATAACCACTGCCTCCTTCACCACAGGCTGGTCCACCTTGTTTTCGATCTCACTCATTACTATGCCGAGCGACGACAGCGGAATGACCACCTCGGCCGGCACCAATGATGGCCCCAATCGTTTGACCACCATGAGCCTGAAACGATCTTTCCATTCATGATGGGCGATGCGTTCACTCAGGATCTCCGCCTGGCACGGTTTGAGCAACTCCGGCAGCTTCCCCATCACTGCTTGGTGATGCTTCTTGCGGAAGGCCAGCGTCATGACGTAGGCCGCCGGAAGCAGCACTCTCTCCTCTGCGGGATGCCCAAAGTGTTCCATGAGAGGCGCCCGATTCTTTAGCTCAGCCATGGTCGGGTTGATGAACACCATCGACCAGATGGGTAACTTCTCGGCTATCACGGATTCGATGAGCTGCTGCAGTCCAAAAGCATCGGAACAACCGACACAGACCACCTCAAGCTCCTCCAGCGGCTGAACCTTGATGGTAACCTGAGTGATCAGCCCGGTGATTCCCTCTGCGTCGGCGACCAGATCCAGATCGTCGCCGGTAAACTCGCGCCCTTCACCCGTGGGCAGGATCACGCGGGCGCTTATCACGTTGTCGCGATACCAACCTGCTTCATAGGAACCGAACCCGGTGCCTCCCTGGGCCAGCCATCCGCCCGCCGTGGACGAGGGATAACTGCTGGGATAAAGCCGTAAGGTCAGTCCGTTTTTTGCCAACTCCCGGTCCAGCGACTCCCACACCACACCAGCCTCAACCGTGGCAGTCTTCGCTTCCCGGTCAATCTTAATTATTCGCCTCATTCGGTAAAAGTCGACCACCACTCCCCGCTTGAGCGGTATCACCCCGCCGTATCCTGAAGACGCCTTGCCTCTCGGGGTCAGTGGAACGCCATTTTTCGAAGCCCATCGTACCAGATCAACCAATTCCTCTTCAGTTTCCGGTTGAACTACGGCCTCCGGGGTGGTGTCGCCGATGAGCGGCTTGAAAACGCTGGGCATGGAGGCGATATCATGCCCATACAGCTTTCGCTCTGTTCGGCTGAACGTCACCCGCCGGTCGAACTTTTCTTTAAGCCACGATTTCTGATTGCTGGTCAGTTTACCCACTTGTACCTCCCTGCTATTTTCCCAGATATGCTCACCACAGATTCTGGGCCTGGCACATGCCAGAAGGGTGCCAGGATCCCAACATGAGTCTCTCCGTTTACGATTCCTCGCTATACAAGACGAAGTTTGTCGTCTTTTTGATTGCCCACACCAGCCAGGTAAAACGGTGACTCGATGCACCGGCTTCCCGCCGCGAGGTCGCGGATAAGAACCGGGCGTTTCTCTCTACGTGCTAAGGCCATAACCGACCACTCTGCTTGGGGCTACTTGGCCAGCTTCGCGGCTATCGCAGCCACGTGCTTCCCCTGATATCGCGCCCCGGACAGCTCGTTTTCGCTGGGCCACCTCTCCCCTTTCGGGCCGGCAATCGTTGACGCGCCATAGGGAGACCCTCCGGTAATCTCATCCATACGACTCTGACCCTGAAAGGCATATGGCAGCCCGACGATGATCATTCCCAGGTGCAGAAGCGTGTAGTGAAAACTGATAATGGTAGATTCCTGGCCCCCGTGCTGCGTGGCAGAACTGGTGAACACGCTGCCCACTTTGCCCACAAGTGCGCCCCCAGCCCAGAGCGGACCGGTAGCATCCAGGAATTGCCGCATTTGGCCACACATATTGCCGAATCGGGTGGGGGTACCGAAGATTATGGCGTCGGCCTCAGCAAGTTCCTCCACCACGCATACCGGCACATGAGAAAAAGCCTTCTGGGATTCAATCGCCCCGATCTGCCTGAGCGTTTCTTCCGGCAGCGTCTCCAGCACACGTCGGAGTTCCACCATTGCTCCAGCGACCTCTCTGGCACCTTCGGCCACAGCCTCGGCCATCCGGTAGGTATGACCGTAAACCGAATAGAAGACAACCAAGACCTTCATCGCCTTTTCCTCCCTGATATTCGTTTTGATGCGGCGCAACCGCGAGATATAGACTCACCCCATGCAGACTTCTTCCGTGCGGTCGGAAGTATCCTCCGGGGCAGTCCGGTCGTTACTTCATAATGAATATGGGTAGAAAGATCAAGTATAAAAATCTCCTATTACAGAAAAGCCCCAGCCTGATGAAAGCTGAGGCTTTTTCCTTCGAAGTATCGCTTGCTTAGGGGCCGTAATAGCAGCCTACCGGCGCCGGCCCGCCCCTGTATAGATAGTTGATGAGATAGACTAAATCCGCAATGTTGACCTCTCCGTCACAATTGGCATCTCCGGCCTGCAACGGCTCAGGAGCAACGTTGAACCGGAAGAGGTAATTTATCAGGTAGACTATGTCGGCAACGTCGTTCCAGTCGTCGCCGTTGGCGTCGCCGCAGACAAACGAGCAGCCGATTCCCCACGCTCCCATGAGCACCTCACATTCGTTATATTCCGGAGCGCAGGGAGAATTGTCGTTGATGAAGAACTGGTTCTCCGACATATCGCAAAACACGGGGCAATCCGAGATGTTGCCGTTGATCCCGGTCTGGTCACTAATTGAGCCTCCGTAATTGTAACCGGAATTGCCGTAAACGTCCGAGCAGGACATGGACGCCTCTGAACTGCCGTAGGCCCCATATATCCCGCCGCCGATGTTGAAGGCGATGATGCTGTTTTCTATGATGGGATTACAGTCCACCCCGCACCAGATTCCACCGCTCTCGGAGGACCGGTTCTCCACGATGGTGCAGTTGATGATCCTCGGATAGGAGGAAGAGTCGCACGAGATTCCGCCGCCGTTGCCGTTTTGCCCGGTGACCCTGTTCGAAGAAAAGGAGCAGTTGACGATCATGGGGCTGGAATTCACGCACAGGATTCCCGCTCCCCGGTCCGTCACCTGAGCGTTAATAATGCTGAATCCCTCCAGCCTTGAGCCGGCGGTCTCGGAGCTGTGGAAATAGAAAGCCCTGTCATAGCTCTGGCAGTTTATGACGGTGGAGTCGGGACCCTTCTCAGACTTGACCGTAATGGCCTTCCCCAGGAAGTCGATGTTCCTGTTCCCGGACCCAAAACAGATGCCCGGGGATACCAGCACGGTGTCACAATCCGAGGCCACATTGATGGCCGCCTGAATGTTCGGATAATCATCCGGAACCCGAATGATCACGCAGCCGGTGATTAAGATCACCTCCACGCTGTGCTCCAGTTGTTTGCCTCCCCCACTTTCCGTGGCGGTTATGAGAAGAGGATAGGTGCCGCTGGGTGTGGTCTGGGCTACGGTGATGGTCAACGCGGAAGTGCCGGTGGGAACCAGAGTGGTGGGATCGAACTCTCCGGTGGCGTCCTGCGGGAGACCCGAGACGGTCAAAGTGCAGGTGGAGGCAAAGCCGTACAGGGAGGTTAAGGTTACCTCATAGTCGTCCACCTCTCCCTGCAAGACCTGCAGAGTCTCGGGTGAAGCCTCCACGGTGAAGTCAGGCGGAGGGGTCACCACCAGAACAACCTGAGCGCTGTGTTCAACCTGCCCTCTGGTCAACTCCGTGGCCGTGACGGTTAGGTAGTAGGTACCCGGAGGCGTGGTTCTTGCCGTGTTGACCGACATGACAGACGCACCCGTCGGAGTGACCGGATTGGCATCGAAGCCGGCAGAGGCATCTGCGGGAAGACCTGTCACGGTCAGGGTGCATGGTGAAGCAAACCCGTACAGAGAGTTCAGGGTTACATCGAAATCGACGGAGAAACTTGCCTGGACATCCTGGCTGTCCGGGTCGACCTCTATGGTGAAATCAGGTGGCGGGGTCACCACCAGAGTTACCTGGGTGCTGTGTTCGACCTGCCCTCTGGTCAGCTCCGTGGCGGTCACCGTCAGATAATAGGTTCCCGGCGGCGTTGCCCTGGTTGTGTTAATGCTCATGACCGAGGTATCTGTCGGCGTCGCTGGATTGGGTAGGAAGTCTGCAGAAGCACCCGACGGAAGGTTGCTTACAGTCAGAGTGCAGGGTGAGGCAAATCCATAGAGAGACGTCAGAATCACGTCGAAGTCGACCGAGAAGCTTGCCTGCACATCCTGGCTGTCCGGTTCCACCTCAATGGTGAAATCGGGCGGAGGGGTCACCACCAGGACCACCTGTGTGCCGTGTTCAACTTGCGCTTTGGTCAGCTCCGTGGCGGTGACGGTTACATAATAGGTGCCTGGCGGAGTGGCTCTGGTCGTGTTGATGGTCATGACGGAGGTATCCGTCGGAGTTGCAGGATTCGGAACGAAACTACCGGAGGCACCCAGCGGAAGGCCGCTCACAGTTAAGGTGCAGGGCGAAGCGAAGCCATAGAAGGACGTCAAAATCACGTCGAAGTCCACGGAGAAGCTGGCCTGGACCTCCTGGCTGTCGGGATCCGCCTCTATGGTGAAATCAGGCGGTGGAGTCACCACCAGAACCACCTGGGTGCCGTGCTCTGCTTGCGTTTTGGCTAGCTCCGTGGCGGTCACCGTTAAATAGTATGTCCCGGGCGGGGTGGCCCGGGTCGTGTTAATGGTCATAACAGAGGTGTCCGTCGGGGTACTTGGATTGGGCAGGAAACTGCCGGATGCACCAAGCGGAAGACCGCTGACGGTCAAGGTGCAAGGTGAAGCAAACCCGTACAGCGACGTTAGAACCACATCAAAATCGGCGGAGAAACTGGCCTGAACCTCCTGGCTGTCCGGTTCGACCTCTATGGTGAAATCAGGCGGCGGGGTAACCCATAGGGTGACGTCAGTGCTGTGCTGAATCGCCTTGCCCCCCAGCAGTTCGGTAGCCGTTATGGTCAGCGTGTAGGAACCGGTATCTGCCGTATCAGATACAGATATGTTCAGGTCCGTCGTTCCAGTGGGCACCAGGGTAAGCGGATCAAAGGTACCGGACACCCCCGTCGGAACGCCACTCACCGTCAATGTGCAAGGAGAATTGAAACCCCAAAGCGATGTCAGAATAACCTCATAGCTTGCGTCACCTCCATACCAGACCTGCAGTATTTCCGGCGAAGCTTCGATTGCGAAATCAGGCGGCGGGGTCACTATCAAAACCACCTGGGTGCTGTGTTGGATTTGCCCTTTGGTAAGCTCCGTCCCCCTTATGGTAAGCGTATACATACCTGTGGGCGTGGTCTCAGGCACGGTGATAGTCAGTGTGGAGGTGTCCGTGGGGGTGACGGTGTTGGGATCAAACTCTCCCGACGCGAACAGAGGGAGACCGAAGACGGTCAGAGTGCAGGAGGAGGAGAAACCGTAGAGTGAGGTCAGGATAACCTCGTAACTATCCTCTCCCCCTTGAGGTACCTGAAGTGTTTCGGGTGACGCCTCGATGGTGAAGTCGGGCGGCGGAGTAACCACCAACACCACCTGGGTGCTGTGTTGAATCTGTGCCTTGGAGAGCTCTGTAGCGGTTACGGTCAAGTAGTAAGTTCCCGGCGGAGTCGTTCGCATGGTCGTGATGGACATGACAGAGGTGTCGGTGGGAGTGACCGGATTGAGATCGAAACCGGCAGAGGCGTCCAGCGGAAGACCGGTCACAGTCAGAGTACAAGGTGAAGTGAATCCGTAAAGAGACGTTAATATCACGTCGAAGTCAACCGAGAAACTGGCTTGAACGTCCTGGCTGTCGGGTTCTACCTCAATGTTGAAATCGGGCGGCGGGGTTACTATCAGAACCACCTGAGTGGTGTGCTGCACCTGCCCTTTGGTCTGCTCGGTGGCGGTTATGGTCAGCTGGTAGGTGCCGGGTGGGGTCTCTGTGGTGGTGTTAACGGACATAACCGAGGTGTCGGTCGGAATGACCGGGTTGGGGTTGAAGCTGGCGTTTGAATTCGACGGAAGACCGTCTACCGTCAATAAGCAGGGTGAGGAAAATCCGTAGAGAGACGTCAAAATGACGTCGAAGTCGACGGAAAAGCTTGCCTGAACCTCCTGCGTATCCGGCTCCGCCTCTATGGCGAAATCCGGCTCAAGAATCGAAAAATCCGCATCGCTGATGTCGAACGGATCGCCGTCCGCAGGATCGGAGACCCTGACCCGGCAGTTGTCGGATAAAGTCGATGGAACGATCCAGGCATAAGAGCCGGTATCGGGCACGCTGCTCTCGATGGGGAGCCAACTGCCTCCCGAGTTGGTAGAGTATTCGAGCTTCACGTCCCCCTTGCTGCCATCATAATTCTCCGCGATCCAGGTGATCTGCTGGGTTGTCCCCACGCCCCAGGTCTCTCCTCCGTTGGGCGAGAGCACCTGCATGCGCGGCGGGCCTATCCAGAGACAGTGGGGCAGGTCGTGCCTGGGCACGTAACTTCTCGCGTCAGCGCGGGTGTACAGCAGCTGGCCGGTGGGAGGCCAATGGGTGGAGTCGATGCAAACGTGCATGCTGTCCTCGATCACGTAGGTGAGGGTAAGAAGCAAAACCCTGTCTCCTTCCCACCACCCCTGATCCTGTGAGCCGGTGGCGATTACGGAGATGCGCGCGTATGCTTCGTCGGTGCTCACATCCACTATGCGCGAATCCCAGTCTCGCCCCATGAAGTCCTCTGCCACATGAGCCATACGATTGTGCAACAGGGTGTCGGTGGGATCGATGTCGCTCACTATGTGCCGGAATACGCTCCTGGGGAAATCGGGGAAAACGTCAAGGGTGGAGGTGGCATTCCAGTAGGCGCTCAGGCTGCAGAATGCAGAAGGATTGGTCCGGGTCCAGGTCAGCGGAATGACAAAGCCGGCGATGGAGTCGCCCGGGATGGTCTGATCGTGAGTGACCAGCAGGGGAACCCGAACGTGAAAGGGTCCGGTGCCGGGAGTCCGTTCGCAGTCAAAGCAGGTCACGTATAGGGTGTCGCAATCTCCCCGGTCAAGGGTATCCTCCGGGCATTGAGCCCAAGATAAGGCGCTCCAGGTCAGGACTGTAAGTCCAAAAACCAGCAGGGCCACGAAACCTCTTCTCATCACTACCTCCTTTGAGAAAGATATTTGAAAGTTCCGTTTCGGCGATTGCCGCTCCTAACTTCATCGATGGCCGGCAGCTTACTGGCAGACGAGCCTCGAATTGCCGCCGTTAAGGGAATATTCTGCCTTACGCCGTCTCTGAACGGATGGTCAAGACAGCTCATCCATCCGGGCAGTCACTTGTCTTTGCTGTCGAGTCGAGAGACGAAAAGACACGCCTTCTTGCCGCCAAGCTCGGAGTTTTCACCTCTGCTCGAAAAATAGGGACTCCCTTCCTTTTACTGTCCTTCGACAAACGATGAACTGCTCTGCTGCGCTTTGGTGCTCTCTCAAAGAGGCAAGCATCTACAACTTTATCAGGATTTGACGCCATTTAATTTAACTCAAGAGAGGCAAGTTGTCAAGGGTTTTCTTCTGGAATTCTGTCCTTGTGAAGAGCGGATGGCCTCTCCCGGCCTGTGGCTTCAATGGAAGATCACTGCCAAAAACTCCGGCTTTACGGCTGGCATCGAAGTGCGCAAGGTTGAATTTTCACCTGGTGACCGACTAACACCCGGGTGGAGGCCCGGCCTTAAAGAGATAGTTGATCAAATACACCACGTCGCCAAGGTTTACCTGGCCATCACAGTTGACGGCTCCCGCCCACAAGGGATCAGGCGACGTGCCGCCCTTGTACAGGTAGTTTATCAGGTAGATCACGTCCCCAACGTCGACTAAGCCATCTCCGTTGGCATCGTCTGCCATATAGTACGTGTTGGTCAGGTTGAACAGAATGGTTATATCTTCCGTGTAATCGTTGGAGGTGACTAAGTCGATGTCCCCATCACCGTCGAAGTCCGCGCCCGTAGGCCAGAGGGGAACCAGCCGGTTCCGTAGTCGAACGGAGCCTGGCGCTGGAAGTTTGCGCTGCCATCGTTTGACAGCACGGTGACGCTGTTGTCCTGAGAGGCCACGGCCAGATCCCTGTCTCCATCGCCGTCGAGATCAGCCGCTACCACGGACAATGGGGCAATGGGCAGAATATGGTCTTCGGCTTTCAGGAAGCCGCCGTCACCATCTTAACTATCAATATCTTGTGATTCGGGATATTCATCCCACACACAGAAAACCCTTTGACATCATCGCCAAAAGGGGCTGTTTCGTCCAATCAAGCTCCCGCGGCTGGACTCGAACCAGCGACAAGGTGGTTAACAGCCACCCACTCTACCAACTGAGTTACGCGGGAATGTTTCTACATTCTTATCGGAATCACAATATATAAGTCTACAGGTATTTGTCAAGAAAATACAACAGTCAGGACTCAAAAAAAATCCAAAGGCGGAATTCTATATTTCTGTGTTCCGGCTGGACTCGAATCCCGCCAACGGCGGGATTAACAGCCACCCACTCTACCAACTGAGTTACGCGGGAACGCTTATATGTTCTTATCGGTACGATAATATATAGATATGGGTTTGCTTGTCAAGAAAATAGTGACACAAGAGGGGCTACGCGGCTAACCGGGGATATTGCGGACCTAGCCGATCAAATTCAGCCAAAGGGACGGATGTCTGAACAGCGGACAGAATGTGATTACTCTTTTGTTTTCTCCAACTTGAGTCTCTCCAGCTCCTCGCTCAATTTCTTCATATCAAGCTTGAGCCTGTTGATTTCCTCCTGCAGCGCGTCCAGCAACACCCCGTCCAATCGTGGCCATCCTTCGACCGCCTCGATGTAGTCGTCGTACGCTTTCCCGTAGGATGATTCGACCATCCGGATTTCCGGAGGCTCCGGAGCGATAACTTTCGGTTCCCAGCTGTAGCTGAAGACCGGCTTGGCTTCTCCCAGAACAGCGATCACGTCATTCACTTCGCCATCCCTCAAAACTTTCAATTCCACCTGCGTACCGGCTTCCTCGGTCTTGATAAGCTCACGAATATGTGACCCATCAACCACCTCGGTTCCTCCGAATTCGATGATCAGGTCACCATTGGAGAGACCCGCCTTTTGCGCAGGGCTTCCTTCCACCACCTCAGTCACCAGCACCCCGGTGCTGCGATTATACCTTCTGTGAAGTGCCTCATCCAGGTTCTCGGGATAGATTCCCAGGTAGCCCCGTTTGACGGTTCCATGCTTGATTATCTGCTCCGCTATCACTTTGAACTTATTCGTTGGCAGGGCTAAGCTGACTCCCGAAGATGGAATCTCGATCTCCCGCGACGGGATGGTAATGGTAGCCTTACCCTTCTTGTCGCTATAAAACGTCATGGCACTGATGTAGGATGGTTCGGACAACTTCGCCGAGACTATCCCGATCACCCTGCCGTAGGTGTCCAGCACAGGTCCACCGCTGTTTCCCGGACTGACGTTAGCGCTCATCTGAATGAAACCATCTTCTCTCAAGCCATTGACAAGTCCTAAGGCTACGGCACTGGGAAGCCCGTACGAATTACCCACCAGGGTGAGCCACGACCCAACTTTAATCTTGTCGGAATCTCCTAACTTCGCCGGGGTCAGACCGCCTGCTTCCACCTTGAGAACGGCCAAGTTTGACTCTTCGTCTACTCCCACCAATTTCCCTTCCACCGATTTCTGGCTGGGCAGGGTTACCTTGAAGATTTTCACTCTGCCCACCACGCTCGCGGTGGTAAGGATGTACCCATCGGAGGTATATATGATCCCCGATCCCACAAAAGAAGAGGGCACGCTTCTCTTCTTTGCCCTTTTGAGAGCCCTAACTTCGGCCTCAATGGTGACCAAGGAGGGCTTGATCGACTCCACCAAACCGGTTATCTCCTCCTCCAGCGAAGAGAGCGCCTTTCGCTGGGGATGAACCGGTTCTGCCCAGCTCAAGAGAAAAGCGCAAACCACCAGCCACAAAAACAAATATCTAAGTCTCATCTTCCCTCTCCTTTTATCCCGTTATCATTCCTCGTTTCTTCAAATCTCCCTCGTACTCAGGTCGGACAGCATTGGCCATCAGTAGTCTGTTTTCTGAGATACCGCCTGAGTCGACACGACGGGAAGCACATAGTTCTTGCCGATTCCTCTCTGCCCAGCCGCGGTCGCCCTCCTATCGATGACAAACCTCTTGTACATATCTTCAGGTGGAATTGCTCCGTCCTCTCCCCTGCTCGGCGGAAATCTCATGTTGTCAATGACAAAGGTCTTCCCCTCTCTG
>JBAUFO010000037.1:0-3481 GCA_049679185.1 Candidatus Zixiibacteriota bacterium
TTATGTTGTTTCTTGTGTTTCCTATTCAAACGACCGCCCCCTTCTCCAGAACCCGACAAAGATCGGGTTCTTACGGAAACCATCTCCATTTTAGCTTCCGCTAACGTGCGTATCGGCAAGCTAATAACAAACTTTAGAAAAACTCCTTTACTGGTGACTGCCCCCCTTTCTGCCCCCAAGTTTGTACCGACTCCTGCCCTTTGGGGAATACTCCGTTGCAACTGCCATGCCAACTTGCCGGCACCGGCTTAAGAAAGACATTAATCCGTTATGATCTAACTGATTAGATAACAGGCAGAACTTGGGATGGACTGTTCGAGAGTTTGATGCGAAGTCAGTTTAGTGGCAATAAATATGGGAACGATTCAACACGTTGGTGAACGCCCCCCACAGGAAAGATACTTAGCCTTTCTTGATTTGTCCGATCTTTCCGATTACGACGAGGACAGCATGCACCTTTGCGGAGCCAGGATGAACTTCAAATGCGAAAGAATTTCGAACAGAACTTCTACTTACGGAAGCTGAAGGAAGCTGCCACGCTTGAACTCTATATTTTTCTCTTCCATTTGGTCCCCTCCGGGGTATCCTCCAGGATGATCCCTTTCTCCTCCAAGTCTTTTCTTATCTGATCGGCCAGCGCGAAATCCTTGTCCTTCCTGGCATCGACTCTCTTTTCGATCAGCGCCTTCACCTCTTGGTCTAAGATCAGCTCCTCTCTCTTCAGCAGTCCCAGAACGGAGTCAAACTCGTTCACCACGCTTAAGACCTTGCCGGCATCCGAGGTGGAGATCACTTTCTCATCCATCAATCGATTGATCTCTTTGACCAGGGTAAACGTCACCCCCAGAGCTTCGGAGGTGTTAAGATCGTCGTCCAACGCCTCCTCGAAATCCTTCTTTGCTTTCTGCAGGATTGCTCCTGTCTCCGGATTGTCCTTTTCGCCTTTGAGCAGCTTCAGATTGTCAACAAAATCGTAAAGCCTCTGCAGAGCGTTCTTGGCCGCTTCCAGTCCGTCGAAGGTGAAGTTCAGTTGCTGCCTGTGGTGGGTCGACAGAAGCAGGTACCTGATGGCTATGGGGTTGTATCCCTTCTCCAAAAGGTCGCGCAGGGTGTAATAGTTGCCCAGGGATTTGGCCATCCTCCTTCCCTCCACCATCAGATGCTCGTTGTGCAGCCAGAAGTTGACGAACTTTTCTCCGGTGGCCGCCTCGGACTGGGCGATCTCGTTTTCGTGATGGGGGAAGATCAGATCCACTCCGCCGGTGTGTATGTCAAAATGATTGCCCAGGTATTTCATGCTCATGGCCGAGCACTCGATGTGCCATCCGGGCCGCCCCTTGCCCGCTTCGGTCTCCCAGAAGACATCGCCGTCTTTTTCCTCCCATTTCTTCCACAAGGCGAAATCTGCCACCTGTTCCTTCTCGTACTGATCAGCGGCCACCCTGGCACCGGCCTTTAACCCGGACATGTCCATCCGGGAGAGCTTGCCGTATGGGGAGAACGAGGCGATTCTGTAGTAGGAGGAGCCTTCGTTCTCATAGGCATGGCCCTTCTCATGCAGGCTCTTGACCAAAGCCACCATATCTTTGATATGAGCGGTGGCCTTGGAGTAGATGTGGGCCGGCTTGATGTTCAGGCTCTTAAGGTCCTCGAAAAATGCCTGCTGATATCTCTCGGTGTATTCCGCGAGGGGTATCCCCTCCTTATGTGACCCACGGATGGTGTTGTCATCGACGTCGGTTATGTTGGTCACGTAGGTGACCTTGTAACCTTTGTATTCCAGATAGCGCCGCAGTATGTCACCGAAGACATAAGCCCTGAAGTTTCCTATGTGGGCAAAGTCGTACACCGTCGGTCCGCAGGTGTACATTCGGACCTCGCCCGGATGAACCGTATAGAATTCCTCCTTCTGTCTGGTCAGGGTATTGAATAATCGAAGCGCCATCTCGATCACCTCGTTTTGCGTTTTTCTCCTGCGGCGAAATGAATGTAGTCGCCCGATTCATCGGGCTGTTATGGCTCAATGAATTGAGCGACTACAAAAACCTCATGCCCATCCTTTCACAGGTGTGTTATCGCCTAATCTCCGAAGAGACTTGAGACCGTCTCCGGCAATTCCTTCAGATCGTCTATCCGCGCATCCGGGGTTATGGGAGCCGAATAATCCCTCCCCTGGTGATACGCCAGGATGCCTTTCATGCCCACCTTCTGCGCCCCTCCCACGTCCTCGACCAGTCTATCTCCCACGAAGATGGCGTTTGCCGGATCCACTTTCAGCGCGTTCAGCGTCTTCAGAAACATCTCCGGATGCGGCTTTCTTACTCCCACGCTGGAAGAGAAGAAATGGGCATCGAGGTAGGGAAAAAGCCCAAATCTCTTCAGCTCCGGAAGGTGATAACTCTCCGGAAAGATGGTGTTGGAAACCAGTCCGATCTTTAGGTTCCCCTGCTTGAAGCAGCTCAAGATCTCCTCGGCACCGTCTATCCGGGTCAATTGGTCGCTGATCGGCTGGTAATAGACCTCCAGGAAAGTCTCGCAAAGCCCGTCGGAGGTGCTCAGATTGAGGACGCGGAAGAAGTTCCAGGCAACCGTTTCGACTTTGAATTCGTTAAGGTTGTTCTCCACTTCCTTTCGGGCCCTGAGGAATTCATCATCGAGCAATCCGGCGAACTCCTCAACCTCCGGCAGGTTCAGGTTTTTCTGTCTCAGAAACTCGTAACCTTTTTCTGTACAAACTCTTCCCAGAACGTCCCAGGTGGAGTTCTCAAACTCGATAAGGGTGCTTCCCATGTCAAACAAGACAGCTTTCAGTTCCGGTGGCTTCATCCTGATTCCTTGGGACTCTCTTAAGTTCAAGACGATTTCGGCTTATACACCTTCGGTAAAGAATTACTTTACATACGCTCTCAGAAATGATTTGTTTATCTTTTTCAGAACCGCTGGTATAGCTTGCCAGCGTTGTGAAGCCGGATCAACTGTGTCAGGGGGAGAGCAACAAAAACAGGCAGGCCTTTTAAGGCCTGCCCATTCAAAGCAGATCGTTTACACAAAAAGGATTGCAGAACGTTATTAACTACCGACAATCATCCAGCAGAGTCTCGGAAATACCGTAATAGAAGCGCAGCTGGGCTAATTTTAGGCCGTGGTTGTCATAGTCCCAGAAGTAACCCTCCAGTCTATCGTCAAAAAGACCCACCCGGTCAAGGTCGCCATCGTCATCGATATCGACGCAAAGGGTCAGGAGCTGCTTGGTGGCATTTTGAAACTTCGGCGGTCCACCGGTTCGTTTTAACTCAAGGTACTCACCTGAGCAAACTGTGTCACCCTCTTCATCTACAGCGCAGGTAATAACGTGACTCCATCCGCCAGGTGTTCCCAGAGCCCGCGCGTAGACCACATATGCAGTGACCAGATCATCATTCGGGAAAGGGTCGGGCAACTGGAATTCGGCTCTTCCATCTGTCCCATTACAATCCAGGAC
>JBAUFO010000038.1:0-4733 GCA_049679185.1 Candidatus Zixiibacteriota bacterium
CTTCGGTCCTGCCTCGCACTGAGTGCGCTCGGCACGAAGTGAGACCTCAGGGTCGAAGGAAAGGCGTAGCCTGAAGGATTAAACGGATCGGTCAACGGATTAAGCGGATGGAACGGATAAGGTCAGCGGCTGGGTCAATGAATGGAACGCCCAGACGCCCATACGGCCCCGTCTGGGGGCGTCCGTCTGGACGGATTAAACGGATTATATAGGTTTGGGCGGTTTTGCGGCGGTCTGTGGACTGTCGACTGCGGACTTTGACAGATCGGTCAGCGGATTAAACGGATGGAGCGGATCAAGGTAGCGCAAACGTATCTTACTAGTGATCCTTCCGGAGAGGGGTTTTGAAAGTGGAGCGCCGACGCGCTCCGCTACATTTTTCCCTCATGCGTCGAGGTCTGGGTATTGTGGCATGCGGGCAAATGGTCGCATTTACCATTCATTCGCTGGGCAAAAGTCTTGCTTCCTGGTTATCATTTAGATATTTTGAATTGTATAAGTAGTTGAAGATGGAGCCGAATCCAATATGGGCGGCATATTTTCAAGTCAGCATGCAGAATCGTCTTTCAAGTGCTTTTTTGTCCTGTGGATCACTTCAGATGTGTGAAATAGGTAATAAAATCTCAAGGTACCTTCTAGTTAGCTTTTGCCTGTTCCTCTCCTCTGGTCCTGCTTTTTCCGCTGAAGAGAACGTCAAGGAACCCATCCAGCTGTTGAATGCCGATTTCTCGGAGCTCCGGCTGGAGGAGGATAATGTGATGCTCAACCTGATCGGAAACGTAATCTTCAGGCACGGTGATTTGAATCTAAGGAGCAATCGAGCGGTCTGGTATCGAACCGCGGGTCAGGTGGTTTTCATCGACAGCGTCACCATTGAGGACCCGGACCAGACCCTTAACGCAGATCGGGTCACCTACTACCGGAATTCAAGGAAGGTGGTCGCCGACGGAAACGTGGTGCTCCTCAGCAAAAAGGAGGATGCGAAGATAACCGGGGGGCATGGGGAATACGATAGGGCCGTGAAACTGGTCGTGTTCACCCAATCTCCTTCGCTGATCCTGAGGCCCGACAAAGGCGACAGCAGCGTGGTGGTCAGAGGTGAACGGTTGGAATATTGCGTTGACGAAAGGAAGGGCCTGGCCAAAGAGAACGTGCGCATAGCCAAAGCTGACATGAGCGCCACCTGTGATGAAGCTGAGTGGATAAACAGCGAACAGAAGATAATCCTCAGAGGAGACCCGGAGGCCGAGAAGCAAAATGATCGTCTCAGGGGTACGACCATGCATATGTTCATTCAGGAGGATAAGATAAACAGGATCGACGTTGACGGTGATGCCAGGGCCTCGCATCTCGAGGTCATCGATTTCGTAACTCAGAACACAAGGGAGAGCTTTCTGGCCTCAAAGAAGATGGTCTTCTTCTGGGAGGATGAGAAGCTAAAGAAAGTGAGGGCCTGCGGAAACGCCACCAGCATATACTATCCCCAATCATCGAGCGGATCCGGGGAAAGAATCTCACAGGATAGAAACGAAGCCTCGGGCGACACCATAGACCTTTTCTTCGCCGGTGAACGATTGGAGGAGGTGCTGATCAAAGGCGGGGGCATGGGAACATACACCTTTGCCGAGGAAAAGACCGAAGAAAGCTCAACCGCAGAGGACACCATCAACTATTCAGCGGAGGCGATAGACTACCAGATAGATAAGAATTGGATTGCCCTGGAGGAACAGAGTAACCTCAAGTATGGAGAGATCTCGCTCTCGGCCGGGAAGATAGTCTATGACACAGAAGAGCGGATTCTGGTGGCGGAGGGGATTCAGACCGGTGAGGGTGAGGAAAAAATCTGGAAGGGGTTGCCGGTCCTTCAAGATGGAAATGATAGGATAGAAGGCGAGCGCATGAGCTATGACCTGCGCAGCAGAAGAGGCAAAGTCACAGCAGGGGTCACCAGCATCCAGAAAGGAACCTACAGGGGAAAGCTACTAAGAAAAATAACCGACGAGGTGCTTCTGGCAGACCGGGGCACCTTTACCACCTGCGACCTGGAGGAGCCTCACTTCCATTTTTACTGCCGAAGGATGAAGATAATTGCCAAGGACAAGGTTATCACCAAGCCGGTGGTACTGCGCATAGGTCACCTTCCGGTTGCCGCCATTCCCTATTATGTTTTTCCCATCAAGCCGGGAAGACACTCTGGATTTTTGACCTTCGATATAGGGAATTTAGAGGCGGGAGAGAGGTTCATCCGAAATCTGGGGTACTACTGGGCAGCCTCGGACTACTGGGATCTGAAGACCGCCTTTGACTATTATGAGGGATCGGGGTGGATAATAAGGTCACAGACTCGCTATGCCAAGCGCTACACCTTAAGCGGGAGCGTGGCGGGGTCGTATAACCATCGATCCTGGTGGAACCTGGCCACTTTGACCAAATCCCGAAGCAACCGCTGGGACTTAACCTTCAATCACCGGCACACCGTCTCTCCCACGCTTTCTCTTTCTGCATCCGGAACTTTCTTGAGCGATAAGGACTACTGGCGCGATCTGAACCTCGACCCGGTGGAGAGAAGGAACAGATCGCTGCACTCACAGGCCAACCTGAGCAAGAGGTGGGAGACAGCCAGCGCCACCTTTGCCTTAGATCACAGATGGAATCTGGACACCGACGATCGGACGCTCAGTCTTCCCGTGGTAAGCTTCAACCGACCATTGCTGCCCTTCATTCCTCCAAAAAAGAAGGAGGGGGGAGAGCTGGAGCGGAGATGGTTCAACTCGATATATTACTCCTTCTCCTCGAATTTCCTCAATTATCAGTACCGGCGAAAAAGGGAGGGAGATTTTGATAGAAAGAAATTCATGGTGTCGGACAACCGTGTTTCCCTTTCTGCTCCTCAGAAGCTTTTGGGGTGGCTGGTTCTAAACCCGGCGTTTAACTATCAGGAAACCTGGTACTGGATCTTCAAGACCAATCTCTCCGAAGCTTTTCCAATTTCCGGAAACAGCACCGCCAGGAGGGGCACTTATTCTGCCAGCCTTTCGGCCAACACGGTCCTCTACGGAACCCTCCGGCCCAAGATAGGAAAGCTGGAGGGAATAAGGCATGTGATGACGCCCAGCGCAAGTTTGTCATGGCAGCCTGAATTCACTCGCAAACAGGAGTACATCTCCTACACCGGAAGAGGAGGCTCGGGAGCCAAGCGAAAGGCCATGGCCTTTGGGCTGAACAACCTGTTTCAGATTAAGACCAAATCCCTCAGAGACGGCGAGGAAGTGGAGAGAAAAACAGATCTCTTCTATGTCAACTTCTCGTCCGGATATAACTTTCTGGCCAAGGAACGCAAGCTATCCAATCTCTCCACTGTTTTGCGCTCCACCGCCGTTAGAAATCTCGATGTCGCTGCTTCAGTGGTTCACGATCTCTATGACCAATCCGGCGCGCTGAAGCTGCTGTCGCCGCGCTGGTTGAGTTTCAGCCTGGATACCCGCCTCAATCTTCGGGGAACCTGGGAGGAATCGGCAGGGGTGAGGGGGCCAGGAGACACCGAGGGGTCTGGTGAAGGAGTGATGTCGGAGAGTGGGGATCACGAAGCGGAAGGTCTGCTGAAGAGGGCGACTCGGTCCTGGAGCCTGAACCTGAGCCATCGATACAGCCAGGCCAGAGGAGGGGCGAAAACCCACTGGGCCAGCGCTTCTCTGAGTTTGCCATTGACCCGACGCTGGCTCTTGAGCTATCGTAACCGATATGATTTCTCAGATGGGAAGATCACCGAACAGACCTTCGAATTCTATCGGGACATGCACTGCTGGGAAGCAAGATTTACCTGGATCGCTACCGGCTTTAGAGAAGGTTACTATTTTCGTATAAATATCAAGGCCCTGCCGGAGGTCAAGATCGAGAAGAGCCGCGGGGGTTTAAGGGAGGTATTCTTTTGATGCTGTGGGGAGGACGAGGTCTGGGAGGAGTTGGACTGCGGAATGATCACACGGCAGGATGAATTCCCGCCGCTATGATAAGAAACCGGCGGGCCCGGAAGGAGCCCTCGAGTTGTGAAAGCGGGTCAAACTCGATTCGGTCTGCTTTTTGTTGACAAGCTGCTGGAATACGTTTAGTATAAGTCCGGCGATTTCTTGAACTGAAGATTGAACCTTTGAACCCTTAAACTCTTAAACCGGAATCCAAAGATGCCCACTTTAAGAAGAAACCCGATCACCGGAGGATGGGTAATCAATCCGGACGGGGAAGAGGATCGTGCCTCCAGTCTAATCGAGATGGAGGAATTGACAGGCGAAGGGATTTGTCCTTTCTGCGAAGGTAACGAGAAACACACGCCGCCGGAGATTTTCGCTTTAAGAGGGGCGGGGTCCAAAAAGGACGGACCGGGGTGGGAGGTAAGAGTAGTGCCCAACATATCTCCCTCCCTGAGCATTGAGCCGGACTTGGACAGAAGAGCAGAGCGGATGTATGATCTGATGAATGCGGTGGGAGCACACGAGGTGATCATCGAGATCCCCCAACATGTAGCCAATCTGGCCGATCTGGATGCCTCGCAGATCAAGAAGGTGATCGATACCTACAAAGCGAGAATCTTGGATCTAAAAAAGGATCAGCGGTTCAGATCGGTGTTTATCTTCAAGAACTACGGAGAAAGAGCCGGCTCCTCCCCCATAAAACATGCTCATTCGCAGCTTATCGCAGTCTCCGTTACGCCTAAGAACCTGAAAGAGGAGCTAATG
>JBAUFO010000039.1:0-11042 GCA_049679185.1 Candidatus Zixiibacteriota bacterium
GCTATAAGGTGGGTGGATTCGTGGACCATTTTCGAACTCTTTTGACCCGTCCGGAACAGCCGGGGTCACTGACTCTTTCTCTGTTTCGGCGTCTGTTTGATGCCAGGTGGGGGACAAGGCTTACAGCGGGGACTCAACGGACGAGTCTCGCCTTCGCTCCAAGGCAGGATTCAGGATGAAACAAATCGCCTCAATAGTCGAAAGACTCACCAACTCTTCTTTTGCCAGAAGCGAGAATTATGCTGCTCCATCGGAGATTCTTGCTCCTGGGGGCAGTGGGCAGTCTCTAAGAGTCAGCCGGAGTATAGAAATGGTACGTCAAAGAGAGTCAGAACAAGCTTACTCCCCTCAGGCTAAGCTTATTTCGGTGGGCGGCAGTTCGAAGGACGTGATTCTGTAACCGCAAGAAGGCGTCTACAGGTCCCTCTTTGTCTGCTTCTTTAACCGGGCACTTCTCTTAAGAAAATAGAGTACGCCGAAAATCACAGCCAGTACTATAAGGATGATCCAGGTTGTCATCTCTAGCTCACCTCCTTCTCTTGCTCTATTTTGCCATATCAGACAGAGCTTTATAAAGGGTTATCATGGCCGGTCCCACCAATATAACCATGAGCTCCGGAAAAATCAAGAGCACTAAAGGAAAAACCAGTTTAACCTGCGTCTTGTGGGCTGTCTCCTCGGCCCGCTGCCGGCGTTTGACTCTCAGTGAATCGGCGAGAACTCTCAGAGAACTGGCGACGCTGGTCCCTAATTTGTCGGCCTGAATCAGCATCACGGCTAAGGATCTGAGCTCGTCCACGCCGGTTCTCCGGGCCAAGTTGCGGAAAGCCTCTGCTCTGGTTTTCCCAATTAAGATCTCCTGGTTCACCAGGTGGAGTTCCTCGCTTAAGGCGCGGTACGTATCCCTTGTCTCCTCGGTGATCCTCTGAACGGCCGCATTCAGGCTTAAGCCGGCCTCCACGCACACCACCATCAGGTCAAGCACGCTGGGAACCGACCGCCTGATCTCATCCCTTCTTCGGCTGATCTTGTAAGATACCCAGAACCTGGGAACGAATGCACCGACCAGCAGCCCGGCGAAAACTGCAAAGGGAATCAGCGCCGGATCGACATGAAGAAACAGGCACAGAAAGAGGCTGGCCACCCCCAGAGAAATCGCTCCAAAAAGCCTCAGCCCCTGGTAGTTAAAAGCGCTCTGATGTCCACGGTATCCTGCCTGCCCCAGCCAGAGTCTGGTACCCTTGGCTTCGCCCGCGCCCAATCCGATCAGGTTCGCGGCGCCCTTGAGGGAAAGAGCTCTCTTCCCCTCCTCTTCCTCCTCCGCCCCTTGTTCCTCCAGTTCCCTCAGACGAAGTCTGACCGGGTCCTTGGCCTGGGCAAGAAGATACAGAACCCCAAAGGAAAAGAGGAAGACCCCCAGAAAGACTGAGCCTATGATCAGGTATACGGTCATGAGATCACTCTATATGCGAATATTGACGATTCGTCTTATCACCCAAATCCCCAGTATCTGCATTATGATGGCACCACCCAACAGGAAATTGCCAGCCTTCTCCACCAGCAAGATCTTCAGATATTCAGGATTGATTGCCAGCAACACAACTGCCGTGACTATGGGCAGCAGAACCAGAACGAAGCCGGAAAGTCTGCCCTGGGCAGTGTAGACCCTTACCTGCCGCTTCAGCTGGAACCTTTCCCTGATAGTGCCGCCTATCTTCTCCAGTATCTCAACTAAGTTGCCGCCGGTCTTCTTCTGGATGGTCAGCGCGGTGGTGAAAAGTCCCAGATCCTCGCTCTCCACTCGCTTTTCCATGTTGGACAAGGCATCCGTCAGGCCAACGCCCAGATTCTGCTCCTCAAAGGCGATGGCGAATTCTATTCCCACCGGGTCGGGGATCTCCCTGGACACCATGCTCAACGAGGATTCCAAGGAAAACCCAGACTTGAGGGCGTTGGCTATCATATCAATTGTCTCAGGCAACAGGGACTCAAATTCCTGCCGTCTCTTCGTCCTTCGTCTCCGGACGTAGATGTAGGGGAGGGTCGCTGCAGCCAATCCGGCCGCCAGAGCTAAAAGGATGCTGTCCAAGAAACTCAGTACCAGGAGGAATATCAACCCCCCCAAGGACAACATTCCCAAGACTAAGGCTCCCGCTTTCATGGGGACTCCTGCCTGATCTATGAGACGCTGAAAGTTTTGAGAGAATCTGAACCTGGAGAGGATCCGATTCATAGCCGGGATCCCGCTCAGCTTGTCGTCCCGCAGGATGGGATAGAATGCCTCCCCCTCCACAGGGGTCTCGGCGGTCAGTCCCTCCAACCTTTTTCTGATGGCTCTATTCCGCTTTCCCAGCTTTTCACTGAAGAGCAGATAGACTGCCACCGCGCTCAAAAAAGCCGCCGAGAAGACCGCCAATGCTATCTGAAGAACCATGGAATTCTCACCTGTTAGGGGCTGAACAGCTCTGTGGGCAGATGGACGCCTGACCGTATCATTCTCTCCATGAACTTGGGGCGGATGCCGGTGGGCCTGAAATTACCCAGAACCCGGCCATTTTCCCCTATGCCGGTCTTTTCGAAGTAGAATATCTCCTGCATGGTGATGGTCTCCTGCTCCATTCCCACGATCTCGGAAATGCTGGAGACCTTGCGGGTACCATCACTGAATCGGCCGATCTGAATCACCAGGTCGATGGAAGAGCTGATCAGCTCCCGGATGGCTTTCTGCGGTATGTCTATCCCGGACAGGAGCATCAAAGTTTCCAACCGCAGGAGCACGTCCCTAGTGCTGTTGGCGTGAATTGTGGTCAGTGAACCATCATGGCCGGTGTTCATGGCCTGAAGCATGTCATATATCTCGGAACCCCTGACCTCCCCGATGATTATCCGGTCGGGCCTCATTCTCAGACTGTTCCTGACTAAGTCTCTCTGGGTGACCGTTCCCTTTCCCTCGATGTTGGGAGGTCTGGTCTCCAGCCTCACCACGTGAGGCTGCTGGAGTTGAAGCTCGGCCGAGTCCTCGATGGTCACTATTCTTTCATCCGGCGGGATATAAGCGGAGAGGATGTTCAATAAGGTGGTTTTTCCCGCTCCGGTTCCGCCGGAGATCACCACGTTCAGCCGGGCCCTGACCATCCCCTTCAGAAGCTCCACCATGGGGGGATTCAACGACTCGTATTTCAAAAGATCCTTCACGCTCAGCACGTTTATCCGAAACCGGCGGATGGAAAGGATGGGGCCGTCCAAGGCCAGGGGGTAGATTATGGCATTGACCCTGGACCCATCGGCCAACCTTGCGTCCACCATGGGAGAGGACTCGTCTATCCTGCGCCCGACCGCAGATACGATCCGGTCAATGATCAGCATGAGGTGATCGTCATCCTTGAATTTGGTGTCGGTCAGCTCCAACTTTCCGTGCTTTTCGATATAGACCTGGTTGTAGGTATTCACCAGAATGTCGGATATATCCGGGTCGTGCATGTACTGTTCAATCGGTCCTAATCCCAAAGTCTCGCTCTGTATCTCGGTGATCAAGCGCTCCTTGTTCTCCGAACTCAAGAAGAGATCTTCCTCGGAGAGGAGCTTTTCCAGCACGTCCTTGATTTGATCCCGCAGCGTGCTGCGGTCCACCGTGATTAAGACCGACAGATCCAGGCTGTCGATCAGTTTCTGGTGAAGCCTGTTCTTCAGTTCCTGGAAGCTGTCTCTGCGCAGGTGAACCGTGCCCGGGTTGTCCTGCTTGACTGTTTTTGTTTTCTTGTTTTTGTTATTACCGAACCGCTGTCTGAGATTCATCCGGATCTCCCTTGAAAAAAGAGACTAATCTTTCAACTCCACATAAAGGCTTCGGCTCCACTCAGGGATATCATTAGCCAGATCCAAGATGCTTTTGGCCAAGTTGGAATCCCCCTTGTGATTCACCAGGGGTATCCCCTCGTTAACCGCGTCTATGGCAACCGGATAATTGTTGGGAACCACCCAGCTCACCGGATAGCGGAGCGTCTTTTCGACGTCATCCACCCTCACCGAGTCCTTCTTCCCCACGCGGTTGACCACCACTTTCACCTTATCGCGAAGAAAGCCTAATTGTTTAAACACGCCCAATGTCCTCCTGGCCGCCCGAATGGAGGAGACGTTGGGCACAACCACCACTATTATGTGATCGGACAGCTCAAATACCTCCAGGGTCTTGGAGTCAAAGTTGTGCGGAGTATCCACCAGCACGTAGGAGAAGGTCGATCTCAGATGGCGAAGAATCTGGTTTATCTGAGAGGAGCTGACGTTTTCCGAGTCCGCCGGATTCTTCGGCTCCGAGAGCACGAAGACTCCCGACTCGTGGCGGGTCATACAGCTCTGGAGCTTGACCGCATCGACCCCGCCATCCTCATCGAGAACGTCTAATATGTTGTACTCTGCGGAGAGATTCAAGAAACTGGTGACGTCGCCGAGCTGCAAATCCAGATCGATCAGGGCGGCTTTGTTCTCAGCCACCCGTGCCAGGGCCGAACCAAGGTTAACCGCCAGCGTGGTAACTCCCAGCCCGCCTTTCTTGCTGAACACCGAGATTACCTTGCCCCTGGTCGGGGCCTGAGCCCTGGCCTGTTCCCTGGTTTTGAAAACCTTGTTTATGGCTTTTTTCAACTCTTCTGAGTTTATGGGCCGGCTCAGGAACTCCTGGACACCCGCCCTCATGGCGGAGATGACCAGATCCGGGCTCTTGTCCGCAGAGCTCACAAATATGGATGTATCGGGAAACTCTAGTTTTATCCGCTCAATCCACTTGAGAGTCTTGTCGGAATCCCGGGGGAGCTCTAAGATCAGAACATGAGGCCTGGAAGCCTTTATCGCCGGAAGAGCTTCCTCCTGCCCCTTGGCCACACAAGCGACTTCAAGGTTCCCCTGTTGATCAAGCAGATCCCTCAGCGTTTTTCGCACAGACTTATCTGCATCAACCAACACCACCGAAAGTTTCTCAGGCATTTTCTCCTCTGTTTGTTCCTTTTATAGCGTAGGGACAACCCTTGCCCAGACGGGCACGTCCGTGTGGTTGTCCGTCATTACTTCATTCTATCAGGTTGACTGTGTACATAAAGCCCCCATCCGAACAGTCAGGGTCAGGTTCACCTTCAGTTGCCATTCTCATGAAATACCCCACCACGTCGCCCTTATCGTGGTATTCAACGAAAAGGACCAAGATTTTGGAGACCACCACGTGCCTGGGGGGACCATCTTGTACTCCTATGGACGGGTCAAAGGCAGCCGCCTTAATTATGCGGGGACTGGTGGGGAAGGCGGAGTCTTTGACCGTGCCGGTAACCGGGTCCCACCAGGCGTCGGGATCCTTGCCTATCAGAGTTGCCAGCCCGGAAGCGGTCGGACCGATCATACCACCGGGCTCGAACGCCAGTGAATCCCCCGGGCCTATGATATAAGGTTCGCAGGTGTCGCCTACGATCCACATCTCGTAATCGGCGGCGCCAGGGTTCCAGGGCTCTCCGGAATTTATCGGAGGGAAGCGCACCGGATAATACCATCCGGCCTGGAAATCTTTATTGGAATTCAGAAACTTCAAAGTTACCAGAACACCGACGTCGTCCGGCGCCTTGTAGCCGGTCAGCAGCGGGTCATAAAACTCAGCCGGATCCCAGACTCCGTTCTCATTCCAATCCTCAATCAGAGGTTCACCCGGGTCCCAGGCCCCGCTTGCATTCACATCATCATACTCGTCATCGGGCGTCCAAATACCGTTACTGTCGACATCATCCCATCTGTCCGGCGGGCAGAACGGTTTAAGACAGTCCGTCCCGGAGATGCAGAAAAGCGTGGCCGCCGCCCTTGCCGTCACATCTCCCTTGTTCTCCAGCGATGGGTCTAACACCCTCAAAAAATAGAGTGTCACCGGATCGCCGGTATCTATCCTGCGGTGAGTGGTGACTCTTATGGTGTCTGAGCCAGGGAAGGTGACGTCATCTGCGGTTATCACCACCGGACGCTCGATGTCCTGAACTGCTGCATTCAGCCCGGCAATTCTTATCGCCTCTGTGGTGGCTGCTGCCTCCTTCTCAGCCTGGTCGCCCGGCTCATCGGCATAGGCCATTGCTCCAGCTAATACCGCAGCATCCGCCGCATTCTGCAGTTGAGTCTTGGCCAACTGAATCAAGGACATGTCGATGGCCACCACCCCAAAGCCAAAGATCACCACTATGGCGACGGCGACCATTATCACCGATGCCCCCTTTTCATCCTTCAGAATCTTCCTTAAGAACTTCATGACGGAATCCTCCTATCCTTCCTCCTCCTCAGCCTCGGGTACCTCTTCTTCCGGTGTGTCCGGCTCCGTTCCGGGGAGAGGAGGGATCGTTTCCTCGGCCACCGAGGTGATGATTCGAGGAGAAACTATAATCAATAATTCGGTCTCCGATTTGTTGGTCTCTTTTCTTGAGAAAAAGAAGTTGATTATAGGAATGTGACCTAAAATCGGAACCCTCTTTATGGTTTTTACCTCTTCTGTGGAAAGCAAACCTCCCAAAACCACCGACTGCTCAGAATTTAACTCCACGGTGGCATCTGCTTTCCGCGTGCGCATAGCAGGGACAGTATATCCTCCGAACGAAATCGCATTGGCCCAGTCCAAGCTTGATACCTCCGGTGAAATCTTCAAATTGACCAGGTTGGTATCAACTATGGTGGGGACAAAATCCAATTTCACCCCGTATTCTTTCCACTGGACAGTGATGGCGGGAACTCCAGCGCTCACTGTCTGGGCCACAGCAACCGGGATCTCTCCTCCAACTAAAAAACTTGCCTCCTCGCCACTCAAACAGAGAAGCTTGGGATTGGCCAGAAGCCTCAGGTCTCCTTTCTGCTGCATTGCTTTTATGACGGTTGAGAACTCTCTTTTGTCTCCCAGCCATTTGATAACCCCGGTGATCCCATCCTGTGCAAATAGATCCCGGCTATCTGGATCAGGACTGGTCACCTGCCCGCCATAGGTGCCCAGTATTTTGTCACCTTTCTTTATATGACTGGGGTCTCGGTCAACCATGAGAAAATCAAGTCCATACTCGCTTATCGCAGATTTATTGACCTCTGCCACCTGCACCTCCAAAACCACCTGCTGTCCGGAGACGTCTCGTTCCACCTTCACGTCATACGCGGTGTGCCTCTGGGATTCTCCCCATACGATCAGGGTGGTGATGCCCACCTCCTTGCCGATTACAACCAGCTCTGTCGGCGTTACCGTGACCACGTCGGCAATATCCTCGTTAGCCAGAGATACGGTCTGGACCTTCTCCGGATAGGACAGGACAATGGATCTTCCCTTTTCCACTCTCAGAAGCTGATTGTCAGCTTGCGAGGAAGAGATGAAAGGGCCAAACGCGAAGAGCAATATGGCTAAAACTAAAAATCCCCCGGTTCCAATTTTAGCTCTCTTTTCCAATTCTGGTCTCCTTTCCATGGGTCACTCTAAAGCGACTCTCCAGTTCCGCGGTTTTACTCCTTTTCCCCTTCCTTCTCGGGCATGGCCGGGGCCTCTTTTCTCTTGTCGGTACCCTTGATCATGGTCACGGAGTCGGTCTCCGGCGCCTTCACCACCTCTTTTATTCGATCTCTATAGACTATTTTTGGCGCGGGTTCCTTTTTCTGTCTCCCTTGAAGGATACCTGTCTTGCTCTGCGGGTCAACGGTCGCAATCTCATCATCCGTGGGGTTTCTCAAGGCTAAATGGAGTTTCCCCTCGCTTCTGGCCAGAGCCAGGTCTTGAGCACCCTCCGGCTCGACTAAAAGAGTAACCGCCTGAACGGTAATGACCTTGTCGCCCTTCTGCTGGGTAACCACCCCTGCCGCCAGGACCTCGATGTTCTGCAGGATGGTCTTGGCAACGGCGTCTCCGATGGTTCCCGGCCGCTTGACCGTCAGTATGACGTCTACTCTGTCTCCGGGAAGGACGAAACCCGAGACTCCTGAGACCTTATCCACCTCGATGGACGAGGCTCTTTTGGTCGGCTCGATTAGGAGCGAAAGACCACCACCCTTGGAGGAAAGCTTGGAATCCAAGATCGGTTCATTCTCCATAAGGAACACCTTGGTGACCTCACCCAAAAGACTATCCTGCATGGCATAGGAGCCCTTGGGAACGCTGCCCAGAGGAAACATGGCCACCTTCATGTCGGCCCTTTCCAGAATCTCCCCGAAGGTCAGATCCTTGGACGCCACCACCACCGGTTCCACCTCCAAGCCCCTCTCCGCTGACTCGGTTTTAAGATAGATGTAAGTCAGCCCGCTGGCGACAGCCGCGAAAGCGACAGCCAGAATGATAACTATGAAAATCGCTACTTTTTTCATCGATCAGTCACCTCCTTAGGTCGGAGACAAGTCGGCTGAAGTCAGTCTCCGGTCGGTACTTCAGTAAACGGCCCGAGACCGGGGATGTTCCCGCAAAATCATCCCCCACCGGGTTCATCACTCCAACCTCATTACCGTCTTACCTTTCAACTCGAATGTTCCCATGAATGGATCGAGTATCCCGCCGCTGAGGACGTCGAAATCGGTGGTTATCGTTACCTCCACCTTCCTCTCAGGAACAGAAAACAGGATTATTATCTCTTTAGGAACAACGTTCCCCGCGTTCAAAACCTCAAGAACCCTTCCGTGGGCCGAGGTGCTGTCGCTAACCACGGCCAGCCTGGCCCCCTCCCGGGCGGCGGTGTGCAGAACGTTCTTAACCAGGATGGCTCTGCCGAACTCGGTTATACCGAATATCACCATCAGCAGTATCGGCAGAAGCACGGCGAATTCGATTATGGATTGACCATCTTTATCTTTTGAAAAGAGCTTTTTCATTTTTGAATTTGAATAACCTCCTAAACAATCTTACCCGCAATCAGATAAAGCAAAGTCCCCGCACCCATGGCCACGCCGTACGGCATGCTGGGGCTTTTCTTGAAGACCGCGGCTCCGGTTGCGGGTGCCTGAAACAGAAAGACACATTTCAAGAAGAGCACTATTCTCTTGAGCATCTCGATCAAACTCCTGTTGGCGACGGCCACAGCAATAGCGATCATCCCGCCAACCAAGCTGGTGTAAAGAAATACGTTTAAGACAGCGTGGCTGCCCAACAGAGCTCCCAAAGCTCCCATTAGTTTTACGTCTCCTCCTCCCATGCCTCCCAAAAGATAAGGCAACATCAATAGGCCCATTCCCAACAAAAGACCAAAGAAGGCAAAAATTAGCCCGTTCCAGCTATTGCCCACGAAGTTCAGGACGAACCCCAGGGCAATAGCTGGAAGGGTAAGACAGTTCGGTATTTTGCGCCAGCGCAGATCCGAATAGATGGCCAAACAGACGAGCACTATTACCAGAACGAGGATATGGCCATTTGTAACAAAAAAAGGTTTCACTTTCTTTTCCTTTTTGAACGCGGGCAGAAGCGCAGGCTGACACGCAATACACTCCCTCCCGGCCGAGTCCATTCGTGGATTTATCCATCACAATTAGGGCAACAACGCGTCCTTGATCGAGGTGTAAATGGTTGTCAGGATCGGGCCGATCAGTTTGATGATTGCAATGGCAACGATAGAAATGAAAAACGCCAGGAGTGCATATTCGATGATGTCCTGTCCACTTTCGTCCTTGAAGAATGCCTTAAGCTTCTTCAGCATGTCTCATCCCTCCTTTCTTCTCAGAATAATTTATCCGAACCGTCCTTGTGTGCTTCCGATGCACTGACTTTGTTTTTTGTTATTTCATCAGGATCATCTTGGCGAGGCCGGCGCCTGCTCCAGCCGAAATCGGCAGAGATAAACTCCGCTGGCCAGCCTGTTCCCCGCGAAAATGCTTGTTCATTTCGTTCACTTCTTAGCCCATCCTCATTTCGTCTGATCTGAGCAATTAACTTTCTAACTAATAAGATAGCCAATCTTACCCGATTGTCAAGTCAAATTTTCAAACAACGACGAACTCGAAAAACTTTGACCAGTTATATGAGCAACCTGTATGCCAAAAGGAATGGTTCTGAGACACCAAAGCTTGGATCTTGTGATGATCCCGGCTTCTCCTTTGTGGATTTGCACTTTCATCAGAGATTTGCCTGGTTGACCTCGATGTCCTATGGAAAAACGTCTGGTGAATGCGTTGCAGATAATGGATGTGTGAAAAGAATTGCGCATTTTGTGCCCAAAAAGGTTAAACCAAATCACTCTTATGTCGTGAATACATTGATGTGACCCGTTTTATTTGGCAAAAACTTTACGCTGTTCGTCTCCTCATCCCCTGAATACCCTGCTCAGCGCAAGGAGCTTCACCAGGTGGAGTAACAGGCAATGGTTTTTCTCCACAACGATCGCTCGATCACCACATCGTGGATACGGGAAGAGGGTTTTTTCTAACCCGGCGCAAAAGCAGAAGTTCAAGGTCGATCTTGCGGACATACGGGAATCCAGAGGAATGCGGCATTGCGACGGGAGGCAAGAGGAGTTTAAGGCTGTCTGTGCATTATGTTGGGATTGTCCGCTCAACAAAGAGGCCCCAGCATTGATTATGCCGGGGCTGTCAGCATTGACCTGGATAGCGCATCTGCGGCGTGCTGAACAGCTGAACCACATTCCCGGGCTCAATCAACCGTGCGCTGATTCTGTGCACACTTAGCCTCAGTGAGGGTAAACTGACGACCCGCGTTCTGGAGGATTCCGGTCCGCAGCTCAGAGCAGAATCGTCTATTCCTCGCGGAGCTCGATCGTTCCCAGGTCGGTGGTTTGACCCGCAGTCACCGTTACGCCAGAGAAGGTTGTATCAGCATACGTGACACTATCCGGGACAATCAGAACTGAGTAGGAACCCTCAACTAACCCGATTAGCTTGAAATAGCCGCTGGTATCCGAATGAGTATAAGCTGCCGTGTCAACGTCTGCAAGGGCAAAAGCCTCTATGCTCTTTGGACCCACGGTGCCGGAAATGCTTCCCGATGTGGCCACGGCAATCGCCCGGATGACCGGCTTCATCTGGTATTGTCCGGTTCCTTTTTCGATTATGGATTTCTCGGC
>JBAUFO010000040.1:0-5542 GCA_049679185.1 Candidatus Zixiibacteriota bacterium
GGGAAAAGAAGCAGATCAAATCGGAACCCCTCTTTATCCTGGTGAAGAGCGTGGGGGCCTCGGAGAGCGATAAAGAGGACATACGAGGATTGAAACCGCCAATCGATATAAGGGGAACGTACTGGTCGTATCTTCTTATCCTGCCAATTCTAGCCGTGCTGGCGGCGGGAGGTTTCTTGTATTATCGACAGAGAGCAAAGGGATTGGCTTTGCCCGGGATTCCGGAAGAACTCCAGAAACCGGCCTGGGAGGTGGCGCTTCTTGAGCTGGACCGCTTGAGAGATTCCGATCTTCTCGAAAAGAGAAAGATCAAAACGTACTTCACCATATTGTCGGACGTCGTCAGAAAGTATGTCGAGCGCCGGTTCGAGATTTCAGCTCTGGACCGCACCACCGAGGAGATACGAAGAGAGATAAAGAGAGTCAAGCTGGCCCAAACCATACGCGAGTTGATAGCCGGCCTTCTGTTCTTTTGCGATCTGGTGAAATTTGCCAAGTATGTCCCTTCGGCCGGGGAGGTCGAAGAAAGCTTGAATCAGGCTTACAGTATAGTCAACCTGACCAAGCAAGAGGACGTGAAGGAAGAAACTGCCGTGGCCCAGAGATAGATTCAGTTGTAGCCGCAGGCTTTCCGCCGTAGACGGATGCGCCTCTGGCGCATAGCCTGCGCACCCTGTCTTGAGCAAATGAACAAATCAAGCTGATCCCAATGTTTCGATTTCAAGATCCCATATTCTTAGTTTTCATCATCGCCGCCATCGGCGTCTTGGTCTATTACATCAAGTTCAAAAGAGCGAGGGCGGCAAGCATAAAATACTCAGACATCAATTTGGTCAGGCGGCTTAAGCCCTCCTTTCGGATACGAGAGAGACACGTGCTGGCCTTCCTGAGGGCACTGGTGATCGTATTTCTGGCATTTGCACTGGCCCGACCTCAATCGGGAAGAAAGGGTGAGGAGATCTCCTCTGAGGGGATTGACATCATCTTGGCTCTCGACATCTCGGGGAGCATGCGGGCGGAGGATTTCAAGCCTCACAACCGGCTACACGTGGCCAAGGAGGTGATCAAGGAGTTCATTGAGGGCAGACGCTCCGACCGGATCGGGTTGGTGGTATTCTCCAAGCAGAGCTTCACCCAGTGTCCCCTGACCTTAGATTACGGAGTCTTATTCAATTTCTTAGACAAGGTCAGTTTCGGAATGATCGAGGACGGGACTGCCATAGGTGTGGCAATTGCCAATGCGGTAAATCGACTCAGGGAGAGTGAGGCCGAAGGCAAGGTAGTGATACTCCTCTCCGACGGGAGAAACAATGCCGGGGAGATCGATCCCATTACAGCCGCCCAGGCGGCGAAGGCCATGAACGTCAAGATATACACCATCGGAGCGGGAAAGCCGGGTAATGCGCCACATCCTGTCGATGATCCCATATTCGGCAAAAGATACATTTACGTTGAGAATGAGATAGACGAACCGACTCTCCAGCAGATCGCCCAAATCACAGGCGGGGAGTACTTCCGGGCCAAGGACGAAGAGGCGCTTGCCCGCATCTACAAGCAGATAAGCGAAATGGAACGGACCGAAATAAAGGTGACGGAGTACATGCAGTACAACGAGCTCTTCTCCAATTACGCTCTTGTGGGACTAATGCTGCTCATGGTGGAGATCGTTCTGGCTAACACCAGATACAGGAAAATTCCATAAGCAGCGATTCCAACCGATGGAGAGATTTAGGATCAAAAGATGCGAATAGCCCGAATAGATTACATATACGTGCTGTTGGCTTTGCTTCCGCTCCTTATGATCTTCTACTGGCTGGTCCTGAAGATGAAAAGGAGAGCCTTGAGGCGGTTCGGCAACTTGGAGTTGATCAGAAAGCTGAGCCTCTCCTTCAGCCCGAGGAAGCAGAGATGGAAGATAGCCCTGCTGCTTCTGGGCCTCTTCTTCCTGCTTTTCTCGCTGGCCCGGCCCCAACTGGGAACCCGGCTCACCCTGATGAAGAGGGAAGGGGTGGACATCGTGATCGCCCTGGACTGTTCGCTCTCCATGTTGGCGCAGGATTTCAAACCCTCCCGACTGGAGAAGGCCAAGCAGGAGGTAAACGGTCTGATCTCTCGCATGCAGGGGGATCGGGTGGGGTTGGTGGCCTTTTCTGGGGTTGCCTTCGTGCAGTGCCCGCTCACCTTGGACTACTCCGCAGCCGGCATGTTCTTGGACATAATGGACGAAAATCTGATACCTCAACCGGGAACGGCCGTCGGGGACGCCATCCGTACCTCTGTTGGGGCCTTCAACCAGAAGGAGAGGAAATACAAGGTGCTCATCCTCTTGACCGACGGCGAGGATCACGGTTCAGATCCGATTGAAGCGGCTGAAGAGGCAGCGGCAGAGGGAGTGAGAATCTACACCATAGGCATAGGATCGGTTCAGGGAGAGCCGGTGCCCGTAAAAAACAAAAGAGGCATGGTGACAGGATATAAGAAGGACAGGGAGGGGAACGTGGTGGTGAGCAGATTGGACGAAACCACTTTGCAGAAGATCGCCCTCACCACGGGCGGAAAATACTATCATGCCACCAGCGGCGAGATGGAGTTAGAAAAAATCTACAACGAGATATCGAAGATGGAGAAAAAGGAACTGGAAGGAAAACTGATGACCCAGTACGAGGATAGATATCAGATCTTCCTTTTTTTGGCCATCGTGTGCCTGACGGTTGAATTCCTTCTCTCCGAGAGACGAGGCAAGAAGGCGGTGGACAGGCTAAAATCAAAAAACAGATTGAAGTAACGACCGATTGGTCCCTTGAACTTTTGAACTCTTGAACCCTTGAACTCTCTTTTCTGTGGTGATTAATTTGAAGAACCTCTCTCCCTTGATTATGTTGATGATGGTTGGTCTCTGGGCCAGTTCCGTCCTGGGCGATTCGTTCTCTTCCCTGAACCGCAAGGGTAACAGGGCATATAAGCGCGGTCAGGCACTCACGCAGGAGGGGGAGAAGAATAAGGCCGTCGAAGCCTGGGAGGAGGCCTTAAGGTATTACCGTGATGCGGAGATTGAAAGGCCGGAGAATCCTGAACTCTCCTACAATATCGGCAACGCGACCTACCGGCAGGAGAAGTATGAGGATGCTCTGGAGAGATATTTTAAAGCTCTCAACTCAGATGAGCTTCAGCATCAGGCCTGGACTCATTACAATCTGGGCAACGCCCTCTATCGGGGCGGAAAGTATCCTGAGGCGATCCAGGCGTACCAGAAGTGCCTGGAATTGACCCCGGAGGATGAGGATGCAAAGTTCAACTTAGAGTTCGTCCGAAAGAAGATGAAGGAGATGCTGGATAAAGAAGCCAAAAGGCAGCAGGAGCAAAAGCAGCAACAGCAGCCTCAGTCCGAGCAGCAGCAAGATCAACAGCAACAATCTCAGGAGGAACAGCAGCAGACACGGGAGGATCAAGATCAAGCCCAGCAGCCGCAAGACGAGCAGAAGCAGCAAGAGCAGCAGCGGGAACAACTGCAGCCCAAAGAAGGTATGACTGAAGAGGATGCCGAGAGGATTCTAAATGCCCTCAAAGACGACGAGAAGGAGCTTTTGAAAAAGCAAAAGAGGGCGCCCCGGGGAGGCGGAAGAAGGGGAGGAAAGGACTGGTAATGGCAGTTGGCAGTTGGCAGTTAGCAGTTGGCAGCAGGCATAGGGAAATCGTCCTGGCGGCAGGGTTGTTTTTCTTTCTGTTGTTCTTTCGATTGTCCTCAGCCCAAAACATCAGCTTCGACGCCTCGGTGGACAGGACGGAGGTAATGGTAGGCGAGCAGATCACCCTCACCGTTTCGGTCTCCGGCGACGTCAAGTCCATCCCACAGCCTGACCTTCCTCCGCTGGATGAATTCAGCGTCTATTCTGCCGGGAGATCGCAGAATTTCAGCTACGTCAACGGCCGCCTCTCTGCATCCGTCACCTTCAACTACGTTCTGGTTCCCAGAAAGGCGGGGAAGCTCACCATCGGCCCGGCAAGCATAAAGTTGGACGGGAAGACTTACCAGACCACGCCCATTCAGATCACCGTGGCGAGCGAGGGGAAAACCCCTTCCTCTCCAGCACCGTCCAAAGAAGAGAAGAGCACGACAAAGCCTCAGCTTTCCGGAAAGGACATCTTCATGGAGACTGTGGTGGATAAGAGAAAGGCGTACGTGAACGAGCAGATCGTCCTCACCTTGAGATTCTATCAGGGCATCAGACTGTTCGATAACGCCCACTACACACTGCCTCCCCTCATCGGTTTCTGGGCCGAGGATCTGCCTCCCAAGAAGCAGTATCACAAGACGGTAAACGGAAAACAGTATCTGGTGCACGAGATAAAAACCGCCCTGTTCCCCACCTCCACCGGAAAGGTCACCATCGGGCCGGCCGAGTTGAAGTGCGTGGTGGAGGATGCGGATCGTTTCTTCCGGGATCCTTTCTCCGTGTTCGATCGAAATCTGTCTAACCTGCTACGCCAGGGGAAGCCCCAGATCCTGAAGTCAAAACCGATCCAGATCGAGGTTCTATCCCCTCCGGAGATCGACAAACCGGCGAACTTCACAGGAACGGTGGGGGATTACGGGATGAAGGTTACCGTGGACGAGACCGAGGTGGAGGTGGGCCAGCCCATCACCCTGAAGGCAAGAATCAGCGGAGCGGGAAACATAAAGTCGGTTGGAAAGCCGACTATTCCGGAACTGTCCGATTTTCGTACCTACAGCTCCGGCAGCTCGGAGAACGTCTCCAAGGAGAACTATCGAGTGCAGGGCTCCAAAACCTATGAGGAGGTCCTAATCCCCAAAAACGCAGGCAAGTATACCATTCCGCCGGTCGAGTTCTCTTTTTTCGATCCCAAGGCCAAGAGTTACAAAACCCTGAAAAGTGAACCCATACTCTTGACCGTTCTTCCACCCGCCCAGGCCTCCCCGGTTGAGATCGCCCAGCTCTCCAAGCAGGAGATCGGCCGGGCGGTCAAGGACATACGCTACATCAAACTCTCCGCAGGTGAGTTGAAGAACGGGGGGAAGGACCTTTACCGGAGGCCTCTGTTCTTGCTGCTTCAGTTGATTCCGCTTCTGGCTTTTGCCGTCTCCTGGCGGTATCAGAGGGAGAGAGAGAAACTCAACTCCGATGTCGGATATGCCCGTCAGAGAAGGGCGCACAAATTGGCTCAGAAAAGGCTGAAGGGGGCCAGCAGGCTGATCTCCGAGCGGAGTTGCAAGGAGTTTTATTGCGAGGTTGCCAGGGCGTCGCTTCAGTTCGTCGGGGACAAACTCAACCTCCCGGGTTACGGTCTGACCAAGGATGAGATTGCCGAAAAACTCTCCGGCCGGGGAGTGGATGGGGAAAGAATCGATGATCTTATAAAAATCCTTGATTGGTGCGACTTCGCCAGATTCGCCCCCGGGTCCTCCAGCGTCGAGGAGATGAAGGATTTCTTAAAACAGGCGGAAAAGGCCATAGCGGAGTTGGAGGATTAGCCGAGGGCAGTCGATCCCAGCCGCTGATAGAGCCTTAAGCGGGATCGAGGA
>JBAUFO010000041.1:0-15272 GCA_049679185.1 Candidatus Zixiibacteriota bacterium
AGAGAGGAAGAAGGAATGAAAAAGTTCTTTTTCTGGTTGGTCTTGATAATCATTATCGGATTTGTGGGCTATAGAGGGTGGATGGCCTATCAGCGAAGCCAGGTAGAGGAAGTCGAGGTGACGGAGGAAATCCCGCCGGTCGAAATTCAGGTAGTAAAAACCAGCCCGTTGACGGAGACATTAAGCCTGACCGGAGACGTCCAGGGGATAGAGGAGATAGACGTATACCCCAAGGCCTCCGGGAAACTGGTTGACATCAAGGTGGAGGAGGGAGAAAAGGTGGCCTCCGACCAGATCCTGGCCGTCGTCGACCGGGACATCGATGGGGTGCACTTTCAGCCGGCCGAGGTCACCTCTCCGGTGCGGGGCATCGTGGGAAGGGTTTATCTGGACAAAGGCGCCAGGGTCAGCCCTCCCGATCCCGGCCCCGGCATGGGAACCGCCATCCTGAGAATTGTGAACATGGATCAGGTGAAAGTGGTGGTGAACGTAATCGAGAGGGACTTTTCCAAGATCAAGCTCAATCAAAAGGCCAGACTCTCGGTGGGCGCCTATCCGGGTGAAACCTTCACCGGAAAGATAACCTTAATCAGCCCTACCATAAACCCGGTGACCAGAACCGCATCCGTGGAGATAATCGTCTCCAACCGGGACCATCGACTGAAGCCGGGCATGTTTGCCAAGGTTGACATCATAGTCAGGGAGAAGGCTGATGCCATCTTGATACCCACTTACGCGGTCTTAGAACAGAGCGATGTCAACAAGGTATTCGTGGTGGTCAACGGCAAGGCCACCTCGGAGGTGGTTCAACTGGGTGCGGACCAGGGCGAATCGGTGGAGGTGGTCAGCGGAGTTGATGTGGGGGATAGCCTTGTCGTGGCCGGACACCATAGGATCTCCGGCGGCCAGGCAGTGAGGGTGATTCAGGGAGGAGGGGATTAATGTTTCTACCCAAGTTTGCCGTCAGGAGACCGGTGATGGTCTCCATGATTTTCCTTATTTTTATCATCCTGGGGGTAATCTCCTTTGCCCTGCTTCCCATCGATCTTTTCCCCGACATCGACCTCCCTATGGTGATGGTGGTGGCGGGCTATGAAGGCGCCGGACCTTCCGAGATAGAGAACATGGTGGCCAAGCCGATGGAGAACGCCCTGGCCGCCACCAAGAATCTGAAGAATATCTACTCCTACTCTTTAGAAGAGGCCTGCGTGGTCATCGCCGAGTTCGAGTGGGGATCGGACATGGACGTGGCGGCCGCGGACGTCAGGGAGAAAGTGGACATGATCCGCGCCATCCTTCCCGAGGGGGTGGAGAGCCCGTCGGTGATCAAATTCGATCCCTCCATGATGCCAATTATGTTCCTGGGCGTGTCCGGCGAAGGCCGCACCCCGGCCGAGCTGCGCTACTATGCCGAGGAGATCATCCAGCCCAGGATCGAAAGACTGGATGGGGTGGCGGCGGCCTTTCCCATCGGAGGGTTGGAGAGGGAGATAAAGGTCGAAATCGACAGGGCCCGACTGGAAGCTCTGGAGTTCTCCGTAAACCAGGTGATCGCCGCAATCGGGGCTTCGAATCTGGATCTTCCGGCTGGACATCTCAAGTTCGGACAGAAAGATTTCTTGGTCAGAACCACCGGCCAGTTCACCCATCCCTCTCAACTGGAGAACGTTGTCATCTCCAATCATCAAGGCGTACCCATTCGCCTGAAAGACGTGGCCACCATAAGGGATGATTTCAAGGAGAGGACCAGCGTGGTGAGAGTGGGTGGAGCCTCAGCCATTGCCATGTTGGTTCAGAAGGAGTCTCAGGCCAATACCGTTACCGTGGCGGACATGGTCAAAAAGACTCTGGCCAGCGTTGGCCGGGAACTGCCGGAGGGCACCCAGATCAATCTGGTATGGGACAGCTCGGATTACATAAAGAAGTCGGTCGGCAACGTGGAGAGGTCGGCACTGGAGGGTGGTCTTCTGGCAATCATAATAATCCTGATTTTCTTGAGGAGCTTCTCCAGCACCCTGATCATCTCGGTGGCCATACCGGTCTCCGTGGTGGTCACCTTCGCATTGATCTATTTCGGTGAGATGACCTTGAACATCACGACCCTGGGGGGTCTGGCTCTGGGAATAGGCAGATTGGTGGATGATGCCATTGTCGTTTTGGAGAATATCTTCCGTCACCGGCAGAGAGGCGAACGGCCGGCGGAGGCGGCGGTGGTGGGAGCCAGCGAGGTCTCCACCGCGGTATTGGCCGCCACTGCCACCACCATCATCGTCTTCGTTCCCATATTCTTCGTCAAGGGAATGGTGGGAATCCTGTTCCGCCCCATGGGCTACACCGTGGTCATGTCTTTGGCCGCCTCTTACTTCGTGGCCATGATTCTAATTCCCCTCCTCTCCTCGAAGTTCCTTAAAGTGGAGAAGATAGGAAATCCCGGAGATGTCTCCCGCAAAGGAAAGCTCTTTCGACTCAGTCAGAAGTTTTTTGATGCCATAGATGAGCATTACCGTAAGGTTCTGAGCTGGTGCATAACCCATAAGACGCTGGTGATTCTCGGAGTGGCCCTGGCGCTGGTTGCCAGCCTGCCGCTGGTGAGTTTCATTGGGGCCGAGTTCATACCCCAGATAGACGAAGGACAGTTCAACATCTCCCTTAAGATGCCGGTGGGAACCGAGCTGGAGCGAACGGAGGAAGTCATAGCCCGGATGGAGAACATCATCGTGGAGAATGTACCCGAGCTGAATACCATAATGGTCAGAGCAGGCGTGGAGGGCGAGGGGTGGCAGGCGCTCTCGTCGATTTTTCAGGACATAACCGGCTCTCATGCCGCCAATTTAGAGGCAAGCCTGGTCGACCGAAGCAAGCGGGAGCGATCCATCTGGGAGATAATGGAGCTTTTGCGCGTCAAGTTCAAGGACATACCGGATGCTGACATACACGTGATGTCTGCCGGATTGACCCAGGAGATGACCAGCTTCGGGGGAGCAGCCGCTCCCATAGTGGTGGAAATAAGAGGCTATGACATGGAGACGGCCCGAAGCTTGGCCAGCCGGGCTAAGCAGATCATAGAGCAGACCCCGGGAAGCAGGGACGTGAGGATCATGCGCGAGGAAGGATTGCCGGAGCTGCAGGTCAAAATCGACCGGGATCGGGCCGCCGCGCTTGGCCTGACCTTAGGCCAGGTGGCCCAAACAATCCAGACCAACGTAAGAGGCACCGTGGCCTCGCTGTTCCGGGATCCGAAACTGGGAAAGGAGTACAACATCCTGGTTCAACTGAGAGAAGAGGACAGGGAAAACCTCCTGGATTTAGACCGGATATTTATCACCTCCCCGCTGGGCAAACAGATTCCGCTCTCCAACCTGGCTCAGGTGGTCAAAGCCAAGGGCCCGGTCAAGATCGATCGCAAGAACCAGGAGAGGACCATTCTGGTCACCTCCCAGGCTTATGGCCGGGCACCGGGAACTGTAGCGGCCGAGGTGGAGACCAGAATGGAAAAGAACCTCCAGGCGCCGGAGAACTTCTCCGTGGTCGTGACCGGAGCCTACGAGGATCAGAAAGAATCGTTTCAGATACTGCTTTACGCTCTGGCCCTGGCCATGGTGTTGATCTATATGGTGCTGGCGGCACAGTTTGAATCGCTTTTAGATCCGTTCATAGTCATGTTCTCTGTGCCCCTGGGAATCGTCGGGGTGATCTGGGGACTGTTTTTAACCGGCAAGACTTTAAGCATCCTCTCCTTCGTGGGAATGATAATGATGGCGGGGATCGTGGTCTCCAATGCCATACTTCTGGTGGACTACACCAATATCCTGAGAAGACGCGGGGTGAAGCTTCATGACGCCGTGGTGAGCGCCGGCAAAACCCGTCTTCGTCCGATTCTCATGACCTCCTTTACCACCATGCTGGCTTTGGTTCCCATGGCCTTGGGGTTTGGGGAGGGTGGCGAGATGTACTCTCCGCTGGCGGTGGCCGTGATCAGCGGCCTTTTCATCTCCATGGCCCTCACCCTGATATTCATCCCGACTTTGTACACCGTCTTCGAGGAGAGGTTGAAAAGAAAGCAATTCATAACCTGATTCTGAACTTGAAGCGAGCATGAGATTATGATGAAACTTATCTTTTTGATATTTAACAGCCCTTTGGAGCCCGAGATAAAGGATCTGTTGAAGAGAGCTGAAGTTGCCCATTATACTCGCTGGGAGAAGGTGAAAGGCGTGGGACAGACCGGTCCCCACTTCGATGATGAGGTGTGGCCCTCGGTGAACGTGGCCTTGATGTTCTCCGCGGAAAACGAGAAGAAAGAATCCGTAGCCCAGGGCGTGCGGGAAATCAGACAGGAGTTCCCCCGGGAGGGTATACGAATGCTGGTTCTGCCGTTAGAAGAAATTGTATGATTTTCCAGCAATACACTGCCCGCCGCAGGCGGTCAGACGACCGCCCGACGGGACGCATCTGACTACGGCAGATAGGTTACGCGGCTACCAGAGAGGAAATTCAAGTGGAGATAAAGATGGCGAGAAGACTAATCCGGGTGTTTTTGTTGAGCTTGTTTTCGTTTACAAACGTCCTGCCTGCCTGGGGTGCCGGGGGCAGGTTGAATCTGGATCAATGCCTTGAGATGGCCTATGAGAACAACAAGACTCTTTTGCAGCTGGAGGAGAAGATTAATGCTTCGGAATACAAGATGGACGAAGCCCGTTCCGGGTTCTTCCCTCAATTGTCTTTCAGCGGAAGCTACACCCGTTTGGGCAGGGTGCCGGGATTCGAGGTGCCCGGTATGACCATCGACTTTGGAACCGCGAACAACTACAACCTTGTTCTCTCCCTCCAACAGCCGGTTTTCACCTGGGGGAAAATTAGAAACAGCTACGACATCGCCAGGTACGGTCTTTCCCTAACTCAGGAAGAATACAGGAGCACCCGACAGGGGATCAGGTTTAATGTGGTCTCGTTGTTTTATAACGCTCTTTTGGCAAAAGAGCTGATCAAGGTCAGAGAGGAATCGATTGCCCGAATCGAGGATCATCTCAGCACCGTTCAGGAGAGGTATGACAAGGGATACGCCTCGGAGTTCGACCTGCTCAGGGTCAAGGTTCAACTGGCTAATGCCAAGCCTCCGCTGGTTCAAGCGAAGAATCTATATCATCTGACCCTGGACAATCTGAAGAACCTCTTGGGGATCAGTTTGAGCGATTCGGTGAATCTGGAAGGCACCTTGGAGAGTGAGCCGGATCAGGTGGATCAATCTCAGGCAGAGGAGTTTGCTTTCAAGAATCGTTCCGAGCTTAAGCTGGTGTCCCAGCAAGAAAGAATCGGAAGGAAAGCTCTGGTTTTGGCAAAGGCTGGCAACAAGCCATCCTTGTTTGGAGCGGTCAATTACGAATACAAAAGACCCTATTACAGTGAAGACAAGTGGAAGACCGATTGGAATTTCACGCTGGCCTTAAGCTTCCCTCTGTTTGACGGTTTTCTCACCAGGTCCAGAGTGAAACAGGCGAAATCCGGCCTGAAACAGCTGGACATAGCGGAGAAGCAGATTCGGGATTTAATCAGGCTGGAGATCAGCCAGGCCATCTCAGATCTGAACTTAGCCCTGGAGAATATCGTCTCTCAGGAAGAGAACGTAAAGCAGGCCAAAGAGGCCCTGCGTATCGCCAGGGTGCAATACCAGAAAGGCATGCTGACCAACCTGGAGTTGATGGACACCGAATTTGCCCTGACCCTGGCGGAGACCAATTATCTTCAGGCGCAATCGGATTATCTGGTCGCTATGGCGAAGTTTGAAAAAGCTATCGGAAAGGATTGAAAAGCAGGGCCGAGGGTCAAGGGCCAAGAGTAAAGGGTCAAGAGTTAAGAGTTAAAACCGGAACCTCGTCGTGCTTGCTGGGGATTTCCATACGGATCTGTGGATCATCGTCCCCAGCCCTTCCCAAGCATCTTTCAGGATTACCATCAGAATCAGTTCCTTGGGATGACGGAGACCCCCCCACGGGCACGTCTGGGCGTCCGGGATAACATCCGGGAGGAGTTATGCTACCTTTTCCTAACCTCCGCATGGACCCAGTTCCCCAATAAGCGTAGTTCGCTGCCACCTCGCAAAATCTCTTGTCTTTTTCGTATTCAATTTGTATACTCGTTGGCTGAATGCACAGGAGAGGTGAATTGAGCAGAAAAGTCGGTCTTCTCGTATGGATTATTCTGACGCTTCTTTGTTTCGCCTTCCTCATTGTTTCTTCCGGATATGGATTCGAAAGAAAGCAACCTCTGCCAATTCCGCCTCACTTGGCATTTCGTCCGCCTTTTTCCCCGGAAGGTGAACCCGGCTTTTGCATCATTCAATATGACAGCGATTCACTCGCTTGGTATTGGGAAAAATTCGGCGCAGGAGATGGAATAGCCGTTTTCATGGACCCGGAAGACTGTGTTTTTGATAACATCTATCCTTTTAAGGTCAGCAACGTGCATTTTTATCTTTATGATCCCCCTCCCGGAGTCTTTGACTGGCCGGTCGAGATTGAGGTAAATATCCTGAACGTCGACACCCTGATTGATACCCTTAGCCAGCCGCCGGATACCGTGATTATAACGCCGTTCCCCGGCGGTGTCCAGTACAGCCGGACCTTCAGCATTGAAGAGGATTCAGCTTACGATCCGGTAAGCCACCCGAATCCGATAAATCTGACCTTAGACGAAGTTTGGTGCATAACCTCGCCATTCTTTCTTCAAATAACCTATACGGGAGGAACCGTAGGCCATAATCCCGGCCTGGTGATGAGCCATGGGGACGACCTGCCCGACACCAATCATAACTGGCTTTTGTTGGACGGAGATTACTGCGAATGGGACACGGCCTGGTATTATCCTCATCCCGGCAGGGCCATCATGCGCGTCATCGGGTATCCCTATGCCATCGACTGTCATTCACTATGCTGGTACTGGATGCCTCAAACCGCCCAGGCTCCGAACGGAATGCCTGACTTCGACCAATATCAGTTCGGATCGGATTCGGCGGCAATGTGCGGTCCTACCGCGGCAACCAACTGCATGGTTTGGCTGGATGCCATTCACTCTGTACCAGACCCGGACAGCCTGATTCGACTGCTCTCCGATTACTTCGACACCGATCCGGATAACGGAACGCTGGTGGATTCAATCACAGCCGGTTTGGACTCTCTTTTTGCAGAGTATAGTCTGAACTTATATTCCGCCAAATTGCAGGAGCCTGCTTTCTCCGAGATCGTAGACTCGCTCAATAATTCGGCTAATATCATCCTTCTTTTGGGATTTTGGCAGAACATAGATGACTCGTTGTATCGAATCGGAGGGCACTTTGTCTCCGTGGCTGGCGCGTGTCAAGGTAGTCTGTGGACAGCCCTGAGCGATCCGGCAGCGGATAATGCTGAAGAAGGAGGAAGGGGAAGGTTTCTGCCGCCCCACGAGCCGCATCCGCACGATTCCACCCTTCACAACACTCCAGGCTTCGTCTCGCACGATGCGTACGTCTCAAACACCATCTCGGCCGGCCCTTTTGCCGCAGCCTGGCGGCTCCAAGATCACGACGGTGGGAGCCTGCCCTGGCTGCCTGAGTTTGAGGGGAAGAATTTTCAGCCGGGTCAGGATCAATTCCAGCACGCTTACGAACCCGCAGAGAGCCTGTATGCGGTGGTGGAATATGCCGTCATGATTTTAGAAAAGCCCACCCTGGTGACGGAAGATGAGGAGATACTTCCAACGCGCTTCGAGCTTCATCAGAGCTATCCCAATCCCTTCAACAACCAGGCGGTGATCAAGTATAGTCTCTTCAAGAGAACCCAGGTGTCGCTGATCATTTACAATATCTTGGGACAAAAGGTGAGAACGCTGGTCAACAATGAAAGGCAGGGCGGCAACGTCTCGGTGATCTGGGACGGAAAAGACGACCGGGGACGGGACTTGAGCTCCGGGATTTACTTCTATCAACTGCGGGCCGGACAGCTTACCGAAACCAGACGGATGGTGCTGCTGAAATAAATCACCCAATCGGTCAACGGATGCAGCGGATGTAACGGATGGAGAGTGTTAGGGCAAAGAGAATGGTTGGGCAGCGATCCGGTGGGTTGTTGAATGGCGTGCGACCCAAAGAATGGACAAAAACAATTTCAATCTGGTGTAGATTAATTCGTTGCATTCTGTCAATAAGCCCGTATATTTGGGAAAACAAAACTAAGGCAGATCAGAAGGGTAACCAGTAGGGGATTAAATCCAAGCAGAACAAGCGCAAATCTCTAACCTGAAACCTCAGGTGAGGTTTCAAAGTCTCAAGGAGGAGAAGACCATGAAACGAAAGCTAATGCCGATAGTGGTGGTGGGCTTACTGCTTGGCACAGTGCTCACTGTGAATTCGGTCGCCTGGTCTTTTGAAAAGCGACCTCTGAGCCGAATTCCGGCTGACCAGATCAGGCCGGTCAAATCCCCGGTTGCTGCCGGGGAAAAAGACTTTTGCGAGCTGGAGTATACCAACTGGATTACTGGTTTCTATTTTGACGACTGGCGGGCGGGGGACAAAAATGCAATATACTTTGACCCTGAAGAGTGCGGCTTCCAGAGCACCTATCCTTTCCAGTTGACCGATGTATACTTGGTCTTTTGGGATCACGCGTCGGCTGAATCGGTCGAAGTGCGGTTCAGCGTGGAGGTGGTTTGTCCGGATATCTGCGATGGACCCGGGATCGAAATCTGGAAATCACAGGTTTACAATATCCCCACTATCCCGGATGAGTTTACTATAGTGCAAATAGACTTCGCGGACACGGTCTGCTTGGATAAGCCATTCTTCTTCAATGTGGAGTATGTGGGCGACTATCCTGAGAAAACGATGCCAAGCTTGGTATTTGACACCGATACCCTGAATATTGATACCTGTTATCAGTGGTTTTGGAGGGAGCAGCCAAATTGGGATGAGTGGTATGATGCTTGGACCCCCATACCAGGATGGGCCCTTCTGCGTATCAGCGGCCATTGCGGAGAGGAGCAGACCGAGTGCGGAGAATGGTATTGGAAGCCGGATACCACCACTGCACCCAGCGGCATGCCGGACTTCGACCAGAACCAGGATCAATGGGTGGCCTACTGCGGACCCACCGCTGTTGCCAACTGCCTGTGGTGGTTTGATGCAGTGCCCGTAGGGTGGTCTCCCCCTCAACTGATTGACACCCTGGCAAGATACTTCAACGTGGGCCCCTTCGGCTGTACGCCTGACGATATCCAAACGGGTTTGGTTCAGTACTTCCAGGACTATGGATTTAACCACCTGCAGGAGTATACCTTCTGGGAGCCCGACTTCTATGAGATGGAGGATTCACTCAAAAGATGTCAGGACATCATACTGCTATTGGGTTTCTGGTGGTGGAATGAGGGCTTGGAGACGTGGTACCGAGAAGGTGGACATTTTGTAACCATGGCTGGAGTGAACTCGGAGAAAAAGGAGATAGCCGTATCCGATCCGGATCGGGATCAGGCCATCCAGTATTCTCCCTGGTGGCCCGGAAGGTTTAGAACGCCAGAACACCCCCCCTGGGATCAGTACCCGCCCGAGTTCCATAATGACCCACAGTTCGTTTCCCACGACGTATATGTCAGCTTGCTGTATCCCGAATTCCACAGCCCGGACAACGACAAGTGGGATCTGGCGGACTTTTGCTTTGAGGGTTATAAATACACCGGCAAGAACGTTCCGGAGAGGTTTAAAGCCTTTACCAGGGAAGCACCCAAGCATTTCGCATATTACCACACCGAGGTCGAGGCAGCCGTCATGATTTGCCCCAAAGGGACCGCCGTAGAGGGAGAAGAGGGTGCGCTGACCCCGAAGGACTTTGAACTTCATCAGAACTATCCCAATCCGTTTAATAACGAGACGGTGGTTAAGTTCAACTTGCGACGGTCGACAGAGGTGAGCTTGGCAATTTACAACATCCTGGGACAGAGAGTGAGGACGCTGGTGGAGGGACGGTTGGCTGCAGGTTCCCAGATTGTGAGTTGGGATGGAAAGGATGACAAAGGCAACGACCTCTCCAGCGGCATCTACTTCTACCAATTGAAAGCAGGTGAGATGAGCGAGACTAAACGTTTGGTGTTGCTGAAATAGGTCAACGGTATGAACCGTATGGTTCATACCAACAGATGTAACGGATATAACGGATATACCATGAGAGGAGGCTGGGAGAGGATCCCGGCCTCTGATTTTATGGGCCAGGACAGCAAATTCAGTCGTGAAGAAGGCAATGTCAGGAGGCAAAACCTCTTGCTCTTCAGGGTTACTTTCCATATACTTCCGGTAATTTGAGGCGAGACGCAAGCAAGGCCACAGGTGACGGGGCAAGGGTTGGGACATTGAGAATTCATCCTGGCTGAAGAATCATGCTAAAGATTGATTTCGAACTGTGTGGAGATTGCGGAGGATGCGTGGCAGTCTGTTCCCCGGGGGCATTGGAGCTTTCTTCCTCCGGGCTGAAGATCAAGCATGAAGAGTGCACTTTATGCGAAAGCTGCGCGATCTTCTGTCCAACAGGAGCTTTGGTGATAGATTCCGTCAGGGGCGAAGCCCCTCCTTCTTAGCAGGCCAAGATATCCGATCGGGAAAATGGACCAGAAATTCGACTGCATAGTGGTGGGTGCAGGTCCGGCCGGTTCCACGGCGGCCAGGACACTGGCTGAACGCGGGATGAGCGTTCTGCTCCTGGAGAAGCATCCTCAGATAGGCGTGCCTTTAGCTTGCGCCGAGGCCATCAGTGTTTCGGGTCTGGATAGATTCGTCGAGCCGGATCCGGAATGGATCAGTGCCCGGATTCATCGGGCGCTTCTGGTCTCGCCGTCGAATAAGAAGGTGATAATTCGACATCCCCGCGCTGGCTTCGTCCTGGACAGAAAGATCTTCGATAGACGACTGGCAGAAGAGGCCTCCTCGTCGGGAGCTGAGGTTAAGGTGAATTGCCCTGCAGTGGGTCTTTTGAGCCACCAGCGGGATGGGTTTCGTGGGGTCAGGGTGCTGGAGAATGGGCAGGAGAAAGAATACGGTGCAAGGGTTATCATCGGTGCGGATGGGGTGGAATCCTGGGTGGCCCGCTGGGCAGGAGTAGATTCCTCGGTAAAGTTGGGCCAGATAGAGTCGTGCGCCCAGTCTCTTCTGGGTGATGTGGACGTGGAGGAAGATCGTATGGAGTTTTATCTGGGAGAGTCGGTTGCCCCGGGAGGATATGCCTGGGTCTTCCCTAAGGGAGAGCGTACTGCCAACGTCGGCCTGGCAGTGACTCCGGATCGAACCCGGAAGAAAGCTAGGGAATTTTTAGATGGGTTCTTACAGAAGAGATTTTCCGGCTTCAGAGTGATTGAATCCACCATGGGTGGGGTGCCCGCATTCGACCGGAAGAAGAGCCTGGTGAAAAGAAACGTGCTTTTGGTTGGAGACGCGGGCAGGCTGGTGGATTCCCTCTCCGGTGCCGGAATATCAAACGCTCTGCTCTCCGGCAAGATCGCCGGAGAGGTGACAAGCCAATTTATCAAGGAAGGAGGGTCTTCTTTTTCTACCCTGAAAAGATATGAAGAACGGCTGTTGAAAGAAAAAGGGAGTGAGCTGAGGTTTTATTCGTATTCTAAGGCGATCTTTTTGAAGCTGACCGACGAGGATATGGATGCAGCGGTTTGCTTCCTGAAGGACTATTTCGAAGGCAGGGTTGTCACCGGAATTGAGCCCATTGCACTGATCAAGACGATTCTTAAATCGAATCGCCGGCTCCTGCGCCTGCTGAAGCACCTGGTGTGGTGATTATCTCTTACGCCGGATCACTGCCGGGAAATCAGGTGGTGGCGGGCGCAGCCTTCTTTTGTACTGCCTTGGCCAAGCGAGACTTCATGCGGGATGCCTTGTTGGGATGAATGACCTTCTTTCTTGCCGCTCTGTCCAAGATCGAAACAGCTTCCTTCAACGAGGCTTCATCAAGTGAAGCTTCCGCATTCTTGACCAGGGTCCTTATGCGAGACTTGACGGCTCGATTTCTGGTGTTCGACTTACCGCTGGTCTTTATCCTTTTCTTGGCTGATTTGTGTGTGGGCAATGCTTTTCTCCTTGCTTTTTTTAAGTCAGTGTACTTACAGTTTACGGAATATAGAGTGAAAATCTTGTTTGTCAAGTTCAAAAAAGCCAGTTTCTTTGCCTTGGGTGAACCTCTCCTCAGAAAGGAGAGGGAATAGTGTCTCCATCGGGCCAGAACTTGAGTCTTTGAGATGAGTTCAAATCGGGAACAAGACAAGATCGCCAGATCGACCGGAATGGTCAGTTCGGCCACTTTCCTTTCCCGCATTCTTGGTCTGGTGCGGGAACAGGTGTTTGCCTATCTCTTTGGTGCCGGTTTTGCCGCGGACGCCTTCATCGCCGCCTTCCGCATACCCAATCTGCTGCGTGATCTGTTTGCCGAGGGCGCCCTCTCCTCTGCCTTCATTCCCGTTTTCACCGATCATCTGACCAATCAGGGCAAGGAGAAGGCGTGGGAACTGGCTAATCTGGTGCTGAATCTGCTGTTGATCGCCCTGTGCGTGATCGTGATCTTAGGGATCGTTTTCTCTCCGTATATCGTTCAATTGATCGCTCCCGGATTCGGCGACGAGGCGGGCAAGCAGGAGTTGACCACCCGTCTCTCCCGCATCATGTTCCCGTTTCTGCTTTTGGTTGCCTTGGCCGCCCTGGTTATGGGCATTTTGAACGCCTTCAGGCGTTTTGGGGTGCCGGCCCTGGCCCCCACCATGTTCAATTTAGGGATGATTGCAGGCGGAATTTTTCTTTCGCCCTATTTTGATCCGCCCATAGTGGGCATGGCTTTGGGCGTTCTTCTGGGTGGATTCGGGCAACTGGCCATTCAACTTCCGCTCTTGAGAAAGATGGGATTCAAGTATCGCTTCAGGATCAGCTTCCGTCATCCCGGAGTCAAACGAATCCTGCTTTTGATGGCGCCCGCCACCCTGGGGCTTGCATCCACCCAGGTCAATATATTCGTCAATACCTTGATAGCGTCATTGCTTCCTCAAGGGAGCGTATCCTACTTAAACTACAGTTTCCGGTTGATGCAGTTTCCCATCGGGGTGTTCGGGGTGGCGGTGGCAACGGTCACCTTCCCCATCATCTCGGCTTATGCGGCCAAGAAGGAGATGGGTGAGGTCCTGTCGACTTTTACCTCATCTTTGAAACTAGTCTTCTTTCTGGCCATCCCATCAGCGGTCTTTTTGGCGGTGGCATCGCAGCCGGTCATCTCGGTTCTCTCTCAACATGGGAGGTTCACTTTTGCTGATACGGTGGCAACCTCACAGGCTCTGACGTTTTACTGCTTCGGTCTTTTCGCCTATTCCTCGGTCAGGTTGACCGCCTCGACGTTTTACTCCATGGGCGACACCAAGACCCCGGTCAAGACCAGCGCGGTGGCGGTTGGGGTAAACATCGTTCTGAATCTCATCTTGATGGGGCCTATGGGATTTAAGGGATTGGCGCTGGCGGCTTCCGTTGCTTCCATGACCAATCTCTTTTTGCTTCTGACGATCTTGGACAAACGAATTGGGCCGCTGGACAGAAAAGATATTGTGGGCACCTCTTTGAGGATATTATCTTCAGCCGCTCTGATGGGCTTCGTAATCTGGATATACCTGAACTTCTATGGACCGAATCTGGAGACGGCTCAACTACCTGAGAAGATCCTGGGGCTTGTTGTGATTTTGGTTTTGAGTTTGGCCAGCTATTTCGTCTTCTCTTACCTCTTGAAACTGCGTGAACTTGACCGCATACTCAAGCTGTTGAAGATGAAGAAGGGGTAAGCAAGGCATCTGATCGCATACTTGGGATAGGTCGGTCGACGATTCAGGACACCAGTTCACCTAAGGGGGGATGGTTGGTCGGCGGTAATTTCACCGTTTGGACTCGTTTTGGCTGTTTTGTGGTTAAGCTTTCCCTAACAAATACCGAAATCCCTTAGAAGGAAGCCATGATTTGGAGAGATTATACCTTTATCGAACGGGGGAAGCAGAGGTGAGGGCTAGTCTTTGCATCACCCAACCCGGCAGTCCACGCGCCGTCTACTGTGTGAGCAAGACGCCGTCTGTAGTCTGGGCCGGCCTTTTTGTGATTGTGCCGCTCTTACTCTCGATCTCCAGCGTCAGCGCCGAGACTACAGGCGGAAAGCTCAGGCCCATCCCGATCGGCAACGAGGAGGGATCCATGGCGGAATTAAGCGTCTTGGTAAGTGATTCAACCTTTGCTTTTGGGACCAGCTTGCCTAGCACCTGGCTGGCACCGCAGACGAGCGTTATCACAAACGACGGCACAGTAGCCGAGAACTTTCTGGGCAGGATCAGTCAGTTCACTGACGGTACGAACAGCTGGGACATTGACGCATCATCCAATGGAGCGGATACGGTCCGGGCTCAATGGTCCCCCACCAGCCAGGACGGACCCTGGACTGATATATCAGCATACGATACCGATTTCACCATCGCCACCAATGTGGCGGTCAGCGACAGCGCAACATTTTGGTTTCGCATCCAGACCCCCGTCGGCACTTCGTCTTATGACGAGCATTCCTCCACGCTGACGGTGACCGCACAAGAGTATTAGCAAAAAGTGCAGAATGGTTTTGAAGAAAGTAAGTTATTGACCGATAACAAATAATACCAGCAGCCTTAAATCAATTGGAAGGGGGTGATACAAGGTGAGAAAAACCGTCCCTTTTTTCACAAGAGGAATAATTTGCTTCCTGCTGTTAGTCTCTTATGCCTCGCTAGTCCAAGCAGCTAATCCTGCCACCATCAACGTTACGGTGACCATTCAGAATCTGAGCGTCAGCGCAACCGGACCCATAGCCTTCGGGACAGTGGTAACCTCAAGCGCCGCAGTCTCTGGTGCGTCCTCTACGGTCACAAACGACGGAAACGTCATTGAAACTTATTCCTTAGATTTGACTGATCCTGCCACCTGGACAGCTGTTCAAGCTGCTCCTGTAGCTGCTGAGGAATATTGCCTAAGTGCGATGTTTAACAGCATCCAGCCTGGGGTTGGTGATTTTGCTTATGCTGATCATGCTTTGAGCACGACATCAACAGCTTGTTCGGGTACCAAGTTTGCCGGAGATCAAACAGGTCTTTCGGTTCCGGTGACTGAAACCAGGGCCTTATGGTTTAAGTTTGAGGCACCTACAAGCACCACCGTAACCACTGAACAGACCATAGTGGTAACAGTAACGGCATCAGCTGGATAATGT
>JBAUFO010000042.1:0-8875 GCA_049679185.1 Candidatus Zixiibacteriota bacterium
AGTTCATACCTTGTGGGAGAGGGCTAAGTCGAAGATCCCGCCGGAGGGGTGAACCGTATGGTTCATCCCAAAGGCGGGAGTGAGGGGGGGCAGTCGCTACAATCTGTGAGCCTCCACAATCAACAACAAATCCCCTTCCTTGTACATCTTGAAATCGTGGCCCCCGAACTCCCTTTTCACCTCGAAACCTGTCTCCTTCAGAAGCCGATGAAGCTTGGCGCGATCGATGATTCCCGCCAGCGAGCGCTCCTCGATTTTCTCTACAAGCTTGCCGGACTGATATATCTCGTACACCAGTAACCACTCCATCTTCTCATCCGGCAGAACCTTGCCCTCTAAAAACCGGCGATACTCCTTGTCCCCCTCGGTGACCTTACCCGCCGGAGACATGGGGCTGTCTTTCATATAGCCCAACCCCACTTCGAAGATTAGCTGCCCGTGAGTCTCAAGATGTTTGGCAATGTTGCGCAGAGCAGCCAGGCGCTCCTTGTCATCCAAGAAATGGTCGAAGACGCCCGAGAGGAAAGCGGCGGGAAAAGTGCGGGGGAACTTGAAAGAAGTGGCGTCTCCCGCCACCAGCTCGATATTCTGTGAAAGCTCGGGCCGCGCGGAGAGCTTTTTCTCAAACTCTCTTCTCATGGCAGGCGACGGCTCAACGCAAAATACCTTCACCCCTCTCTCTGCCAGTGTGACCGCTATGCGTCCCGTGCCTGCACCGATATCAAGCACCTCACCCGCCTCAGAGACATAGCGCAAAAAGAACTCTATGTTCTTCTTGGTGTCAAACAGGTCGTAGAGATGAGCGCATTTTTCGTACCCTGAGTTAGCCATCATGGTTGCTTTGATCCATCGGCATTAGGAAGTGGCCATGTTACGGGCTTCGGGAATTCCTTTTCCCGGAGCACCAAAGATAAGGTCGATTCCACTGACCGCTAGTCCACCGCCAAACCCCTAGCCTTCTCAAACCCGGAACCAGTCAGTCTGAAAAGGTCCCCGGCTTCATGACGAACGAGACCCTTTTTGCAAAGCAACTGAAAAGCTTCCAGGTAGCCCGCGGCACAGGCCGGATCCGCCTCGTCACAAAAGTCCTTACCATCAGCCCTTAGCCAAATCCCAGGTATTTGATCCACCGACCACAGTTGAAACCCTCCCTGCTTCGCAGCCGCCTTAAGTAATTCCTTCTCTTCTTCTGTAAGTTTCCTTTTGGACAAAATCCCCAGCACTTCACGTCCAGCATCCAGAGCCTTCTTGCAGATGCTGGCGTAGAACAGGGCTTCCTGCAACATGTGTCCTCCTTTGATACATTCGCATCGGGAAATCCCGGTGTTACTGGTTTCGGGCACTCCTATTCCCGAAGCATCACAGACACACTCTCGTGATGCGTTGGCGTTATGAAATCCCCCCGCTACTAGCTTCGGGGGCCTATCGACCTACCGCGAAAGGGGATTACTTGTATCCGGCAGTTTCTAGAAGCAGGGCCCACTCACGGTGAAATAGACGGATTCTTGCAGCGTCGTCGTCCGTAATTGGGGTATTGTGGGCAAGCGAGTTTCTGGCCATGTAAACCTCATTCATTTGCACCTCAAACCATTGAAAATTGATGATTGCGTTCGCAAACTGTTTGCGGTTCTGAAGTACAATCTGCTTCAAATCGTCGAAGTTAGAGTAGAAAATGGGGTGGAGACCGCGCTTCGGTCTGTGCGGATACCTCTTCTCCTTGTCCATCGTCCTGCTGACAACTTGTTGGATGTTTTTGGACACGGCTTTGATCCACCAATCTTTGCCGTACACTTCAGACAGTATCCGCCGGATGAGTTCGCGTATCGAATTCTCCAAGACGAACATCTGCGGAAACGACTCATGCCCTATTACCACGCTTCTGGAAATCACTCTGTTTTGCACAAGTGGATACGAACTGGTTCGCTTGACTTTCACCTTCTTTGCCTTAACAACTGTTTTCGCTTGATCTATAGAAGGCAGATCCTTAGGCACCAACGAGCGCACTCTGTCCAATTGTTGGATGGGTAAGAAACGAGACAGGTCAATGCCTTCCTGGTGTGCAATGACGTAGACCGCTTCTTCCGTGGTCATCGGACCATACGTCGCCTTCAGTTTCTTGGCTCGAAGGCTCACTGCCTGCTGGGTGATTTGCAGCTTGTCCAGCAGTAGCTTCTTGATGCGGCGGTCAACCATCTTACTTGCTCGCTTTCTTGCTCTTCGCCTTCTTTGATTGAGACAGCACCACGTGTACGGTGGTGGTCTTTGTTTCGAAAACGGCCGCAATCTCCTTTGCGCTGAGGCCTAGGCGCCTCAATATAGGTGCCCCTTGCGACAAACTACTGTCGGCCACTAACTGGTAGGCAAGGATCCGCACCAACAAGTCAAGCTTACGCGAAACCTCATCCAGTTTGTCATCACTGCTCATATGTCCTCACTCCTCTTTTAGCGATTTCTTTCTCTTGGCTTTCTTGCTCTTCGGTTTACCCGCGTATCGCAAAAGTCCCCCGACTGAGTCAGCCGAAGTACCCAACAGAGCGGCAATTTCTTTACGAGGCAAACCTAAGCGTTTAAGAACCTGTGCCTTGTGGACCAGCTTCTTGTCTCTGAGATCCGGTGACTGCGCTACCATGTATCCCAGCGCCCTACCTATGACAGGCAGCCATACCTCTGCAATATCATTAGTCTTCATGCATCCTCCTCTAGTTCGTCGTGATCTGCCCAGCCGCCCCGTCGCGGGACGGCGCTGCGTCTTTACCACCCGGCTTTTTCCTGGGGTATCTTAGTGAATTCGAGAATGTAAGTCAAGTGCTATTTATGAAGGAATAAAATAGCGATACGCTAGCACCACGAGGTGCCCCCGATCTTGCTGAGCCGGAATCCCCCTCCCGAGCAATACACAAGCCGCCAAACCTCAGTCTGGCGGCTTGAGGAGTACTTATGTACTTTTGGCCTCGTTCTGTCCTACGCCGTCTTCAACTCAGACGTGCACATGGGGCAGCGCATGGCTTTAATCGGAATGGTGGAAAAGCAGTGCGGGCACTCTTTGGTGGTCGGCTCGGCTGGCGGCGCTTCCTCTTTGCGCTTCAGCTTGTTTATGGAGCGAATCAGCATAAACACCGCAAAGGCCACTATAACGAAGCTGATGATGGTGTTTATGAACGTGCCGTAGTTCAGCGACACTGCGCCGGCAGCCTGGGCATCGGCAAGAGAGGCATATGGTCCCTCGATCTCTACAGCGTGTTTCAAGACGATAAACAGGTTGGCAAAATCCACGTTGCCCAAAAGCAATCCAATCGGCGGCATGATCACGTCGGCCACCAGGGATTTCACGATGGTGCCGAACGCGGCGCCAATTATGATGCCTACCGCCATGTCGACCACATTGCCCCGCATGGCGAATTCTTTAAACTCCTTCAGCATAAGGCTCCCTCCTCGTTGAATGGTTCATGGTTCATGGTTCATAGTTCACAGCTAACAGCCTACAGCCGTAGGGACAGCCCTAGTGGCTGTCCGCACAACCAAAGCCTGGACAGGGATCCCGCCAAGGCGGGATTTCGCAAGCTCAACAAGCCCTGTCCCTACGAAATCCCCAATAGCCTAAAAACTGTGGCTGTACATCAGCATCCAGCTCAACTGGCTGTGGCTCGAGGTTACGGGAGGAATGACAAAGTCAGCAGCGGGCTCGACGGCTGAAGGAACGCCCGGATTCGTCGCTTCTTTCTCAAAAGCTACCTGTACCGAAGCGTTTACCTGCGAACCCTGGCCGAAATCATAACCCGCACCGAAGGTCCCATGACTCTCAACGATTGCCGGGAATAAAGCATTCAGGTACTTATCCGGCACCGGGTTCTTCCCGTAGTTGAAGCCTGCCCGCAGGGTAAGCGGAGTGACCGGTTTATATGCGGCGCCTGCCGCAACAACGGTCTGGTCCTCCCAATTCTGGAACAGGGTTGCATCCAACTCCAGGCCGACGAAACCACCATTCTCAGGAATGTCGTCCACCACGAAGTTCATCTTGAAATCTTCCATCACCTGTGACCACATGATTTGTTTGACGTCGGCGGCCAGCATCAGATTAGGCATCGCCTGGAAGGAAAAACCCGCACCGAAGATCGAGGGCCACTCGAAATCCTTAATGGTGATCTTCCCGGAAAGCGGAATGTTTACGTCGGTATATTCCCCGGTGGGCTGTCCCTGAAGAATGCCCGCGTCCATCAAAACCGCCATGTTCAATTTGGCGTTGTCCGATTCAAGGTCACCCAGGGCGGTCTGGCTCTGATAAACGGCGCCCAGAGTCAAATCCGGCGTGGCTTCATACACCGCGCCGATCTTCCCCGCGACACCGTAGCCCATGGCCTCACCGGTAAAATCGTTATCGTTGGAAAAATCGAAGTAAGCGTGATAAAGCCGCAGTATGCCAGTTCCGCCGAAGGGTTCATACATCTGGCCGAAGGCGTTCACCAGTGTTCCGGATGCGCTCCCTATGGTCTGGGCCTGGGGATTAGCCAGGTTCTGGAATTGGGGTTCGCTCATGGCCATCTGCAGATCCATGCCCGCCCACACGAAATCGACGGTCGCGCCGACGTGGAACTGCTCGCTGACGTGATATCCCATCGTGCCCATCGCACGCCCCACGCTGACCTCCGAGCGGTTGACCAGACCCTCGGTGAGCGCAGTATTGGCACCCTGACTTGGATCCGCCATCCACGAGGTCTTGGAATACTCCGTCCCCATGCCTCCCTGGCCGAACACTCCCAGGCCAAAGACTAAGTTGCACTGTTTTCTCACCAGGCCGAAAGCAGGCATGAAGAAAGCGTCGGCTGACGATTCCGCGGTCAGATTCCCCGCAGGTGTAGCCACAATGGCATTAACGTCCGGGCCCAGCATGCCCAGGGCCAGATCGAGACGAAAACCTTCGGGCATCAAAGACAAGGTGGCAGGGTTGTTCATGACGGCGGCGCTCCCGTTATTGAAGGCGAAGGATGCTCCCCCCATACCGGTGGCAACGGGGCCGTAACCTTCCAGGTTCATCCCGTTAGTCGCCAGAGCGGGCGACGCCAGCACAAGCAAAAGTGCTGCCGCACCCATACACACGAAACGCGAGTTCATACAGAACTCCTTTCGGTTTGATGGTGAATATGATTAGATGCCAAACTCCCTGTAGCTTGTTTTTCTCCCCTCAATTAGCCGTCCCAAGCGTCAAACAGATAAAGACTACCTGTTATCCCTTCTTCTGCATTGTTGCATATGATACGGGTTAGCCCTCCAGGAATTGTAGGTTTTTTGACTCGTTCGGTCAGGCCTGAGGGTCGCCCGGGCGCCCCTTGCGAACCTTGCCTCTGGCAAGCGATGCAAAGATCCCGCCGAAACAGAGGACGGTGGAGATGGTAAAGGCGGTTTTGGCGCTTCGAAGGAAAGCTGGGTAATTCTCCGGCGTGATTTCAGCCCTCCCGATATACAGGGCAAATACCAGCATGGCAATGCCCATGCTCAGCATCTGCCCGGTTAAGCGCATCGTGCCCACTGTGGCGGCGGCTACACCATAGGATCTCTTTTCAACCGAGCTCATGATGGCATTGGTATTCGGAGAGGAGAAGAGAGCCAGTCCAAAACCGATGATGATCAGGCTGGCGACCACAAATCCTATGCTCGTATCCTGGGTCAGGAAGCTGAACAGGAAAAGAGCCACCATGGTGAAACCCATTCCAATCGAGGCAACCACTCTCGGTTCTATTCTGTCCGACAGCCTCCCGGCAATGGGGGAGCAAAGAGCCATGACAATGGGCTGGCAGATTAAAATCGTGCCTGCCTGCTGGGGAGTGAGTCCCTTGGTGTATTGCAGGTACAGGCTCAAGAGAAAGCTGACCGCAAACGAGGCGCCATAGTTGATAAAGGCCGCCAAGCTGGAGAAGGCAAAGACGACATTGGTCCTGAAGAGATTCATGTCGAAGACCGGGCTTTCCCTCCTTATCTCCCACCGGGTGAATGCTAAAAGCCCCAGCACGCCGAGAGCGATCAGCCACGCGCCGGAGGCGGCGGGCAGAAGAGTGAAACCATACATCAGAGCCGGAAGTGAAACGGCATATATGACCGAGCCGGAGAGGTCGAACTTCTCTCCCCTTGCCCCGGCCCATTCTCCTTTCAGTTTCCATATGGTGAAGGCGATGATTATCAGGCTCAAGGGTACGTTTAAGAAGAAGATGCTTCTCCAGCCCAGCTGTTGGGTCAAGAATCCGCCCATGAAAGGTCCCAGGGAGAGCCCCGAATAGACCGCGGCAACGTTTATCCCCAGAACCTTCCCCCTCTCACCCACGGGAAATACCGACGTTAGAATGGCCACGCCGGTGCCGAAGATCATGGCGCTTCCGATTCCCTGCAAGACCCGGCAGCAAACCAGGAAAATGGCGCCGGGGGCGACTGCCGAGAGGAGAGACGAGAAAGCGAAGGTGAGTATGCCGTATAAGAAAATCTTCTTCCTTCCGTGAATGTCTGCTATCCTTCCGAAGGGCACCAAGAACATGGCGGCGGACAAAAGATAAGAAGTGGCCACCCAGCCGAGCAAAACCGCATCCATGGCAAACTCGCGCCCGATGGAGGGAAGCGCGATGTTCACGGAGGAGCCCATGAAGGGCGTGAGAAATGAGGTTAACGTGGCGACAAGTAAAGCAGCACGTTTGGTGGCAGCATCATCCATAATCAACCGATCCAGAGTTGCCCGGGCATCAGGCTCAGAACGTTATAGTCAAGCCAGCGGCAATATAATTGATCAGGGCGAAGGTGTAAACCTTATCTACATCAGCCCCCCCTTCAAGCAGTCTGTATCCGAATCTGACCGTCGCTCTCTTGACTGGCTCATATGTCACTGCCAGCAAGACATCCTCCGCCCTTCCCTGGGGCGCAGCCAGAGCATCACCGTCCAGCAGAAGCCCAAATCGCTCTGCGAACATCCATTCAATCCTGAAGTTCACCAAGGGCACGAAACCCGTATTCTTGTTTTCCGTCTTCTTTTCCTGATCTTCCAGGCTGATGGACGCGTCTCTGATTTTGGCCGTGAAACCTATTCCGGCCCTCAGCTTGTCCTTTCGATGAAAGTCGTAGCGATAGGTCAGCCTATAGGAATCAAAGCGGTATCTGGCCTCCAGGGGAACGTTGGCTGCAAACTCCATCTCGTTAAACCGCACCGGACGGTCGATCTGTCCACCGGCGTCAAGACGAAGGGGAGCCGCCAGGGCCGATATGTGGTGTTTGTCGTTGAATGAGTATGTCAGTCTCAGCCTGACGAAATAATCCGCATCCGTCTCAAGTTCCTCCGACAGAGAGAACTTGGTCCCCGATTCGTTGGGAATTCGCACGTCGTTATACCCGCTGAACACCGCCCCGGATTCTGCGTCAATGCTCCATTGAGCAAAGGCTTGGGGCAATCCGATCAGAAGCAAGATCGCGGCAAACGCGCCGACTCCCTTCTTTACTTTCTTCATGGGAACACCTCCTTATTCATTTTCACTTGACGGGGAGAGTCCATAGATCTTTCTCATATCGGGTTTCTCGGTGCAGTAATAATGAACCCAAACGTACAGATGACTGAACAACGCGACCGCCAAAGCGGCCTTGGAGGAAAACAGCAGACCGGGTATCCAGAAGATCAGCAGGCCGAAGGTGTACATGGCGTTGGACGTGTACTTGAAGACGCCTTTTCTCACTAATCCTGCTCCCCGGTAGGACGGGTCAAAATGATCGACTCCCATTGCCCGCCTGAGGGTGAAGTATTTCAGGATGGAATAAAAAACATACAGCGCGACAAGCCAAAAGAGAATCGACAGACCCCAAAGAAGTATTGGATTAGCACCAAGGCTATTCTTGTTTGATATGGCCAAGAAGGTTATCAGAATCAATCTAAAGACCAGAAGGATCAAAAAGACTATCGAGTAGAGGACAAATCCGGCGCGACCGAACAGCCTCGTTATCAGGGAATAATGTAACTGCATTCGCCAGCAAAACCAAACATGAAATTGATGCACGATCGGGATGGCGGCCGCTAAGAGAAACCAGGTCCTGGTGCCGACGCCCCAAAAGTCGCCCCTCAGAAAACCTTCGGTTGAACTGATAATGACCAGGCCAATTAGTAGAACCGGCAAGAGTAAGTAGTGCCAGAGTTGCCTTTCGAAGATCAGCTTCAATTTGCTCATTTTACATCCGGGGGCACGATATGGACAGGCTGTTGTCCTTTCGAAAAACTGTAAGTCTTTTTGCCTTTTGATGACAGCTTAAACAAACCGGTACTTATAATCTTGGATATTATCTCTTCTTCCTTCAGGTGATGGTCATTGCACGACAGGATTCCGCTTGGCTTTAAAACCCGGTGCAGCTCTCCCAGCACCGCATCCGGCTCGCTTAAGTGGTGCAGGATATCATACAGAAAAGCAATGTCGATGCTTTCGTCTCCCAATCCTGTTGCACAGTCGGATTGAATGGTCTCTATATTCTTCAGACCTTTCTTTGAGGCAGCATTCCCCACTCGCTGGATTGCCAGAGGGTGGACATCCAGCGCGTAGACCTTTCCCGAATCTCCTACCAGCCGGGCAGCCACGATTGAATAGCTCCCGGGTCCGCATCCGTAGTCGAGTATGTGAAATCCGGGCTTTATGTCTACTTCTTTTAAGACGTTCTTTCTGGGTAAGAATAGGTCACGAAATTTATACATAAAACACATGGTTTTGAAATGAGAATCGGGCGTTGGCTCATCCATTGAGTTCTCCCTCTGTAATGGTTTTATCGAGTCAGTTAGTGGAACTTCCCGACGAATTATAAGAATCAAGTTATGGGGCCGAGGAGGGATCCCAGCTTGTGCGTAAATCCTCATTAAAGGAATCGAGAA
>JBAUFO010000043.1:0-1754 GCA_049679185.1 Candidatus Zixiibacteriota bacterium
GTCGCCATCAGCGTCGTTGTCGGCGTCGTTCGGGCAGACATCGCAGACATCGCCAGCGTCGTCGCTGTCGGCGTCGGCCTGGTCGGGGTTGGCGTCGTCGGGGCAGTTGTCGCAGACATCGCCGTCGTCGTCGCCGTCAGCGTCCTCCTGGTCGGGGTTGGCGTCGTTGGGGCAGTTGTCGCAGAGGGTCCCCACGCCGTCGCCGTCGCCGTCATGCTGGCCGGCGTTGTAGGTGTTGGGGCAGTTGTCGCAGACGTCGCCCACGTCGTCGCCGTCAGCGTCCTCCTGGCCCGGGTTGGGGATGGCGGGACAGTTGTCGATGTCGTCGTAGACACCGTCGCCGTCGCCGTCAGGGTGGGAGGTGATGGAGGGCCGGTTGGTCAAGTGGTTGTCGCTGGCGTCCTCCTCCTGAACTGGCGCAGCGGGCAGCACGCTGATCGAGAACAGGTCGCTCGTGTCATCGGTTACCTCGTACAGGCAGTGGATGATCACGTCGCGCTCGAGCACACGCACCTCGTCGGCCGCCATGCCAGCTTCGGTGATCGACAGCTGGCTGTGGAGGGTACCGTCGATGACCTCCTCGACGTAACCGTCACCGGGCTCGGCGTCCCAGGTGGCCGGGCACACGTCGGGGTCGGAGAGAACGAGGAGGATCACGTCGCCGTCAGCGGGGTGGTTGCCGTTGGTGACGGTGACTTCGACCGTGATGGGTGTGGGCGTGCAGATGGCCAGGTCTAGGGTTTCCGGCTTGTCCACAGCGATGGACATGTCGGTGTCGGGGCAGCCGTCCTCGTCGTCCACATCGTCGTCGTCCTCAGCCACGAGCGGGCACTCGTCGGGCCCGTCGAGGATGCCGTCGTTGTCGTCGTCGGGGTCGCAGACGTCGCCCATGCCGTCGCCGTCCGTGTCGGTCTGGTCAGGGTCGTCGTCGTACGGGCAGTTGTCCTCGGCGTTGGGGATGGTGTCGTCGTCCGCGTCCGGGTCGGTGACAACGCTGACGTGGTTCTCGTCGGTGTTGTTCAGCGGGTCGAGCTCGTCCATGTCCAGCGGGTCGACGTCGACCACGAACTGCTCGATGTTCAGGCCGCTTATCGCGTCCAGCGGCTCGCTGCACTCAATGGTGTAGTTGCGCGGGACGTCGCGGACCGAGGCGGCGGACATCTCCGGCTCTTCCCAGGTGAGCTTGCTGTAGAACTGGTTGCCCACGATGAACTCGTGGAGAGTGTCACCGCCCTCGGGCACCAGGTGCGACACGCAACTGAACCGGTCTGTGGACACCTGAGCCAGCTCGACCGCCACCCGCGTGGGGCCGCCGGGGTTGTCCAGGTGCAGCGTTACCACGCCGTCGGCCTCGCCGTCGTCGTCGAGGTTCTCAGTACCGTCGTACACCAGGTCCTCAGGTACGGTGATGTTCTCGTCCTTGATTAGCTCCGCTACGAGGTCAGTCTCGAGCTCTTCACACACACCATCTTCGTCTATCGATCCATCACAATCATTATCTAAGCCGTCGCAGACCTCTGGAGATGGGGTTACCTCTCCTTCACAGGCTCCCCAGTCTCCGGCAGTACAAGTTTCAGTACCTGCAGCGCAGACACCTACTCCTTCAGTTCCCGGTGGACCGTTGTAACAGGCTCGAGTCAGGTCTTCGTCAACAGATGAGTCGCAGTCGTTGTCGAGGTTGTCGCAGACCTCTGGAGATGGGGTTACCTCTCCTTCACAGGCTCCCCAGTCTCCGGCAGTACAAGTTTCAGTAC
>JBAUFO010000044.1:0-3543 GCA_049679185.1 Candidatus Zixiibacteriota bacterium
CTGCTGGGCTTAGCTCAGGGTCTTTCTCCTCAGGAGATGGGGCTTCATCTGCACAAGACCAAGGCCGACGAGATAATAAAGAAGTTGGCTGTTTCTAATTGATGGTGCAGAGCTTCAATCAGACCACCAGAAAAGGGATCAAAGGGGGAACTGCACCGAAGTCGGCGATGAGGATTGACTGTATTCCAACTGATACCTGACGATATCGTGTATGGATGATAAAGGGCGGTCTCGTAGTTAGAGTAGCAAGATTATGAAGGCTTTCAAAATCACATCTTTTCTCCTGGTTGTAATTTTGACTCTTCTCGCCGCTTGCAGCAAGAAGAATGGTCCGGGGCCTGATGAGTTTGATCATAAATGGGCCATCCTGGGTTACTTCGACGGCAACAATTCGGAGGACCAGACGCCTGGCGGTCATTCTTACGTGATTCAAGACCTGCAGGAGTTAGAGCAGATCGGCTCCACCGACGATGTCCAGGTTGTGGTCATGTTAGGCTCGTTCAAAACAGAGGGGAATTGCAGATACTATCATGTGGGTTATCATCCAAACGAGCCCCCGGATGTCATCAGCTCGGAGGTGTTGCTCGACTTAGGCAAGAAAGACATGTCCGATCCCACGACCTTGCGAGACTTCATCAGCTACGGTGCGGAGAATTACCGGGCAGAGCGCTATATGCTCATAGTCAACGATCACGGCGGGGGCTGGAAGGGGCTTTGCTCTGATGCCATCAACGGCGACGGTGAATGGATGAGCCTTCCGGAGCTCTCCACCGCTCTTTCCGGATTTGAGTTCGACATAATCTGGTTCTATGCCCCCTCCATGGCCACGGCGGAGGTGGCTTACCAGATAAGGGATCGGGCTACCTATATGATCGCCTCGCAGTTTGACAGCTATCCGACCAGTATCATGGGCTCTACTGTCTGGCTTGCCGACCTGACGGATAATCCTGACATGTATTCAATAATCTTCGCTTCAAAGGTCACCGAGGAGGTCTACGAAGCCGCCCGGAGCATATCGCCGGTGAAACGCGTTCACTCGGTTCTGATTCATCTTCGCAAGATGGCGCAGGTGGCCGCAGACGCTTCGGATTTGGGCGAGGGTTTGGTGGGGGGCGCGGGAGCTTTTTGGAGCGAGGTGTGGGATGCCTGGGACGTGTCTCACAATTACCTTGAGCTGGACTCGACAGTGGTTGACCTTCGGGAGTTTGCCCGTGAAATTCAAACCAAGACCGATTTGAACTTACTCATCAGGGCGGACGCCGAGGATCTGGAAGCTTCCCTAAAGGCTGCGGTATTTGCCCAATTCATGTATCCGGAGTGGATTTCGATCGGCGGCCTATCCATCCATCTTCCCTGGAATCAGATTGATTTTGATTCTCTCGATTATGCCCAGCTTGATTTCTCCTCGACAGGCTGGCCCAGATTTCTCTCCACTTTCATTCAGACGTTTTCCAGCAGCTATGGCGGCATCCTGGACGTCGGAAGTGAGCCACCCGGGGCCAGTGTCTATCTCGACGGTGTGGACACGGGATACAAAACTCGCGCCATAATCCGGGGGCTATTTCCCAAACTGTACGAGCTTCGGTTAGTGAAATCCGGCTGCAACGATCTGGTGCTATCCATACAAATAACTGCAGGCGACAGCCTGGTTCTGCCACTAATTCGGCTTACCTGTCCCTGATCTGCGGCACTGTTGCGCGGCAACCCCAGCTTGGGTCGTCCGGGGCCAGATCTGCTCGAAAACTGAGATGCCCGCCAGAAAAATACGGGCACCTCTTGGAAGATTTCCCTTGACAAGAAATCAGGAGAGTATTATATATAAATGAGGACAAGTCCGCAGCATCGTACCAACGAGCATCGGGATAGCTTAAAGGGAACTACCTTCAGAAGCGCGGCCACGGTCTCCGTGTGTTAAGGTCAATCAGGAGGATAGGATATGAAAAAGCCGCTGCTGTTCAAGTTGGAGCCTCTGCTCTTCTCGGTGCTCTTCGTGCTCCTCAATTCCTGTTCTGCCCAGCATTTCGTCAGCATGACCGACCAGGAGGAGGCTGCAGAATGGCATCAGGGCTTGACATGAAGTCAAAGTTGATTCATATTAAAGTTGTTTCTGGTCAACTCGATGGAAGCCGTCTCATGGCGAGCAGTATGATCACTATACATGTCCAGGAGGAAAAATGAGGAAGAAGATGATCTGCTGTGCCGTACTCCTCTGCTTCTTTCTTGTTGCTTCCACCAGCGCCCTGGGTTATATCGGGAAGTCTATCCGCATTATGGGAATGGGGGAGGAGTTGGCTGGGGTGGTGAGGGACGAATACACCGACATATACAGAAATCCCGCCTATCTCTCCTTAGTCAAGCGGGTCAGGGTTTTTGGGCAGAACAATCTGGTAGGCAGAACCGAACTGAGAATCGCCCCGCAGATCACCAACAAGGAAACAGGATTGGTTGGGGTAGTCCTGCCCCTGCCTGATTTTGGCAACCTGGCTTTGGTCGGCGAGCTAAAACCATCTACTGGCGAGGATCACCCCAGTAAGATCGAGCGTCGGGATTACTCTGATCGCTATGCTATCTCCACAAATTCCAAGAATCAGTACACCAAAGAGAGCATCGTCAATTTCAAAGCCATATATTCCCGAAGGCTTTCAGCCTCCCTGCTGGCGGGGGTCGATTTCGTATACTTGAAGAACTACCATCGTCTGGATTCCGAAACCTATTACGCCACGATTGAGCGCAGCACAGCCTCAGATGATCTGCTGAGAGACTATAGGGATGAACGCCTCAATAATTCTGACAACTCTCCGCAGGCACAAAGGGCATCTGTTGGCTTGCTCATCAACTCCGGGAAAGGAGCTACCTTTGATTTAACGCTGTACCACGAAAACTTAGACTATACCACGAAATCTTCGTCCAGGTGGGAGATGAACAATCATAGGTTCGATTCGGACACCATGCTATACGATCACTACAAATGGAGCAACTCCAGCGGCCCGGTTGAGAACAGAGCACTTGGACTGGATGTCAATTGGAAGCGGGATTTATCGAAGAAGACGATTCTATCGCTTCTATTTGGAGGCCGATACGAAACAAACAAGTACACTTGGTCAGAGCAGGGTCGAGATACCTCCTACCAATCGCCGGATCGCTACAGTTCGTCCGAAAACCACTCGTCTATCAAGAACGATGACGAAGGTTTTAGTCTTATGCTGGGTGTGGGATGCGAAACGCGTTTCACTTTCAAAATCCTGGATATCGGAGATGTGCTGGCAAACGATCTGGATGGTGCTTGTACGTTGGCGGTGGCATGTAAAGGATACTGGGATCAGGATAAGCTGGATCACTACAGATGGTCGGACAATTCAAGCATTAGCATGGTGGGTGATTCCGTTACTCGTAGTACTGAAGGTTTTGAAGAAGCCAGAGTGAGCAAGACCATCAACTCATATAGGCTCAGCATTCCCATCGGGCTGGAGTTTGTGTTGGAGAAAGCCGTCAAAATAAGGCTGGGGGGAGAATTCGTGGTAAGGAGAGACGAAACCGAATCAG
>JBAUFO010000045.1:0-31088 GCA_049679185.1 Candidatus Zixiibacteriota bacterium
GGATAGAGCTTGGTGACTATGCCGATGTCCGCCTTTTTCTCAGCCGCCGCAATGGCTGCCCTCAAACCCGCCAGCCCGCCGCCGATTACCAAAACGTCATGAAAAATCATCGACTCTCCTCCCTTTATTAATGTGAAAAGGCCCGCCCCAGGAAGACTACCAGGGTGATAACCATGAGGATGGCAAATATGACCATGGCTATCCAGAAGAGGGCTTTATGGGGTTTGGTTAAATAAAAGAAATCGGCAACGGTGATGCGCAGGCCATTCAGAAGATGGAAGGCCACCACCGCAGCCAGCCCGATCTCCAGAACGTGAGTGAGTGGGGTCTGAAGATTGGCTAACCAAGCGTTGAAGGTTGCCGCTCCCCCCAGGGATGAACTCAGGGCGAGGAAGTGCATGAAAAGATAAAGCACCAAAATCACGCCGGTTATCCGATGCAAAAGCCAGGCCCAGGTTCCCACGTTCGGGTTTAAGCCAACTTCGTCTTTGTACATTTTGAAAAAACCTAACTTGGGTTGGTACATCTCTTATGCTCCTTTGTTAAACGTAACTATCAGGTAGTATCCCCAGACGGAGATGGCGATTCCCAGAACCCAGAGCAGGGTTTTTACGGCCTTGCCTGTTCCCGCCTTTGGGCGGTAATCGTGGACCACCTGCCAGGCTCCGTTAAACGCGTGAAAGAGTGCGGCCGGCACGAATACCAGATAGAAGATCACCCATCCTATGCCTTCCAGCCGTTGGCTCACCAGGTTAAAATCGATCTTCCAGTCTTTGGTGAAGTGAAGCACCTGGAAATGAAGGATCAAAAAGAAGGCCAAAAAGATCCCGGTGATCCTCTGGAGAAGCCAGCCGTAAGCACTGCCCTTTCCTGTTTTTCCGTTCATGGCGGTTGCTCCTTAAAAGAGGTTAATCGGTTTCTTATCCGAAGTCAAAAAGCCTTTGAGGTCTCTTAATCTTAGCCGAAAGCTTGTGACTTTTGTCACAAGACACAAATTTAGACAATCCCAAAGGCAAAGTCAATAAAAAATTGAAGATTTTCTTTGACACCGTTCCGGGCACTATCTCGGTCGAAGTGTCACCTCCATAGTCCCGCTGGAATGAGTCCAGGGCATTTCTTAGGGGAACCCATCGACCACCTCCCGCCTTTTCTACCCGGGGTCACATATTCCCCCCCCGGGGATAAAGAAAGATTTGTTTCTGCCGACAAAATAGGCGTGGATCGATCGACAGAGAATTCACCCAGCAACAGAACGGCTTTCCCTTGAAGGAATTTTTGAAAATAAGAGAGATTTCCTACGGAGAGTTTCCGGAGATCTGCGGTCTCAATCCCAGGTTCAGGTCAAAAAGCAAGAAGGTCAAGGTGGTGGTAGACATTCGCGTTCCCCAGATTCAGAAAGGCAACCCGGATCTCTCCTCCACCTTCGGCCGGCTCATGAGACTTCTACCCTCTCTGGAGAGACATCAGTGCGGTGAGCACTTCTTGGAGAATCTAAGGTCGGGCAACAAAGGTCCTCACTCTCGACCCCGGGATGAGATAACCGATATGGCTCACATGATGGAACACGTTATCATCGATCTGCAGGCAAACATAACCGGCATGGATTCGTGCAGCGGGATAACCTGCGGATACAAGAATCCCTCCTTCCGGTTCGACCTCTTCGTGGAATGCAGGGACAAAAAGGTGGGCCTCTTCTCTACCCTTCTGGCAGCAGATCTGCTTAAAGCACTCCTGACAAAGAAGATCCTGTCCGGAAGATACCGCGCCCTAATTGACCTGGCAAAATACCTTTATGCCAACAGGTCGCTGGTGAGTTTGGCCCAGCTCGAGCCAGCGGTTTCCCGGATCAGTTCCGAGTTCGGCTGGAAGAAACGGTTTGTCCTGTCGCTGGTGGGAAAACTAAGAGATTTTGGATTCATAGATATCAAACGTTCCTGGGCAATTTAGCCAATCCTCAAGCGCGGAGCGAAAGCGAATGAACGATAAATTCTCTCCTGAAAATCCAGATGATCTGAAAAACAAGATCAGGAAACTGGTTTCCTTTGAAGAGGGGAAAGGCCCGGCCAAAACATCACTGAAACCTTCAAAATATGCCAGGGTGTTGACCTGTACCTTCGCCAAAGGAGACCAGGATCCAAGTCACACACAGAGGAGGGAGCCGAAAACGGTCTGTTTTCCTGATCTGGCAAGGAAAGAGAAGCATCGACTAAGTAGGGGGAAGTTCGAGACTACCACGGAAAGGAGGTGATATCATGTACAAATTCAACTTCAACGATTTCAGGAACATAGAGAGGACTCCCATGTCTCCCTCTTACCTGCAGAACAAGATCTGTGATCTGGTGGCTTGTTCTGTTTGCACCAAGGTGAAGGTGGATTCGGTCAACCCGGATACCGGCGAGTACCGCATCATCCTTCATGGTACCCTGGATTGGGATCACCCGGATACCTGGTGGACCAACCGGTAAGTCAGGTTGATGTTTTTCTTTGATTCTTTTACAGACGTCCCCTTACTTAAAGATGTGTGTTGACGGCATCTAAACAACGAAACTGGCAAGGAGGGGGTGAAGAGAAGTGACCAAATTTAGATTTCAGAATTTTCCCGCTATAGAGAGGACTCCGAGCTCACCGGCGTCCCTGCAGTACAGGCTGACCGAACTTCTGTACAACTCGACCTACTGCAAGTGCAAGGTGGACTCGGTCAACCCGACCACGGGTGAGTATCGCGTAGTGCTACAGGGCACACTGGATTCCTGGGATGATACCAACACACCTACCAACACCTAAGTGTTGCAGGTCAAAAGGAAAATCTTTGCAGAGGGAGCCCCGCTTTTCAAGGCGGGGCTCTTTCGACTAACTTCGCAAACACAGGGGGGGTAAGATGAGAAAGCAAAAACCGACTTCATCGCCGAAAAGAAAACAAGGTCAGAAAACACGCTTGCGGACTCCAACGAGAAGCAAGGCCACCTGGCAGGACCCGACGGTCCACATCACCAAGATATCGAAGAGTAAAAAGACGAAATTGCGTAAAGACGATCCGAAGAGGAAAAGCTGTTGGTGGTTTGGCTGGGAATAAAGCAGTTTTTGCCTGAAACGAATTTCTACAACTTTTTTTCCGAAGGCAAATTACGCCCTCAAAAAATGTGAAATGGATTTCACATTTTGCTCATTGATTTGACAGCACTTTCGCATTCCGGCCCTCCAAGCCTCTCCTCACAGATTACAAGCCTACTCTGTACCAAGAGAGAATCACCATCATCGGAGTCTGGTCCTCTATTCGTCTGACAAATCAGCCGTCAAGCACACCTGATCCCCCACTCTGCGGAGAAGAGGAAAGGATACTCAAAACCGGCTCGATTTCGGTCCCTCGATTCCAGTGAAGATTCCTTCCAGCTTGAAAGTGACTGGACGGGTCTTCCCCACAAAGGACTTGATCTTTATCCACGCCTCAGTATATTTCGTATGTTCAGGAACGCACCTTTCTTTCGAAACTGCGAACCCACCTGAGAACAAAGGGGTTTATGATGAGGAAAAGGATCAGATCATTTGTCATTGTCATTATGGTTCTCACGGGAGGGGTGATGCTTCTCCCTCTCCGGAGCATCAAACAACCTCTGGCAGACGAGAAAATCCGTGCAGAAGGAGAAAGCATGAAATTGCCCGAACCCAAGTTTTCGAGCCAGATCAGCCTGGAGGAGGCGTTTCTGAATCGCAGGTCGGTGAGGGCCTTTAGAGAGGATTCCCTCACCCTCGAGGAGATCGGCCAGCTTCTCTGGGCAGCGCAGGGGGTGACGGAAAAGTGGGGTGGCAGGACGGCTCCTTCAGCCGGAGCACTCTATCCTCTCGAGATATACCTGCTGGCGGGAGAGATCAAGGATCTGGAACCGGGGCTTTATCATTACCATCCGGCGGATCACTCCATCTCGCAAAGAATTGCCAAAGATCTGCGCGGGGAGGTTACGGAAGCTTCACTCAATCAAGACCAGATACTGAAGGCTCCCGCTACCCTGATCATTACTGCGATCTATGAGAGGACGACGAAAAAATACGGGGAAAGAGGCATCCGGTATGTCCACATGGAGGTGGGCTCCGTGGCAGAGAACATCTATCTACAGGCGGAGAGCCTGAACCTGGGCACCGTCTTTATCGGAGCCTTCGATGACGAGGAGGTCAAGGAGGCTCTGGGAATCGCGGAGGAGCCCTTGGCAATAATGCCGATCGGGAGGAAGTGATCTCCTCCTTAAGATGCGCATCGGATCACCTTTCAAATGGGAGGTTGAGATGGTTCTAGATGAGAGAGTGGCATTGGTGACCGGCGGTTCCCGCGGCATCGGGAGAGCCATCGCTTTGAAATTGGCGGAAAAAGGATGTTCTGTGGGGATCAACTATCTCTCCAATGACTGGGCAGCAGAAAAGGTGGTCAAGAGCATCGAAAAGATGGGACAAAAAGCGACCTCCTTTCAAGGTGACGTCTCCAACTTCGCCGACGCCGAGGAGATGATAAAGAAGGCAAAGTCGGAATTTGGCAGAATCGACATCCTGGTCAACAATGTGGGACCATTTCTTTACAAAACCATTTGGGATACCACCATTCAGGAGTGGCATCAGGTGATGAACTCAAATCTGAACTCGGTGTTTTACTGCTGCAAGGCGGTGGTGCCCATCATGAGAGAGCAGAAGTCCGGTGTGATCATGAACATTGGCGGGCCCAGCGCGGAAAGAACCCAGGGCTATCTTCGTACCTGCGCGTATGCCGTGGCCAAGACCGGGCTGGTGGTCTTCTCAAAAAGCCTGGCAAAACAGGAGGCCGAGCATGGGATTCGGGTCAACGTAGTTAATCCCGGATTCATTGAGACCGAGGCCTACACGGAGGACATGAAGAAAACCATGCCCAGGGACGTTCCGCTCAAGAGATTGGGAAAGCCGGAGGATGTCGCCAACGCCGTGGCATACTTGGCCTCGGATGAGGCAGGCTACATCACTGGAAGCGTGCTGAACGTGCACGGCGGTCTATGGTGCTAAGAAGCCGGCCGGGCTGGCGGAGAAATGCCCCCAGTCTCTCACAACGCATTTATTTGTCACTTTGCAAACAGGTCAAGTCGATTTTAGCCTCAATACGGGGAAGTCATAGCACGTATAATTTATTGAGGGCCAGTAAAGTAAGTTGACGCATCTCTTTTCTCCACTGTAAATGGATTTGCGTCATACTGTATGTGTTCTCCGGAAGCCCACCTCTGAAAGAAGAGACATTCACGCGGAATCGAATTCTGGCCTCTCACCGAGATGACAGTCCGGATCGATACTCGCTTGCGGCTTGAAGTACGCCGTACGGACTCAATCTGTCGATTGTAGGCCGAAAGGGCCAAAAATGACTTGACAAAAGAACCTTGATGGGTTAAATTGAAATTGAGGGAAAGTCAGAAGTCGTGGTCATCAGCATAGGCGGTCATCTGCCGGTTTTGGAAAACTAAAAACCAGGTGAGGTTGGTGTTAACCTATAACCGAATTGATAAAAGGTAGCTTTTCTCTTTTCATCATTCAAGGAGGCGATTGAGACATGAGATGGCTCAATTCAAGTACGCCGGGGAGCCGAGCGATCTTCCTTCTCGAACGCATCCTCCTTTTTTCTATCATCCTGAGCTTCTTGTTTGTCTTCAACCTTAGTTTTGCGGATGACCTGACCGATCCCCCACCGGATTGGGAACATCCGTGGGATGACGTGTGCGAGACTGAGTCGGATCAGAGTCCCGAGGATCCTCCCGAAATACACACAGGCTTTATGCTGCATTTCGGGTTTGACTCGTGGATCATGATCTTGTGGCAGTCGCCGGGACAGAAGGACGATGCGGCAGAAGAAAGGGCTTTTGCGCCCACAGAGAAGAATCGTCGTGGTGTTCTCATCTTCGTCAGATGAGTGGAACCATTCGGGAATGATCTGACATGGAGAATCCGGATAGACGGATTGACATTGTTTCGTCTCTGGCGGCCAAAAGAGATTTCAAGTCCGCCCGGGCGGAGTTAGAAAAGCTGAAGAAAGGGAATGACACCCCTTCGGCTTACCAGGGCGAGCTATATTATCTTGAGGGTCTGATTCTCTACGGGCAGGATCTTTACGGCCAGGCCCAGGATATGGCCCAGCAGGCCTACGAGCATTTGAAGCGTACCCTGAAGAATAGGAGAATCGGGCAGGTACAACTCCTTTTGGGTTACATCTTCATTGACACCGGTGATTTGAAAAGAGCCCAGATCGAAATCCGGGACGCGGTGGCCTCCTTCCGCCGGGCCGGTGACGAAGAGGGAATAGCGGATGCTTACAACAAGCTGGCTCACATATTCTTCATCCAGGCAGAGTTCGATCGTTCCACCGAATGCTTGAAGCAAGCCATCGAGCACGTCAAAAAGCAAGAAGACGGAAATCTCATGATTGCCCGTCTCTCCGGTAACTTAGGCAGAGTCTACCTGCTTGTGGGAGAATGGGAAAAGGCCCAAAAGTGTTTCTATGACAGCATCAGGCAAAATGAGCGGGCTGCAAATGAGATCAGCATCTGCGTGAACCTTCTTTCGTTGGGTTATGCATCCTACCAGCAGAGGAAGTTCAAGGAGGCTCAGGGCTTCTACCAAAAGGCTCATCGCATTATCCAAAAGAAGAACTTAAAAAGGGAGCTGGCGATCTATCACGAATACAGCGCCGAACTGGCTCTTGAACTGGGAGAATACGATCAATCTAACCGGCACGTGAATCAGGCCATAGAAATCGGAGAGGCCATTGCCGCTCGCAAAAGCAGTCTCGGCTGCCAATCTTACCGGCTTCTGGCACAGGCTCAACTGGCCACTCAGAAGTTGAACTTAGCGGGAGATTCGTGCCGGAGATTCTGGGAGCTTTCCAAGAATCTAAACGAGAAAGTAGAGGAAGGGATCGTCCACCGGGTCCTGGGACAGATTTCCGCCCAGAAGAACAACAAAAGGCTGGCCAAGGAGCACTTCAACTCAAGCATGAATTGCCTGGAGAAGATTGGATGCAAGTTGGAGTTAGCCCGCACTTATCTGGCTGCCGGTGAGGAGGCGGCCTTCGATCCCAAGGAAAGACAGGAGTTCTTGAGCCGGGCCAGGGGTGCCTTTGCCGAGTTGTTCTCCGAGGAGTCTGCAGGGTTCGCCTACTGGGTCGGTTCAGCCCGCTTGGGAGAGGCTCTGGTAAATCTGGAAGGCCAGGATTATGACAGCGCCATCGATTGTCTGAATGAAGCTGAAGCCCTGTTGGGAGGATGTGCGGCGCAGGAGCCTTTGACCGCCGGGGATAAGCTGTCGAGGATCTCAGACCTGCGCTCGAGGGTAGAAACAACCGTGGCAGAAAAAAGCCTCTCTCTGGACAATCAGTACAATATTTTCCGGCAATTTCTCTCCGAAATCGAATCCAGCGAGGTTTCAGAGACGCCTCCGGCAAATCAAGAGGAAGAGATCAGCCAGAGTCTAAAGCTCCTGGCCAAGAAGCTTCAGGCAGACCGGGGCTTTATTCTCGTCACGAATGGCGAGGATCAGGCTCCCGTACTGGGCTTCAATCTCTCCCCTGAGGAGACTGAGCAGGTTCACCTCAGCCTGTCCCGTCTTAACGGCGGACTAGCCTGCTTGAGGGAGCCGGTTTACTCCACCGCGGGCAAAATTAATCTGTTTTCAGACAACGATGGGGAGGTAGCAAGTCTGCTTCTGGTTCCGCTGAAGATAGGCGAAGAGGTCAAGGGGGCGGTCTATCTGGACCGGAAGAGGAATGGAGCTTCTACCCAACCGTTCAGGAGGGATGAACTCAATCTGACCGTGGCCTTTGCGGACATAATATCTCTGAAACTGGCCGAGATCGAAAACAAGATGCTGGGGGAGGAGAACTTAAGACTAAAGCAGCAGTTACAGGAAAAGAGTGCCTTCTCCAAGATCATCACCCAGAACAGCCAAATGCAGGAGATATTGTGGAAGCTCTCCCAGGTCAAGGATACTAATCTCTCCATACTTCTGGAAGGCGAGACCGGAACCGGCAAGGATGCGGTTGCCAAGGCCATTCATTACAATAGCGATCGAAGGAACAAAAGTTTCGTGGTGGTCAACTGTGCCGCGTTTCCCGAGACCCTCCTGGAGAATGAGCTTTTCGGTCACAAGAAGGGCGCTTATACCGGAGCGTCGCAAGATAAAAAGGGGCTTTTGGAAGAGGCTGATGGGGGAACTCTGTACTTAGACGAGATAGCGGACATCAACCCGGCAACCCAGGTGAAGCTGCTCAGGGTCTTAGAGGAAAAGGAACTCACCCGGCTGGGAGACACCAAGCCCAGAAAGGTCGATATCCGGGTCATCTCAGCCACCAGCCTGAGCGTAAAAGAACAGATCGAGAAGGGGCTTTTCCGCAAAGACTTGTTCTTCCGTTTGAACACCATACACGTTAGGCTGCCCGCCTTAAGGGATCGCAGGGAGGACATTCTTCTCTTGGTGAATCACTTCATAGAGATTCACGCACCGCGCCAGGAGGGCAACCTTCCCCAGCCTTCCCCTGCCATCGCAGAGCTTCTGGCCAGCTACGACTGGCCCGGAAACATCAGAGAGCTGGAGAACGAGGTGAAAAGGATGGTGGCAATCAAGAACGGGGAGGCGATCGTGGCAGCCGATATCCTAACCGAGAAGCTCGGAATGGAAGAAGAAGAAGAGAGCGCCAAGGATCTCTCCCTGTACGAGAGAGTGGCGGGCTGGGAGAGGCAGTTCATCCTAAAGGCCTTGGTCGAGAGCAACTGGGTGAAAAAGGCTGCGGCTGGAGCTTTACGTATTCCGGAATCCTCGCTCAGATTCAAAATCAAGCAGCACAAGATTAAAATACCTACAGACAAATAGACTTTGGGATGCCTGATCTGATGCCACCCGATGGTGGCATTTTTTGTATTCCCCATTTTGCAGAGGACAAAGGGGCGGTCAGATCGGCAGGTCTTCCCTGATCCCGGGTTCTCGGGAACAGGTTCCCTTGCCACGCAGTTTCATGGACTCAACAGACGTGCCTTAGTTGCGAACTCATAACCGTGAGAATCAGGCACACCCCTGTTGGGGAGCAGGTCCGCTTTTGTAAAGGTAATTAATCAGATAGACCAGATCGGCCAGCTCAACTACGCAATCGGCGTTGGGGTCTCCAGCAGCCAGGGGGTCCGGAGCGGGACCGGATCTGTAAAGATAGTTAAGCAGATAGACCACATCTGCCAATTCCACAACGTCATCGCCGTTGGCGTCACCGGCTAAGTAGGTGCTCTGCAAAGCCGCCAGCACCGCCTGGTAGGCATCGATGACGCCCCAGCCATAGGCGTTGTCGTTTCCGAAATCGCCCAGATCCACGGCCGTGCTCATCAGTATCTGCTTGATCGAATCCACCCCCAAATCCGGGTTTGCCTGTCGCATTAGAGCCACCACCCCGGCCACATGCGGTCCCGCCATCGAGGTTCCACTCCAATAGTACCACTCGTATCCACCGCCGGGTACGGATGAGTAGACCTGTACTCCGGGAGCCACCACCTCCGGCTTTGTGGTTCTGCCGTCGCAGTCAGAGGGACCGCGACTGCTGAAATCGGCGATGGGATAGGGAAAGTCATAGTTTTTAGCGTCAACCGCTCCTACGGAGAAGTTGGTGGTGGGCGTGTTGCAGATGTTGGCCGGGGATCTATGCGTCTGCGAAGCCGGGCCCTCATTTCCGGCGGAAAAGATGCAAACCACGCCTGATGCCTCGCAGTTCTCTATAACCGTCTGCCACCGGTAGTCGCAATCCTGGTACCCGGGCCAGTAGCTGTAGATGCCCCAGGAATTCTGAACCACATCCGGAACGTCATCGATGGTACTTGAGTTCCCATCCGGATCGGCAAACCACTGAAATGCATCCACAACGTCATTGTCGAATTCAGAAGTGACCGCCTGATTGATGGCGTTGTTAGCAATCCATTCCGCCTCCCAGGCTATCCCGATGGTGTCGTTGGTTGCGGCCCCCAGGCCGCACATGGTCCCCATCACGTGCGTTCCATGGCTATGATAATCGTGCGGGTAGGTATCGCCGTAGCCCAAGGCATCTTTCCAGCACTCCTGCCAGGGCTCATGGTTGCCTCTCCACCGGGCGGTCAGAGCAGGATGTGCTCCGTCCACTCCCGTGTCCAGATTGGCCACCAGCCTTCCCAGCCCGGTAATGCCAAGCTGATACCATACGCTGTCCGCTTTAACTGCCCTCAATCCCGGAGTAACTCCAATTCCTTTGTCCGGTATAATTACCGACCCGGTTCTATCTCCCACCGGCTCAATTAAGCCCGCCCGGAAATTCGACTCCACGATCTCTACGTCGGGGCGAGCCGCGATGACCTCCAACTCGGTGATTGTGGCCTGAACCACCACCATGTTCATTATCCAATAAGGTGTGTATCCTTTCACGGTTCCCTGACCCCTGCTCACCTCGAGATAGTTCAGTATGTTCCCCTGATATCTCGACGCGGCACTCTTCAGGGCCGAGACCACCCTTGTGTGATGCTCCTTTCTGGTTGCCCTCTCAGCTTTCAACTCAGCGTTTAAGGATTTGACGTCGGCCTGATCAGCCATAATCACGATGGCCGACACGAATTCATCCGGTGACAGGGTGTTCAAGTACTCGGCAAAATTCGGCTCTATTTCCCCGGCTGAAACGTCGGCCGCAACCAGGAAAAGCAGACCAGCCGCGAAAAGCAGACTGGCAGGAAGTACCTTCAGAAAGACTAAAGCATTTAGCGGGTTTCTCATATCGATCCTCCCGGGATCATGGGGTTACAGGATTGGTGTAGACCTCGTTTCTTCCTCCAGGGATTCGTGGTAAGAGCTTCCTCGCATCTCGCTCGGCGATGCACCTGGAAAGATAAACCTAATCAAAAGGTACGAAAATTCTCCGAATTGTCAAGGATTAGATTCCCTGAGGGGTGACCTACTATTTTTGCACGCGTCGAGAGCGAACATCGTTTTTGTCCTGACCCAAAATGCAGAGTCAGGCGGATGACCTCCCTGGCTCAAACTGAGGGGGTGTGAAGAGACGAGTCTGATTGGGTGAGAACGGGTTAAGCTCTTAGCTTAAGTACTGAAGGATCAGCGAGATGTTTTTCTTCAAATCCTTGCGGTGGGAGATGAGGTCCAGAAAGCCGTGTTCCAAGAAGAACTCCGAGCTCTGGAATCCGGGGGGAAGGTCCTGCTTTATGGTCTGCTGTATCACCCGGGGGCCGGCAAAGCCCAAAAGAGCCTTGGGTTCGGCGATGATCACGTCGCCAAGTGAGGCATAGCTTGCCATCACCCCGGCGGTGGTTGGATTGGTTAAAACGGAGATATAGAGAATGTTCTGGTCATACAGCTTGGCTAAAAGCGCAGAGGTCTTTGCCATCTGCATCAGCGACAGGATCCCCTCCTGCATCCTGGCGCCGCCGGAGCAGGAGACGATCACCAGGGGGATTCTCCTTTCTAAGGATCTTTCGATGGCCCGCGCCACCTTCTCCCCCACCACCGATCCCATGCTTCCTCCGATGAATCCAAAATCCATCACCGCGAGGCTGACCTCTTTCCCATCAATCCTGGCGATTCCGGCAACTATGGCGTCCTTGAGATTTACCTTTTTCTGTGAGGTCTTGATACGATCGGGGTATCTCTTAGAATCCTTAAATTGCAGTGGATCGGTGGCAGTCAGATCCGCGTCGTATTCTTCCACCTCACCATTATCCACTATCAGATCGATGTAATCTTTGCTCCTGATGCGAAAATGATGGTCACACTTGGAGCAAACCCACAGAGCTTTCTCCATCTCCTTCCTGTATATGATCTCCCCGCAGGAATCGCATTTGACCCACAGCCCGTCGGGAAGTTCCTTTTTCCTCTGTGGAACCAATCCCTCTTTTGCTCTCTTGAACCACTCCATGATTCTCTTCCGACAATAAAGTTAAAGATCCAAAATAAGAGAACCTCTTCTTTTATTCTCAGTGGCTAAAGACTCACCTTTTCCACTCGCTCAAAGCCTCTTCACCATGATTATGGCGTCTTCGGCGGGCTGCAGGTAGTAATTCCTCTTTCTATATGCTTCCTCGAAACCGCAACTCGTGTAGAGCTCTATGGCTGGCCGGTTCGACTCTCGTACGCTCAATATCAAATTGGTGCAACCCCTCTCCCCGGCTTCCCAGAGCACTCTCTCCATCATCTCTCTGCCTATTCCCCTTCTCCTGAAATCAGGTGACACGGCGAAATTGGCTATCTCCATTTGATCCTGGATGTGCCACAGGCACATGTAGCCGATGATCGTCTGGCCGGATTTGACCACCAATGGTACGGAAAACCGGTGCTTGAGTTCTTCCCGGAAGTTCTCTTTGGCCCAGGGGTCGGAAAAAGACAATTTCTCCAATCGGGCAATCTCTTCGATATCGTCCTGAGTCATCCTCCGGATGGTGATATTCTCAAGTCCGGCCAACATTCTTGAATTTAAGTTCCGCCTCCGACATTCTGATATACAAAGGCTCCAGATTGGCGATATCCTCCGTGTGCCCCCCGGCCAGCTTGCCTAAACCTATTCGAGCCACAGAGGCGCCGCTGGGAGTGGACTGATCGTTTAAGGCAAAACAGGAGTTTTCTCCCAGAAGGTGGGTCAGTTCCTTCTGATAGAGCCTGGCTCCGGGACCGACGAAAAGCGTCCTCTTCGATATCTTCTTGACCAGATCCTCTACGGACACGGCCATGTATTTGCTTTCCCTCCTCAGTTCTCCGTCGCTGGTATCGTACATCGCCGCATATACCTGATCCTTCTTTGCATCCAAAAGGGGTGCCACCTGGTACCGAGAATAAAGGGAAAGCGAAGCCAAAGCATCCAGGCTGGGAACGCTGGCAAGAGGCTTCTGGCTGCTGACGCACAACCCCTTCACCGTGGATAAGCCAATCCTTAAGCCGGTAAAGGACCCGGGTCCGATGGATATGGCAAGTCCGTCCAGATCATCTATCTTCATCCCAACGGTCCTAAAGGCCAGATCGATGGTGGGCATGAGGATCTCGGAGTAGGTAACCCTCACGTCGAACTTCAAATCCACCAGGATCTCGTCATCCTCCACGATGCCCACTCCTGCAGTCATGGTGGAGGTGTCAACTCCTAAGATTTTCATATTCTTGCCTCAACATCCTGCTGACAGAATCAGTTCCTTTAGACAACTCAAAGCTCTTCTGCGCGAATCTCTCTTTCGGTTTCGGAAAGAATCTTTAAGTTTACCTCCCATCTTTTCTTTGGCAGAAACGCGGTCACCTTCTCCGCCCATTCGATAATGGTTATCCCTCTGCCATAGAAATACTCCTCATAACCTAATTTAGCAAATTCCTCTGGATTTTCCAAGCGATATAAATCAAAGTGATAGACCCAGATGGGCGACTGGTCCAACTTTCCGGGATACTCGTTGATGATCACGAAGGTGGGGCTGGTGACTGGCGCTTCCACCTGCAAGCCAGAGCAGATGCCCTGAGCCAGGACGGTCTTTCCGCTGCCCAAAGGACCGATAAGGGCCAGTACCGAACCCGGATTGAGCCGCTCAGCCAGGCTTCTGCCGAACTCTTTGGTCTCTTCAGCACTGTTGGTCTTCTTTTCTATCATAGACTCGGGCATGAATTATAAGACAAAAGGCGCGGCAGTTCAAGCTTTCTTTTGCCTCGCCCCTGTCCCCCTCTCTGTTCTATGGAAAGGGGTTCACCCTGAAGGGATTCACCCTGAAGGGGAAATAGGGGGATTGACACACCGGGCAGGATGCCCGGGCTACTGCTGACGTGCGAAGAGACGCGCAGCTGTGAGGGCGAATCTTCCCTTCGAATTCCTCAGGGCGGTGAGCGAAGTCGAACCGCAGATTCGCCCGATCAATGGGAATAGCTGTTCGTCACGGACGCCTCGTCCGTGACGCAGACGTGATGGTGACGGATTCATCCTGGTTCCCCCCTCGGTCTTCGACCCTGAGGGCTCAGACCCGAAGGGGGGAGAACGGACGGGGCGTCCGTCACCAACGGGGGCGTTTGGCGACCTATCTCTTGGGAGTCATGGTGATCACCGGAAGGATCATCTCCTCCAAGGAGATGCCCCCATGCTGGAAGCTGTTCTTGTATTGCTTCTCGTACTCGGCGTAATGGGTGGGATAGACGAAGTAATAGTCCTCCTTGGCCAGGATGTAGGTGGTGTTCATGGTGTAGGCAGGAAGCCTGTACTGCTGCGGGTCCTTTATGAAAAGAGCTTCCTTGGGATTGCAGTTGAGGTTGTCACCATATTTGTATCTTAGATTGGTGGAAGTATCTTTTCTTCCCCGGGCGATGGTTCCTCTGGTGCCCCAAACGCTTCCGTGGTCGGAGGTCAAGACAATCGCGCAATCCTGAGTGGAGAAATACTGCAGCACTCTGAACAGGGAGGAGTGCACAAACCAGGGTCGGGTCAACGATCGATAGGCGGCTTCATCCGGAGTCATCTCCTTTAGAATCTCCGATTGTGACCGGCCGTGAGCCAGTATGTCCAGGAAATTGAACACTATGGAGAGAAAGGAGGTGTTTTTATACGAGGGAATCTTCTTCGCTAAGTATTCCCCTTCCTTTGCATCCAACACCTTCACGTATCTGGTATCGGATTTTACCCGCACTCCCATCTTCTTCAACTGATCGTCCAGGAGTTGATGTTCATATCTATTCCGGCTGGAATCGTCCCTTGTCCCGGCCTTCCACAGCTCCGGATACCGCCGGGCAAGCTCGGACGGGAAAAGGCCACTGAAGATGGCATTACGGGAATAGGGGGTGGCAGTGGGCAGGATGGAGTAATAGTAATCCCTCTGGATATGAAAGTACTCATCCAAAAGCGGCTCGATGGTCATCCACTGATCCAGGCGCATGCAGTCCATCACCACGAAGATGGTCCGGGTTCCCTGGGAGAGAAGCGGAGACAGGTACTTCTTCACCACGTTCGTGGAGAGAAGAGGGGGGTCCTCCTCGGCTAACCATCTGAGATAAGCCGTCTCAATATATTTGCCGAACTCGATATTACATTCTTGTCTCTGTCCCTGAAGGGTCTGCCTCAAGTCCGTGTCACCGAAATTATCTATCTCCAGATCCCATTCGCTCAAGGTCAGGTGAATGTCGATCCAGTCCCGCCAACTCAGAGCTCCAAAAAGGGCGGATCTGATCTTGGCCGAGCTTTGGGCGTAATCCTGGGCCAGCCTTTGGGTTCTGATCTTCCTGGCATCTAAGATCTTCTTGGCGGCAGAGAGAATCTGGCTGGGGTTGACCGGTTTGGTGAGATAATCGTCTATCTTCTTCCCGATAGCCTGATCCATCAGATCTTCCTCTTCCGACTTGGTCACCATGATCACCGGCAGATGCGGGCTTTTCTCCTTTATCTCCTCTAAGGTGGTCAAACCATCCTTGCCCGGCATCATCTCATCCAAGAGGACCAAGTCGAAGCTCTTCTTACCTACTAAGGCCACCGCATCATCCCCGTTGGATGCCTCGGTCACCTTGTAGCCTCTGGACTCTAAGAATATTATGTGTGATTTCAACTGATCGATCTCGTCATCGACCCACAGGATATGTTTGATCTCTTCTTTCATGCTTTTCACCGCTCCTCATATTGGCCCCAGATGAAAATCCAAGGACTATAAAGCATTGGTCTTCAAAGTATAATTATCGGGCGTAGCCAAGCCTTCATGGCTTAGCTGGCAAGCCGTAAAGGCTTGCCTACGCGGCTGCTCCTAATGCGTTTAAAGTTTAATGTTCAAAGTTTAAAGTCTTAACTTTCAACTTTAAACCTTGAACGCCTTAAATTATCAGATTTTCTCCCTCCATCTCCTTGGGCTTTCTCAAACTCATCAGGTCAAGTATGGTCGGTGCAACATCAGCCAGTCTGCCTTCTTCTCTCAATTCTCCCTTGAAATCTTCCATGACCAGGGCCAGTGGCACTCGATTGGTGCTGTGGGCGGTGAAGACCTCTCCATTTCCGGGATCGATCATCTTTTCCGCATTCCCATGATCAGAGGTAACCAAAGCGATTCCACCCACCTCCTTGACTGCGCCTACGACCTCTCCCACGCACTTATCCACTGCCTCAACCGCCTTGCTGGCCGCCGACAGAACGCCGGTATGTCCCACCATATCCGGGTTGGCATAATTGAGGAGGATGAAATCATGTTTATTGGACCTTATCTCTTCGACAACCCGTTCGGTCACCTCGAAGGCGCTCATCTCCGGCTTGAGATCATAGGTGGCAACCTTCGGCGAGTGAATCAGGATTCGGTCCTCTCCCTCGAATGGTTTCTCCCTCCCTCCGTTGAAGAAAAACGTCACATGGGCATATTTTTCGGTTTCGGCGATGCGAAGCTGCCTCTTCCCTGTCCTGCTCAGCACCTCCCCCAGTACGTTGGCCAGCTTCACCGGAGGAAAGGCGATTTTTGTGTTCAACTTCTCGTCATGCAGGGTCATGCTGATTATATCGATGGTCAGATCATCCGGCCGGGCAAATTCCTTGAAATCTTTGTCGGTCAGGGCATGGGAAAGCTGGCGGGCGCGGTCGGCCCTGAAATTGAAGAATATCCCTACGTCACCTCTTTTGATCTTTTGATCTTGCGACCGCTCATTGCCCGCAATCACCGTAGGGACCACAAACTCGTCAGTGATCTTCTTCTTGTACGATTCCCTTATCGCGCCTACGGCGTCGTCAGCATGATTCCCCTCACCCAAGACCAAGGCCTGGTAAGCTTTTTCGATCCTATCCCATCTTTTATCTCTGTCCATGGCGTAGTATCGTCCAGCCACCGTGGCCAGCTTTCCCACTCCCATCTCCCTGCATTTGTCCAGAAGCTCTTGAACGTACCCTGCTCCTCCGGTGGGCGAGGCATCTCTTCCGTCCAGGAATGCATGGATGAACACCCTCGGGACGTTCTTCTCTCTGGCCAGCTTCAGCAGGGCATACAGATGGTTGGGGGAGCTGTGCACGCATCCGTCCGAGACTAAGCCCATGACGTGCAGGCTGGAGTCTCGCTGCTTTACCTTCTCCATGCCCTGTAACAAGACGGGGTTCTCGAAAAAGACCTTCTCTTCGATTGCCTTGTCGATTCTGGTGATCTCTTGATACACTACTCTCCCCGCGCCCAGATTGAGATGCCCCACCTCGCTGTTCCCCATCTGTCCGTCGGGAAGTCCCACATCCAGACCGGATGCGCCCAGAGTCGTATGTTTGTATTCTGAAAAAATACGGTCCAGGTTGGGCTTGGAAGCCAGGGCTATGGCGTTACCTTCCTTGCCAGGGTTCAAACCATATCCATCCATGACCAGAAGCAGAATCATAAAGTGACCTTGTTGTGCCGGTAGGTTAGTTGATCTTCTGTCACACCGATGACACCATCACATCATTTACGTGCCAGGACGGGAAATCGATAGGTTCGGCTTCTCGCAAGACAATCGCCATTCCTCAATCTCCGAACGCATCATTTGTGGAACCAATCAGAGCAGCAACTCTCGTAGATTCTCTCAGGTCTTCTCCAGCGGCAAGAACGGTCTTTTCTGATCAAGACCCGAAGCAATACAGAAATCCGTCTTCTGAAGTTATGTAGATTTTCCCATCGAAGTAGGCGGGAGACGAGGAGATCATCCCTTTGGTCTGGTAGCTCCAAAAAGGTCTTCCGGTGAAGCGGTTCAACAGGTACAGATTGCCGTCATACGACCCAAAGATGAGCTTGTCACCTACCGCGATGGGAGATGAGCGAACCAAACCTTCGGTTTCGAACTTCCAGGCAAGCTCTCCGGTCTTCTGGTTCACCGCATAAACGAAGTAATCATTTGATCCGATGTAAACTAAGCTCTCGGCGACCGCAGGCGAGGAGAACACATCCGCCTGAGTTTTGAACTTCCACACAAACGAACCGTCTGCCAGATTCAGCGCATAAAGATATCCGTCGACCGAGCCGAAGAAGACCATTCCGTTTTTGATAGCCGGGGCCGAGTGGATGCCCCCCTCTGCTTCGAATTTCCACTTTAGCTCTCCGCTTTTGGCACTCAGGGCATACAGGTGGCCGTCGGCTGAGCCAAAACAGATGATTTTTTCATCTGAAGTGGATGAAGCGCAAGCCTCCCAGGCCGGCGTGAAGATGGCGGAAGAGGGAGTCTCAAATTGCCAGACGTTCTCCCCGCTCATGCCGTCTAAGGCCCACAAGGTCCCATCGCTTGTGCCTGCCAGTATTTTGTCTTCGCATGAAACCGGAGATGAGGACGTGCCCCCCAAGCTCTTTTTCCATAAGACGTCCCTGTTTCGAATATCCAGGGCAAAAAATGTTCCCCTTCCTTGATCTAAGCCAAAGTAAATCCTGTCACCCTCGCCCAAGGCCGGGGTGGAAACGGACGAGAAGATTTTGTAGACTCCCCGCTCTTTCCCGGAGAACGCATCGAGGAAATGCACTCTCTTGTCCAGCGAACCGATAACCACAAGTTCTCCGATTATGATCGGCGACGACTTCAGGGGTCTCTTGGCATTGTACCTCCACAGAAGCTCAAGCTGCGTGGCAACGGATGAGGGAACGTAAGCGGTATTCTGCGGATCCCCCCTGAAGTTTCTCCACCCGGGCAAGTCAAGAGAACCCGGGTCCTTAAGTTTGAAGGCGCCGGAGCAGGATATCACTAAGAGCGAGAGCAGCAGGCTAAAGAGTCTCTTGTTCATCAGAAGTTCCATCCGAAGAAGAAGTCGAAATCGGTCTTCCGGCTGATGGTTTCAAAATCGGTGGTTCGAGAAATGTCGAAACGAAGCACCATCACGTAACCCAAGCTTATCCTGGCCCCGATTCCGAAGCTCCCGAATAGTTGATCGAACTCATCCTCCCAGGCGTTGCCCGCATCGAAAAACAGAGCGCCCCTGATGGCATGAAAGGATATCTTCCCGAAGGGAAAGCCGATGGAGAGGTTGTCGATTAAAGGATACCGCAGTTCGTTGCTTGACAGAACCACGTGCCTTCCATAGAACGCTCTCCGGTCGTACCCCCGCAGAGACCAGCTCCCACCCAGGTAGAGTCTTTGCGGCTCCTTGCCGGTGGATGAGAAACCCATCAGTCGCACGGCAAAGCAGCTGTTCTTTCTTATTCGTATGTATCTTCTTAAATCGCCCAGGACGAGCCTGTTATATGCTTCTCCATCGTTCAAATTCAGGGTTAAACCCAGGGTGAAGTTGAGCCTGGTGCCGTCGATGGGTCCCACGTAATCCCAGAGGCTGGTGTCCAGAATCCAGGATAGGTAGTTGGTGGAAAGAAGCGCCTTCCGTCCCCGGTCCTGGATATGGACGTCCCTTTCGGACTGGCGCAAGAAGAAGCTGGCATCCACCCTCTTGAATTTGGACAGGGGGTAGCTCGCGAGAGCCAGCCCTCCAAACTGCCTTTCCGTGTAGAAACCCTGAAACTCGTCGTAATATTCGTCTTTTAGATGGTAAACTCCGAACCCGTAGTTGAGCCGACGGGCCCTGTTAATATAGGTCAAGCCGAAATTGAAGCTGGAGAGGAAGTCGTCGGTGGAGCGGGCATTATTGCCCACCAGGAAGAAATACTGGTGGTTTCCCAGCATGTCGGTGAATGCCCCCTGAAATCCCCCCACCGTTCCGTAGACCGCATCGTACGATATGACCGACTGGGCGATGTCAAATGAAAACCGGGTCTTATACTTGGCCGATGAGCTTTCCTGATCACCTCTCATCTTCTTTGGCATCCAGGCCGGCCGGGATGCAGGGGGCGACAAGCTCACCGGCTCGGACAGCTTAGCCCCAGCGACCGTTTGACTGTCTAAGCTCATCTTGTGTATCTGAAAGCCGTATTTTTGATAAGCGGTGAAGAAGAGGGTTCTATCGTCCGGCGAGAAGCTGGGATCAAATGCGCCGGTCAAAAACGAGGTAAGCCGGCTCACACCGGATGAGTCTTTTTCCGGATGAAGCGACAAGAGATAAAGATCATAAGAGCCGTTCTGGTCGGATGAAAAGACCAAGCGTCGGCCGTCAGAAGACCAGTCAGGAGCAAGATCGTGCTGAGCGCCCGAAGTGAGTGGGATGACCTCATTCTTCGGAAGGGTTAAGAGGAACAGGTTGAGGTACCCTTCTTCCCCCCACGCCCCCCTGTCAGAGGCAAAGGCTATGTGTTTCCCGTCGGGGGACCAGCTGGGATCCTTCTCCTCGTACACATCGTCTGTCAGGCGTGTCAGGGTATCGCCTTCCAGGTCATATAGATACAGATCGGAATATCCGTTCCTGCCGACTCCCACGAAAGCCACCCTCCGGGCGTCGGGTGACCAACTGGGCGAAGAGAGCTCCACTAAATCCTCAAATCTCTTCTTGCTGGTTATCTTCTTCCTGGTTATGTCATAAACATACAGCACGTCCTTCTCATGGCTTTTGGAGACGAAGGCGATCTTGCCGTCCTGGGAGACCTCTATCTTGCTTTTAAGAAGGTGGAGGGATTCAAACTGGGGTGATCTCTCCCCTTTAATCAGGGTGACCGAATGCTTCTTCTCTCCCTCCGGAGACATCATGCGGATGGAGGAGTATCCCAGTGTGTTGGATTTGAACACCACCCACTCCTGATCCGAGAGGCGCACCGGTTCCGGCTTTATATTTATCCCTCCAAAGGTAAGCTGGGTGGAGACCCTGTCGGGCAGGTCCTTAGTCTCTATCTCGGGAAAGTACTTTTTCTTCAGCGAATACTCCCACTCGCTCCATACCTCGCGCAGGGAGCGGTTGAAGGTCAGTTGGAAGACTTCGGCGAAGCTGCTCGCCTTCCAGTAGTTCTCAAAGAGCAGCCCTATCTTATCATCTCCATATTCCCCCTCCAGATGAGCACAGAAAGCCTCTCCGATCTTGTACATCAGGAAACTTCCGTATACCTGATAGATGTTCTCCAGACCGATGAACCTTCCGGAGATGACTAAATCTCTTATCATCATGTCCGCTTCGCTGTCCCATTCTCTTGACCAGTGTTCTGCCAGCCCCTCCTCAAACCACAAGGGCAGGCCGGTATAGTTGATCTTCCGGTGAGCCTTCATCACGTAGGGAATCTTGCGCATGACGAAGGCGTGGACCAGCTCATGCCGGATCACCCGGGCAAAATCCGAATAAGAGCCGTTAAAAGGGATGGCCATGCGGCCCTTCAAGAATTCGGTGAAGCCGGCGACGCTTTCCGGAAGAAGGATGGGGATGATGTTGGTCTGGGCAAAGTAGTTGGGAGAGCTGTAGATGATCAAGGGGATCTTTTTCTCGATGCGGTGATTGAATTTATTTTCCAGGTACCGGTAGCTCTCCTCCGCACAGCTAGCCGCTATCTCCGCAATCTCCTTCTCTCCGGTGTAGAAATATATCTCAAAATGCCGGGTGGTCAGAACCTGCCAGTCAAAATTGGTGTACTGGATCTTGTTCTTGCCGAAATAGTATTGCCCGTAGGCAGAACCGGAGAGAAAAAGCAAAATGAGTATTATGAGATTCAGCCTCTTCATCATTTGTAAAGATCACAGGTTCCGACTAAAAGATCAATAGTGCGGGATTAAGAAGTTTGCCTTCACCTATGGCAGATGTCCAGTCTCATTCATGCCTGGACAGGACGGGGTGAGAATGATTTCTTCTTCTTATCGCCTCCACCGCTCGATTGGCAGACTCTAAGACTTTATCTTTCACCAAAAGGCTTTTCAGACCTTTTCCTCTCTGTTCTACGAATTTTTCAATCTCGTCTGCTAAGTCGGTGGAATTTATTTGCCTGGACGTGTCGAAGACGGCGATCTTTATCTCGTCCTTCTGTCTGGGAGGCAGGTGTTTAATGCCCTCGTCTCGGAGGAGCTTTAACAAGAACTTGGTCGATTCGGCTCCTCGGATTTTGGCGATGGCGGCGACGGTGATTCTGGTGTCACGGGAGTTGTGCAGCAGATGGCCCATCAGAGGTTCCAGGCAACTCTTGTCTCCCAGTGCAGAAAGGGACGAGACGACTCTTCTGCGCACCTCGTCGTCCTTGTCCTTTAGCATCGCCACAAGAACATCCACAGATTCAGGCATTCCAGTTTTCTCCAAAGCCTTTGTGACCTCCAGCCTCACTCTCACGTCCGAGTCGTGCCTGAGCCTGGACAGGACCCCTATGCCTTCCCGATCCGGAATATTCCCCAGAGCGTAAATGACGTTCCGCACCTTGTACCACTGTTCATCTCTGAGCAGTGGGCTTCTCTCCTTTCTGACAAAGATGCCGGGGTCGGACAGAAGGGAAGAAAAGGCGGAAATGGAGTCCTTTCCCAGGCGGCTTAGCACCCTCAGCGCGCTCATCCGGGCGGCTCTATCATCTAAGGTGAAAATCTCCAGCAGCTTTTGCGCCACCTTGTCTCCTTCCAGAGATTCCAGTACCTCTTCAATCAACTTGACGGTCTGAAAGGCAATCCCCTCCTTCATCTGGGACATCAAGACGGTAAGCGTGGATTCATCCGTGACCTCCCGGATGAAGTCCCGGGCGATCTTCTTAGCCTCCTGGGAACACTTTGCTTCCGGGGCCAGGCGAGCGTTGTATTGAGACAATATCTTGTGAGCCTCTTTCAGGTCCTGCCGACGGACGACCTCCAGAAAGCTGATCTTGAGAAGCCGGGAGCAAACCCGGAACGCACCGACCGGCAGCATGGGATCTTTGATCTTCTCGTACAATTGGCTGTTAACATAGGAGAATTCATGCTCCATGTTCTGGCTTACGAAGTGACGCAGTGCCTTTTCTATGACCGATGCGACGAGATCTCTGGTTTTCCCGTCCTTGTAGCGGATTCTGGAGAAGACTTTATCGAGGGCATACCTGATGATCTCGGTCTCCCCCGAGCTGATCACCCGATGCCACAGGAACAGGAATCTCTCGATATTCTGCTCCTCCGTTCCAAGTGTCTCTATCATATTCACCAGCTCATCCAAGACTTCCTGGCTCTTAAGCCATCTCTCCTCAAATAGGAAGTCCAGGTGCTCTTCTTGCACCACTCCGCGTTCTGAGAGCATCTTCTTCAGCCGCGGCAGGAGCTTACTTTTCTCTCGGTTCTGGAGAAGCTTGTCCACCATATCCACCACCTCATTCAGCGCCGAGCCTGCACCTTCGGCCTGGCGCTTCTTCAGGCCCTCACCCAAGCTGGCTGCCATGAGTTCCAAGAGATCTTCATCCGAGAGGCTCTTTATCTGCTTCTCTGCCTCCTGTTTTGCCCCGGTTGAAACCTTACCCTGGTCTGACCCGGTCCCATCCGCGGATTTGCCCATGAATACCTCCCGTAACAGATCCGGGTTATCCTTCATGATTTTAGATATCTGAGCCTTCATATCTGCCCCCTCGACTACCTCGGTTTTCACCACCACCTCATCATTGTCGACCAACTCGTACCTGAGCTGATCGATCTTTATGGACTGAATGCCATTTTTCTTGATGAAATCAGGAAGGCTGATCGACTGGTCCTTTCTGCCCAAAGGTTTCACAAAGAAGCTCAAGAAAGAGCTCAGTTCCTCCTTAGTCAGGCTTTTGGCGAAGGTGAGGCTGCTGACATTCTCCTGGTCGAATTCCTCCAGTAACCTCTTCAGAATTTCCTCCCCTTCCATGTTTTTCCCATTGACGATGATTTTGTCCTCCACCCGGCTGATTATCAAGCGATCAGTGGCTTTGAAGATCTCTTGCAGGGTCAGGAAGGGCTTCTCGATAGCCTGAACCGCTGCAGGATGTCCGGGAGGGTACATCTCCAGCCTGCGGATGGCCGCGTGTATCTGTCTCAATACGATACCGTAATCTGGCTTTGCCAAAGTTTCCATAACCTGAACCCACGAGATTGCAGAGTTAGGCGCAACTTATCTCTGACCTTGTACAAAGGAAGAAAGCGTATAAGGCACCCCCTTCTCTTATAATCGACAGGATTCTCCTTAGTTTTAAAACAAAAGCCCACTCGCCGTTCACAGGGTTGGGACTCGCCCGGTCGAAAGTCTCGCTTGAGGTTAACGAAGGAACTACGATGCTTATATCCGGAGCCCTTGTTTTTCGACCGGACGGGGCGATCATACAGATTCCTGCGGCGATGGAAAGTTCCAGTTGACAAGAGATCGATGGTGCGTATATTAGTCTTAGGAAAAGACATGGTTAGGGGTGGTTGTCCTCGCCAAAAATGAGGATGGCCTGAGATCACACCCTTAGAACCTGATCTGGATAATGCCAGCGTAGGGAAAAGGAAAACGCGGACCGTCGTTCAGTCAGATCAGCACGACGGTTTTTTGTCAGAAAGGAGAAAACGTGTCAAGTAACAAGCTGCCTGATGTCGGAAAGATCTCGCCGGAGATCTTTGATGAGATGATCTACCCCAATCTGGGCGCAAAATCTGATCGCGTTCTGGTGGGACCAAGGCACGGCGTTGACATAGGCGTCGTGGACATAGGAGAGAACAAGGTAATGGTGACCACCACCGATCCGGTCTTTATCGTTCCCGAATATGGCTTCAAAAGAGCGGCCTGGTTTGCCATTCACATTTTAGCCTCGGATGCGGTGACCTCGGGATTGGCACCCACCTATCTGTCGATCGATTTGAACCTGCCCCTGAGCATGACCAAAGAGCAGTTCAATACGGTCTGGCTGACCATAAGCGAGGAGTGCAAGAAGATGGGGATGAGCGTGATCAGCGGCCACACCGCCCGCTATCACGGATGCAATTATCCCATGGTGGGAGGCGCCACGGTAATTTGCATCGGGGATAAGTCGAAATATGTGTCACCGGAGATGGCTCAAGTAGGTGACCAGATCATAATCACCAAGGGAGCCGCCATCGAGGCCACCGGAATCTTTGCGGTGGCCTTCAAAAGCAGAATAGAAGAGTATTTCGGAAAGGAGTTCAGCGAGAGGGCAGAGAAGATATTCTGGCAGATGTCGGTGGTGGAGGACGCTCTGACCGCGGTGGAGGTGGGAACAAGGGAAAACGGAGTGACCGCCATGCATGACGCCACCGAGTGCGGGGTCTGGGGCGGGCTCTATGAGATCGCCAAAGCGTCGAAGGTGGGAATGAGAATCAAAAAGGATTCGATAATTGTCTTGGATGAGGTGGACAAGATCTGTTCCAAATTCGGGATGGACCCCTATAGCTCCATCTCCGAGGGAACCCTGATCATAACCTGCAAAGAAGAAAAATCGGAAGAGGTGGTCAGAAAGCTAAAAGAGAAGAACATTGCATCTTCTGTTGTGGGTGAGGTAATTCCGGAAGAAAAGGGCGTATTCCTGGTTGAGGGCGGCCGGGAGAGACACCTGGAGCATCCGAGGGTCGATCCTTTCTGGATTGCCTTTGATAAGGCGTTGAGAGGAGAATGAAGAAATCCCTTCCTGTCCCTGCTGTGTTCGCCACACTCCTTGATCTGACGGAGAACTCTGGTAGTATTTTCAGCGGGTTTCATCCATCGTGCTTGGGATCTGAACCGCACGAGTGGATTCCTGACTAGATACCCTAAGATGTGACAGGCTTGGCCCCATGGGAACCTCTCTCCTAACCCCTCTCCTCAGAAAGGAGAGGGGAACCAGTGCAACCAATGTACGTCGTCGTGAGGGCCGAAGACCCAAAAAGAAAGCTTTGTCCACCCGCCCTCTGGTCGGCGGACAAAGCTTAGGGGAGTTGAAGTGAAGAAAGGGAATGACAGCCTTTTATAACTCAAAATCCGTGCCAAAGCGCGATCGGCAGAGTCCCCCACTTGCTGCTCCCCTAAGTCATTGAAAATGATAGACTTTCTTGTCGAGTGAAAAAAGGCAAAGATGAAGTCACGTAGCCAACCGCAATCTACTGCGCCGTCGAGATAAGCGTCCTTCTCCGCTTTGTTTTGTAATTCGTTAGTTGGCACAGGATTAGATTCGACGCAAGGGCCTACGGTCGAGGGCACCGTCTGACATCGGCCAAGCGTCTTTCCTTGCGCTCGCAGCTACTCATGCCGGGGTGGCCCTTTGCGCCGGATTGCCGTAACAATAGAAGCAATTATGGTAACACGTAAACCACTGCCCGATATCGATGGATTTGGTGCAGTGACAGTCCTCTCTCTGGCTTCTATCTTTGGCCAATGAACAGGGCTTCTTCCGAGGGTGAAGTTCAGTCAAGGCAGCCCCGTCAATGCACCCTTTCGTAGTCAGGTCCGGAAGAACGCACGTTGAAACCTCCATTCCGCGTTGTTCGGCCCGGGGCAGCATCTCATTTTTGATGAAATCGACGATCTCCTCAATCGGATGCTCGATTATCCTCAATCCGTTTTGCGCCAGTCTCTTCTTCACCTTCTGGTACACCGTGACATACGAAACGATCACTCTCTTTATTCCCAGGACATGAGCTCGATTCAGCACATCCTCAAACAAGTCCGTATCGATGTTAGAAATGCGATCTCTTTCCTGATAGATCACTTCTATCAACGGATCGTAGCGAATGGCCAATCTCTTGGGCGATCCCAAAAAATCGATTGTGTCGGGAAGCTGGCGGAAAACCTGATCTTTTGTGGGAACCTCTGGTTCTAATTCCGTCCCGCCTAATCCGGTAATTGTGAGAAGAACGTAAACCTGCTTCAACTTTTCCAGGGTTTTTCTCAATTCCAGATGCACGAGCATATTATGAGGGTTCTTCGTCCAGACGACCAGGGTGTGAATGTTCTCGGTCCCGATCTCCTCCAATCTCTCGACCATGTAGTCCGGGTAAAAGGTGACCAGATCCACCCTGCGGCTGGCAGAGACAACCTTCTTAAACTGAGCCTTTCCTCCTCCTTGAAGTGCCTGAGAATCAGCCACTATCTTTCTCCCGTGTGACCACAACACACTATCAGAGCTCCCCGGGCAGGGCTACATACCCTGCCCTATTAGTTACCTGGTGGATGATGAACTCCCGTCTCCATAGGGGCGGGAATTTATCCCGCCCCTGAGGTACCGGCATTCAGAGACCATGCCCTAAGGAAAGATAACGAAGGACGCGCCTTGTTGTCAATGGAGCACTTTTAGAGAGAGATGAAATCAGAACCTAACTTAAGTTAGGTTCTGGTCAAACACACTATCACAACAAGGATCCGGTCTGAAGCTGTCCCATCGAAGGTTTTCACATACACTCCTATGATATCCTGCGCTGGCGGAGTTGAACAAAGATGCAAATGAAGCACAAGCTTTTTTCGAATATCTGCTATAAGCTCTGTGTAAGCTGGCAAATTTCCTTGACAAGCTCTCGGCATCGGCTTATTTTTCAATTGGTTAGCACTTTTAAGGGGAAAGTGCCAGGCACGTGCTAATTTGTTGAGGACAAGGAGATTACGAGAGAATCATGGCATTCGAAAGTCTCAGCGAGAGGGAGCGGCTGGTCCTTAAGTCCCTGATCAACCATTACGTGGCTACTGCCGAACCAGTAGGTTCCAGAGCAGTGGCACAAAAATATAGGTTGGGGATAAGCCCGGCAACGGTGCGAAACACCATGCAGGATTTGGAGGAGATGGGGCTGATCACTCACCCCCATATCTCTGCCGGAAGGGTTCCCACGGACAAGGGATACCGGCTCTATGTTGACAGCATGATGGGACCGGAAGCTCTTACTGCGTCTGAGGAGGATCAAATCAGAAGAGAGATATGCGCCGATTATGCGGCGGTGGAGGACATCTTAGAGCAGACCGCCCTGGTATTGGCCACAGTCTCGAAGCAGTTGGGCTTGACTATCGCCCCCAGATTCGACAGTGGTATTCTGACCAGCATAAATCTGATCCCGGTGGCGGAAAAGAAGATCCTGGTGGTCCTGGCGGTTAAACACGGGCTCGTCAGGACTGTGCTGTTGGAAGCCGAATCCTCAGTTGACGTGAAGTCACTGGAAAAGACCGCAGACGTCCTGAACGAGAAGCTTTCCGGGCTGACTTTGGGTGAGATCAAGGAGTCGATCGATCTCCGGCTTAAAGAGACCTCCCCCGCCGATGCTCGACTGATAAAGCTCTTCCTCGATTCGACCGACAGCCTGTTGGACTTAACCGAGCCGGACCAGATGCACTTGGGAGGAACCACCAATATCGTGGATCAACCTGAATTCAAGGACAGAGAGAAGCTACGAAGCTTAATTGAGGTGCTCGAGGAGAAGAAGCTCTTAGCGGAACTCATTTCCGCCAAGGGGATCAAGGAGGGAATCAGCATCACCATCGGGAAAGAGATGGAGAGAGGGGAGATGGAGTCCTGCAGCCTGGTCACCTCGCCATATGAAGCCGGAAAGGTGAGGGGAACCATCGGAATAATCGGCCCCACCCGGATGAGATACTCCAAGTTGGCCACCATGGTGGAATACGCAGCCAAGCTCTTAAGCGACGTCCTTTCCAGATAGAGAAAAACGAGCGCCAAGCTACATGTCAAAGAAGGAGCAGTACAAATTGAGCAAGGAAAAACGTCTTAAGGAAGAAAAGAAGAAGGAGAAAGGCGAAAAGCCGCAGACCGAGGTTGTGGAGAAAGAGGAGAAGAAGGAAGTCGAACCGGCAACCGAAACCGATCTGCTGAAGGAGCATCTTGCCAAGAGTGAGGAGCAGGCCAAGGAATTAGAAGATCGCCTTTTAAGGCTGGCAGCCGAGTACGATAACTATCGGAAGCGGACCGCCAGGGAGTTTGAAGCTATATGCCAGAACGCCAACGAGGACTTGATCTCGAAGCTCTTGGATACCATGGACAACTTTGAACGCGCCTTAGACTCTGCAAAAGCCTCCAACGACTATGACAGCTTCCGCAAGGGAGTGGAGCTGATTTACACCCATCTGAAGGAACTGCTGGAGAAGGAGGGTCTGAAAGAAATCGAGGCGGTATGCAAGCCTTTTGATCCCAATTTTCACGAGGCGGTAACCCAGTGCGAAAGCGACGAGCACGACGAGGGGATCGTGGCCGACCAGATGTGTAAAGGATATCTGTTGAATGAGAAGCTGCTGAGACCTTCGAAGGTGGTAGTCTCCAAAGGAAAACCCAGGCACGAAAAGGAAGAAAACAAAGATACGGAAGAATGAGGCAACACAAAAGTTTCCTTGTTGGTAACGGACATCCTGTCCGTTCACGGTGAATCCGTTCAGGATGAATCCGTTACCTTCACATCGTCACGGACAAGGTATCCGTGAAGAACCACGGAAAACGAAATCGGAGGATCAGTAAATGCCAAAAGTAATCGGAATAGATTTGGGAACCACTAATTCGTGCGTGGCGGTGACGGAGGCGGGAGAGCCGAAAGTCATACCCAACCCGGAGGGGATGAGAACCACCCCTTCGGTCGTGGCGTTCACCAAGGCGGGTGAAAGGCTGGTCGGTCAGGTGGCCAAAAGACAGGCTATAACCAATCCGGAGAACACCGTTTTCTCCATCAAGCGATTCATGGGGAGAAAGCACCACGAGGTTAAGGAGGAGGAGAAGATAGTTCCCTTCAAGATCGTGGAAGCTCCCAACGGAGACGTCCGAGTGAAGATAATGGACAAGGAGTACTCTCCTCCCGATATCGGCGCCATGGTACTGCAGTCCATGAAAAAGACGGCAGAAGAGTATCTCGGCGAAAAGGTGACCCAGGCGGTGATCACCGTTCCGGCGTATTTCAACGACTCCCAGAGGCAGGCCACCAAGGATGCTGGGCGAATCGCCGGTTTGGAGGTCTTAAGGATAATCAACGAGCCTACCGCCGCCTCCTTGGCTTATGGCCTGGAAAAGAAGAAAGACGAGAAGATCGCCGTCTTTGACTTAGGCGGAGGCACCTTCGACATATCCATTCTGGAGTTGGGCGAAGGAGTCTTCGAGGTTAGGTCGACCAACGGCGACACCCACCTGGGAGGGGACGATTTCGACCAGAGGGTCATAGAGTGGATGGCGGATGAGTTCAAAAAGCAGTATGGGATAGACCTGACCAAGGACCGCATGGCTCTTCAGAGACTAAAAGAAGCCGCAGAGAAGGCCAAGTGCGAGCTTTCCACCACCATGCAGACCAATATAAATTTGCCGTTTATCACTGCCGATGCCAGCGGTCCCAGACACCTGGATTTGACCCTTACCCGGGCCAAACTGGAGCAGTTGGTGGACGATCTTGTCCAAAGGACGGTGGAGCCGTGCAAAAGAGCCTTGGCAGACGCCAAGCTTCAACCTTCGGACATCGATGAGGTGATACTTGTTGGTGGGCAAACCCGGATGCCCAAAGTTCAGGAGGTGGTAAAAAGCTTATTCGGCAGGGAACCGCACAAAGGAGTCAACCCGGACGAAGTGGTGGCGGTGGGAGCGGCCATACAGGCGGCTGTTCTTTCCGGCGAGGTGAAAGACGTCCTTCTGCTGGACGTTACCCCACTCTCTCTCGGAATCGAGACCCTGGGCGGCGTGATGACCAGGCTGATCGAAAGGAATACCACCATACCCACCAAAAAGAGCCAGATATTCTCCACTGCCGCAGACAGCCAGACCGCGGTAAGCATACACGTCCTGCAGGGCGAGCGGGAGATGGCAATATACAATCGAACGCTGGGCCGTTTCGACCTGGTGGGAATACCACCGGCTCCCCGAGGAATCCCGCAGATTGAGGTTACCTTCGACATAGACGCCAACGGCATCGTCCACGTCTCGGCCAAGGATATGGGAACGGGCAAGGAGCAGAGCATCAAAATTCAGGCATCCAGCGGCCTGTCGGAGGAGGAGATCCAGAAGAAGGTCAAAGACGCCGAGGCTCATGCCGAGGAGGACAAGAAGAAAAAGGCCCTGGTGGAGGCAAGAAACAAGGCAGACCAGATGATCTACACCACCGAAAAGACCCTCAAAGAATATGGCGACAAGATTTCGGCAGACGAGAAGAAGAACATCGAAGAGAAGATCGAGAAGGTCAAGCAGGAAGTGAAAGGAGAGAACGCCGACGAGATCAACAAGTCAGTAGACGAGTTGATGCAAGCCTCCCATAAGATGGCAGAACAGATGTACAAGCAGACCGGCGGAGCACAGCAGCAGGCCCCACCAGAGGAACCACCCAAGGAGGAGCCGAAGGAAGAGAAGAAAGACGACAAAGGAAAAGAGGGGGCGGTGGATGCGGACTTTGAGGTGGTGGATGACAAGTAGGCCGTTGGCATGAAC
>JBAUFO010000046.1:0-14302 GCA_049679185.1 Candidatus Zixiibacteriota bacterium
GTCCTCAAGTCGTTCACGTTCACCCCGGCGGAGAGCAGCCCGCATATCAAGGCCCTGTTGATCATTCGGGAGGCGCTTCCCGAGTCCCTGCTGGTTACCACGGTCGAACCTTTGCCCAGCATGGCGCCGTAGGCTGCTCCCAATTTGACCGCAAACTCGGGGGTCAGCTCCAGATTCCCCACTCCCATCACCTTGGCGTCGGTGAAGAGCTCCCGGTTCCATGTCTCCCCCCACACCAGGCTGGAGGAGAGGATGGATCCTGTCTCCACTCTTTTTCCCGGCCAGACCCTCACGTTGGCCTTGATCTTGGCGCCTTTCTCAATGTGGCAGTTCTCGCTGACGATAGCATTCTCGAAGACCACCGTCTCCTCCTCCAGCTTGGCGTTGTTTGCCACGATTGCCTCAGTCAAGATGCTCCTCATGCCGATGGAAGTGTCTCTCCAGACCACGCAGCGATCGAGATTGACGTCGTCTCCGATGTGGACCTTGTCGCCGATGACCGAATTGGATATGAAGCTGTGGGAGCCTATCTCAGCGTCGCTCCCTATGATCACCGTTCCTTTGAATTCAACCTTCTCACCCACCTGGACGTTCTTTCCCACCCAGATGCTGGCGTGTTCGCGATGAAGCAGGTTGCCCGGGATGTCAACTCTTATCCTGCCTTCAAGGATATCCTGATTGGCCTCGAAGTATTCCTCCAGGTTACCCACATCCCTCCAGTAATCGGACGTGACAAAGCCGAAGAGCCTTGCACCTTCTGTTAGCATGTGAGGGAAGAGGTTCTTGCTGAAATCGAAATTCTGCTTCGGGGGTATCTGTTCCAATACCTCCGGCTCCATTATGTATACCCCGGTATTGACCGTGTCACTGAACACCTCTCCCCAGGTGGGCTTTTCTAAAAACCGGGATATCCTGCCATCCTCCCGGGTGAAGACCACACCGTAGGAGAGGGGATTCTCCATCCGGGCTAAGACCATGGTCGCCCTGGCCTGGTTTGCCTGGTGGAAGTCACAGGCGGCTTTCAAGTCTATGTCGGTCAGCACGTCAGCCGAGATGATGAGGAACCGATCGTCAAGCAGATCTTGGGCATTCTTCACCGCGCCGGCGGTGCCGTAGTCCTCCTGCGCCTGCACGTATTCGATCTTCACCCCGAATTCCGAGCCGTCCCCGAAGTAGTTTCTTACGGCCTCTGCCTGAAAATAGAGCAGGACCACCAGGTCTTTAAGCCCATGTTTCTGGAGAAGATTGACGATATGCTCCATCATGGGCTTATTTGCCACATATACCATGGGTTTGGGAATATTGCAGGAGAGGGGTCTCAAGCGGGTGCCAAACCCTCCAGCCATGATAACAGCCTTCATTAATCTTTTTCTCCTTAAGAATCGCGTTTTTTTAAACGAGAACCCTCAGGCGGTAAGAACGCCACGATGCCGACCTCTATTCATGCTCCACGGGCACGCTTGATTGAGCCCGAGGTAAGCTTCTGCCGGTTTAGAATACGATCATGAAATGTCTGAATGACATCTCCAAAATTGTGAAACGGGTAGTGCTTGATGCCTTCTTTTTCGCAGAACCTGCGCAGATCATCCTTGGCGAAGACGAAATCCGCCTCCGTTACTGCACATCTATCCGAAAGCCCGTCACCGATGTATACGACCTTTTCCTTGGCTCTTTTCAAGCTTTTCAGATGATATCTCTTGCAGTTTCCGCACCGTCCGCAGCCTCGATCAAAGTAGGGGAACTCGGGTTTCAGCTTCCTGCCTTCAAATCCGAGAAGGTTAGAGTAAAAGGGAAGCTTTCCTAATCCATATTTGTCTAAGATCAGCTTTATGTAAAAATCCAGTCCATCACTCAGGATGACCAGTCTTATCTTCTCCCTATTACACAGATCGACAAAAGGGGGAAATTTTCCATCGATTTTTTGAGAGAGGGCGAATTTTTTCAACTCCGGCCTGCTGATCCTTAGCAGCTCACATTCTCTTTGGAGACACTCTTGTGAGTTTATTTCTCCTCTGAGCCATGAAGAGACGATCTTCTGACTCTCTTTTTTCGAGAAAGTCTTGAACAGCAGGGCGCCCACGTCATTCTTGGTGATGGTTCCGTCGAAATCGACCAGAACCAGGGGCGGTTTTGAGTTTTTCATATTCACCCGTTGAAAACGCTGCTGTGAGGCGGTTGACTTTAGCTCTTAGCATCACAGAAGAATCGGCACGATGGTAAACAGAAGTATCAACATGACTCCGAAAGCCACAGAAGCATAGGCTAAGTCCTTCTCCAGGATAAAGGAGAAAGCCGCCACGACTACCCTCAGGAAAGGGGTCAGCATCATCACTAAGATCCCGAAATTGATCACGGCGGTCGCTTCTCCTCTAAGAAGAGATTCAATTAACTCGGAAAAAGAAAAACCGACTGGAACGGTCGTACCATCATGAACTTGTGCCCGAAGAAGCGACATACCCAGGCCCAGAGCCAGTAATCCTGCGGCACAAAAGGAACCGATCAAAAGGATGGTGCTGATGTAACTTAGGGTTTTTTCTTTTTTGCTTCTCATAACCTTCAGAATAGGAGGCGGAGACCTAATCCTCTAAAAAGCATCTCCAGAGAAAGATATAGCAGAACGAAGACGAAAGCCTTCTTCAGGTATTCTGCCCTGATTTTGGGAAGCAGGCGCGATCCTAGGGTCGCTCCGAGAAAGACTCCCAGCATGGTGGAGCCGGCCACCAACGGGTGGACCTCGCCCCGGGAGAAATAGACGAAGGCGCCGGCGCTGGCGGTCACCCCGATCATGAAATTGCTGGTGGCTATGGCGGTTTTGAGCGGTACTCTCATTATCATGTACATCACCGGGACTTTCACCACTCCCCCTCCCACGCCCAAAAGCCCGGAGACGTTTCCGGCGAAAAAAGAGGCGCCCATGCCCAAAGGAAGTCGGGTAGTTTTGTACGACAGCTCACCGTCACCAGAGTCGCGCGCGTTTCTGATCTCATCCTTTTTTGGCAACATCGTCCATGCGGTGTAAAGTAGAACAATCGAAAAGAGAACGGACAAGATTTGAGGCTTCAGCATTCCTGCTATCACGCCTCCCGCAATGGCTCCCAGCGTGGTCGCCAGCTCGAGGGTCATCCCCAATCGTATGTCGCACAGACGCCTTCTTACGTACAAACTTGCTGCACCCGAGGAGGTGGCGATCACGCAGACCAAGGATGCTCCGATGGCCTCCCGCATGGGGACCCCGAACACTAAGGTCAGCATGGGAATGATGAGGATTCCACCGCCTAATCCCAAAACCGAGCCTAAGAGCCCGGCGATCATCCCTCCTGCAATCATGAAAATGAATTCAGCCATTTTCTCTTCGCTTCCATGGAACTCGAATGCAATTTTAGTTGCGCAAGGAGCTCCACTCTTCCGCCTCTGGTGGTTCGACAGGCTCACCACCCCGAGTAAAACCGAAGGGCGGAATCCCGGTGACTGACGCTTTAAAAGGTGTCAGGTCCGCAGGATCCATAGGAACTAAGGTCCTGACACAACATAAATCTATCCCTTGAGAGCTTAAATGAATCAAAGAACATCCGGATGAAGTAATCAATTCGAAGATACCAATTCCTCATACTTCTTCGGATTGGATAGAATCTGAATTGCTCTCTTTATTTGCGAATGGCGCTCGAACCAAACACCCTCATACTTGGCGCTTTGTCCGTAAAGCTTGACTAAGATGTTTTCCTTTATCTCAGAGCTTATATATTCCCTGGACCGTTCGAAGTTCTTTTCCTTCTCCGCCTTTAGCAGTCTCTCCAACTCCTTCATCCGACTGGTTATCTGCTCCGACGCCGCTTCCTCCTTCAGTGCCTCCTTAAGTTCTTCCAGCTCCACTTCGGATGATGTCTGATATTTGAAATCCTTGCTCTCTAAGAACTGCTTGAATTCCGAAAGCATGGCATCGTCCACCTTGAAGCCCTTTGGCAGGTCCGGATGAGTTGCGGTGTAATGGACGGCGAAATCAAAGAATGACAGCTTGGCCAACAGATTGTACTCCAGGGGCGAAAGCTGCTCGTAGGGCACGACCACGTCCGGTGCGATTCCGCCACCACCGTAAACCACTCGCCCGCCTTTGGTGAAAAACTTCTGTCTGGCAGTGCTGGAATCCGGAGCATCGCCTTCCTCTTCCGCTTCAGCCTCCGCCGAGTATACGGTGCCAGGCAAGTCCTCCGATTTTTGAATGCTTCTTCCCGAGGGGATAAGGTATTTGGCGGTGGACAGCTTCAAGCCGGCGCCATCCTTAAGCTGGATCACGTTCTGCACCAGCCCCTTTCCGAAGGTGGTGTCGCCGATTATCACTCCCCTGTCCCAATCCTGAATGGCTCCGGCCACGATCTCCGATCCTGAGGCCGAACCCCCATCCACCAGCACCGCCAAAGGAAGCTCGGGATACAGGGGTTTGCCGGATGAACGAAATTCCTTGTTCTGGCTCTTCGCCTTTCCTTTTGTCTCCACCACCAGCCTGTCCGGCTCGAGGAAGACACTGGTCACTGTGACAGCCTGAGTGAGAAGGCCTCCCGGATTGCCTCTTAGATCCAGGATCAACCCCTTGATGTTTTCTCGCAGAAGGTCGCTCACCGCCTCTTTAAGCTCGTCGGAGGAGATATCGGAAAAGCGATTCAACCTGACGTAACCAATTCCACCCGGAGCGACGCCGTAGTAGGGGACGGCTCGCAGCGAGATTACGTCTCGTTCGATGACATACTCCATCGGCTCCTTCATGCCTTCCCTTTCAACGGTTATGCGAACCACCGTTCCCTTCTTACCTCTGAGCTTGGTCACTGCCTCCTCGGTGGTGATGCCTTCGGTGGAGACGCCCTCGATCTCGACTATCCTGTCGCCTGCCTGTATTCCCATTCTCTCGGCAGGCGTGTCTTCCAGAGGCGAGATGACGGTGAGCCATCCGTCCTTGATGGCGATCTCGATTCCCAACCCCTCAAACTGCCCGTGAGTATCCTCCAGCAGGGCCCGATGCCTTTTCGGGTCGAGATACTCCGAGTATGGATCCAGAGTCTCCAGCATTCCCTTAATTCCGGCTCTGATCAGATCCTCGGAGTCGACGTCCTCCATGTAGTGCGAGTTAACCACCGAGGCCACCTGGCCGAATTCCTCCAGACTTGTATAGAGGCTATCAGCCAGTGCATAGACCAGCCCCCCGATTAGAAGTGCGATTATGGCCACCCCCGCGAACAAAGCCGATTTTTTGATTTTCACGTATTCCCCCAGCATTTTCGACCTCCAGAGATTTGACTTACTAGATTTCCGTCACCAGCGGAATTATATCCTGCCCTCCAAGATTTGGGTGATCGCTCGATTCCCGGACGGGACCGTCTGGTCATCGAACCCCGCTTTTGGCGGGACCCAATGAACTGGGCAACTGAAAAGAGAGGTTGTCATTGGACTTGGAATGAACCGAATGATTGCCCCAGGCTCATCCACGTGATTTTCTTGTGGTCCGGTTTGATTTGCTCAAGAAGGACTCCACCACCTTCTTTACCTTCTGCCAGGTCCTGTCGATGTCATTTCTTCCGTCCACCACTGTTATCCTTCTTCTATTCTGCCGGGCGATGGTCAGGAATCCTTCTCTTATCCTCTGGTGGAATTTAAACCTCTCCTTTTCCAATCGATCCTTTTTTGTTTTTTCCTTTCTTTTCCTTTCCAAGGAAGTTCTGATGGGTACGTCTACAAGTATGGTCAGGTCCGGCACAAGTCCGAAGGAGGCGATCCGGTTCAACTCCTTGATCATGGTTTTGCTCAAACCTCTGCCGTAGCCCTGATAGGCCAGGCTGGAATCGGCGTATCTGTCGCAGACGACCACCTTACCCGCTTTTATGGCTGGTCGAATGGTCCTCTCGGTCAACTGTGACCGGCTGGCCTCGTACAACAGGAGTTCAGTTAAGTCGGTCATCTCAGAGTTGGTCTTGCTCAAGAGGATTCTTCGAACCTTTTCTGCAATCCTGTCTCCGCCCGGTTCCCTGGTCAGGAGCACGCGGTTTCCTTTCATGCGGAGGTAGGAGGCAAGCTTCCGCGCCTGGGTGGTCTTTCCGCACGAGTCTATTCCCTCAAAGGTTATAAAATAACCCGCCATATCTAACTCCCGCTATTCAGAAGGTCTGAGAGAAAACAAAGAGGTGGCCTGTGGATCCAACCACCTCCCTGAAATGCTTCATCTCGTTTTTAGATGGACTCTTATTTCTTCACCACTCTCTTGTTTTTCGACGAGACAGCCCTCTTTGCCTTCCTCGCATGCTTCTTAATGAACTCTTCGGTCATGACGCGTGCCTCCTCGTCGGTATACTGCTTGGGCGGTGATTTCATGAAGTAGGCAGACGGGGCGTCGATGGCTCCCGAGAGCTTGTGATTTAAAGCCAACTTGCAGCATCTGACCGCATCTATCACCACCCCGGCGGAGTTGGGCGAGTCCCATACCTCTAATTTAAACTCCACATTTAAGGGGACGTTGCCGAAGGTCTGCCCCTCCATCCTGATGTAGGCCCACTTTCTGTCGGTCAGCCAGGGCACGTAGTCGGAGGGCCCGATGTGCACGTTGTCGGCCCCAAGGTCGTAATCCAACTGCGAGGTGACCGCGTTGGTCTTGGATATCTTTTTCGATTCCAGCCGTGATCTCTCCAGCATGTTCAAAAAATCGGTGTTCCCCCCCACGTTCAACTGTGACGTTCTCTGAAGTTTCACTCCCCTATCCCGGAAGAGCCGGGTCAACACCCGATGGACAATGGTGGCGCCCACCTGCGACTTGATGTCGTCCCCGATCACCGGCAGGCCCCGATCAATAAAGCGCTTCTGCCAGTATTTCTCTCTGGCGATGAAGACCGGGATGCAGTTGACGAACCCGCAGCCCGCGTCTAAGACCTGCTCCACGTACCACTTGGTGGCCTCCTCGCTTCCCACCGGAAGATAGTTGACCACCACGTCGGTTTTTGTACTTTTCAGTATCTTGACGATATCCGCGGTGGGGCCGGGGGCTTTCTGAATTATCTTGGAAAGATATTCTCCCAAACCGTCATGGGTCATCCCGCGGTGGACCGGAACCTTTAAACGAGGCACCGGACAGAACTTGTAGGTATTGTTGGGATAGTTGAAGATGGCCTCGGCCAGGTCCTTTCCCACCTTTTTTTTGTCGATGTCGAAGGCCGCGGAGAACTCGATGTCTCTTATGTGATATCCCCCCAAATTGACGTGCATCAACCCGGGGACGAAGTCTTTTTCCTTTGCGTTCTTGTAGTATTCCACCCCCTGCACGAAAGAGGAGGCGCAGTTACCCACGCCAATGATGGCTACTCTCACCTTGTCCATATCTCCTCCTTTTTAGTCGGACTCTCCCGTGGTTGGACCAACGCGGTCTGTGTTCAATTATTCTGGTTTTCCGGTTTCTTTAGCTCATTTCGAATGAAGACGATCCTCTGAATCACGGTGATGTTGGCGAAGATAGCGATAAACCAAATGGTGACAATCACTGCATATATGCCATACCTGGGTATACCTCCAAGGAGGGACCCGATGGCCAGCCAGGTGATTCTCTCCGGTCTCTGCATCAGCCCCACCTTGCACTCAAGTCCCAGCCCCTCTGCTCTAGCCCGGATGTAGCTGACCATGAACGAACCGGCGATGGCGAAGATTATGGGGTAGATCACGTGGCTGTGTTTGCCGTAGAAAAAGACTGCCAGACCTAAAAATAGCAGAATCTCCGAGTATCTGTCGATGGTCGAATCCATCAGGGCACCGAACTTGCTCATCCTGTTGGTCTCCCGGGCCAGCTTTCCGTCCAGCACGTCGCAAGCGCCTGCCAGCACCACCATCATGCCGGCGTAGAAAAAATGTCCCTGGCGATAGAAGTTGAAGGCTAAAATAGAGAGCGCCAGTCCGGAGAAGGTGACAACGTGCGGATGAACCTTCAAGTTTATAAGGAGCCTGGAGATGGGCCGGATAACTATGTCAAATCCGGCCACCCAATGCTTGTTTAAGAGCTTCAACTGTGCCATGATCATGGGCTTCACGATTACTCAACTCCGGGATTGGAGCCCCACCATTTCAACGCTCTATAATATCAGTCCGATTTGGCGAAGTCAAGCGAAAATTCCTTTTCCCTTATGACCCCCTTGGTCTGGACATTTTCTTTCTTGATGACTTTATCGCACAGAAGGATGCTTACCGCCCCCACCAGAATCCCGGCTATCACGTCGGAGACGTAGTGGAAGCGGCCGTAGATCGTGGAGATGGCCAGGCTGACTGCCAGGGGAGAGAGCACCCAGTAGAGGAAACGATGATGCCTTCTGGCATAAACCACCACCACCATAGCCACTGCCACATGAGAGCTGGGCATGGCCGCCCCCTGAATTCCTGCCATGTCTATTAAACCCTGTGCGAAAGAGGTGAAAAGTCCCCCGTTTATCTCAACCTGGTGTTGCGATACAAGCGCGAATCGGGGACCCTCCACCGGAAAGAGGACGAATCCCAGATATGAGATGTAGTATGCAACAGCCGAGGTAAAGAACAGACCATCGAACTCTCGGATCTTCCTGCCTAGGAAAAACCCCAGCCCTAACACCGCAAGGAGAAAGTAATAAGAGGAGTAGGAAAACATCATGAATTCGTTCAAGCCGGGGTAGATGAACTTCTGCGTCCATATCGTCGGATATACGCCGAAAAGAGCCAACTCCAGTTGGTTTATAAAGGGATCGAAAGGCTGCGGAAAGATCATATGTATCAGATATCCGGTCTCCTCATAGAGGAAGATGAATAATATCAGGGGATACCAGTGACGGAGGAAGAACATCCAACCGCGCGTCCTGTTATTGAACACATGCGCTATAAGAACCACCGCCAGGCAGATGCTGAGGTTAAATCCTAGAAAAGCCGGCCAGTTGGCGAGATTGCCCCGAAAGACCAATATCAAAAGGCTCAAAGCCGCCATGTAAACGAAAGTGGCCTTGTCCACCAGGAGATACTTGCTGTTCCTACCGGTACTCATTGCTTGCGAAATGACTGGAGATGATCCGGAATCAAAACTCACTTGCCCTTCCCCTCAACCAAAACCACCAGCTCCCCCTTAATCTTGCGCGCGCCGAAAGATTCTCTGATGGTCTCCGGCGTACCCCTCAGAATCTCCTCGAATTTCTTGGTCAGCTCCCTTGCCACCACCACCCTCCGTTGTCCTAAGATCTCTGAGAGATCATCCATCATCCTGGCAAAGCGATGTGGAGATTCATACAGTATAAGAGTTCTTCTTTCCTCCCGCAATTCCTCCAGTCGTTTTTTTCTTTTTCCCGGCTTGGCGGGCAGGAATCCCTCGAAGGCGAACCTGTCCGTGGGAAGCCCGGACACCACCAGGGCGGAGAGGAAAGCGGAAGCTCCGGGAATCGGCACCACTTTGATGTCTTCTTCAATGGCCAGTTGAACCAGATAGTAGCCCGGATCGGAGATCCCGGGCGTTCCGGCGTCCGAGGTCACGGCCACTGACTGGCTGGCTTTCAGACGCTTGATCAAAAGGGGCGCCTTCCTCTCCTTGTTGAAATCATGATAACTGGTTAGACTCTTTTTGAGGTCGTAATGTTTCAAAAGCATACCGGTGTGGCGGGTATCCTCGGCCGCCACCAGATCGACCTCCTTGAGCACTCTCAGGGCACGCAGGGTTATGTCGTCTAAATTTCCGATGGGTGTGCTCACCAGATAGAGAACCCCCGGCTCGACAGCCGCTTCCTTGCCAGAGACGGGATTTATAGTTTTCTCAGATTCGCTGATCGATTTCAAAGCCTATCGGATCGGTTGACTAATTGCGACCTTGTGTTTTCTTTTCGCTCCATCCCCTTATCCCGCCAGAGGCTGACAGCCGAAGGAAAACTTTGTAGTTCCAATGCAATGAAAAATCGGTTCCTATCTCTGGCTGACATCGGACTTCACCAGAGTCTGGTTCTTCTTTCGGCTATCTTTTGACGTGCTCAGGAAAAACGGGAGAACCACCGAAAAGAGTCTTTTGGGTCGGCCATAGAAGGAGAGGTGGGCTCTCCACAAGAGCTTCTTTAACTCCTTGGGAGAAACCTTGTCCAGCTTAATCACCGGATCGCCGCCCCAGAACTTCCTCCAGTTTGTGGTCAGAAGTCGATTTCTTACCTTCTCGTAAAGAGCAGTGCCGGGATAGGGGGTGAGGATGCCGAACTGGGTGAAATCGGGGTTGAGCTTGTTGGCGAACTGTATGGTCTGCTTTATCATCTTCTTGGTCTCGTTCAGCGCACCGATGATAAAGCTTGCCCAGACGCTTATTTTGTACTTTTTTAGAATCTCCACCGCCCTGAAAGCCTTGTCCACGTCCAAGTTTTTGCCGAATCCGTCCAGCACCTCCTGGCTTCCGCTCTCGAATCCCACGAAGACCTGCTTTAGTCCCGCCTGCGCCATCAGCTTGACTATATCCTCATATTTGACCACCGAATCGACCCGCGAAAAAGCCCACCAGTAGAGGTCCCACTGCTTGCGCAGGACCTGTTCGCAGAATTCGATTATCCTGTTGGGTTCCAAGGTGAAATTGTCGTCGAAGAAGGCGACAGCCCGGTAGCCATGTTTCTTTTGCAGAAACTCAAGCTCGTCGGTGACGTTCTCCACCGAGCGGGTACGCCAGGTCCTCCCGAAGAATTGGGAACAGGCACAGAAGTCACAGTTGAAGGGACAGCCTCTGGAGGTTAGAGCCGCTGTCTGTACACGTCCACCCAGCCTGGTAGTGTAGCGGTGCAGTGGCAAAAGGTCTCGAGCCGGCAGAGGGAGAGAATCCAAATCCTGTATCAAGGGTCGGGCAGGGGTGCGTATCACCTCACCTTCAGAAACAAAGGAGATACCCTTCACCTCCTCAAACGAATTTCCCTCTTCTATGTGCCGCACCAGATCCAGCATGGTTTCTTCCCCCTCGCCTCTGACGATGAAATCAAACAGGCCGGTAGAAAGGGCCTCGGTGTCGAAGAAGGTAACGTGTTGTCCCCCTGCCACCACCTTTCTTCCATGGCTTTTGGCCGCTTCGGCGATTTTCAGGGAGATCGGATAGCGCATGGTATCGACCGATATGCCCACCAGGTCGAAGTCAGGGTAAGGCAGGGCCCTGTAATCCGAGCGCTCCACGTTTAAGTCTGCTATTCTCACTCGATGTCCGGCCTTGCGCAGCACCGCGGCTATGTAAGCGATACCCAGAGGAGGCGTCTTCAGCTTCAGAAAATGGTAGATGCTTCCCGCAGGTGGATTTATCAGAAGGATTTTCATCGTTTATACCTCCCCTCGGGCAAATCAGCAGGTTCCTTGCGGCTGGAGTTGAACCTCCAAGCCCCTTGGGGGCTTCGTCCCGTCACCTGACCTTGTGTTTTTGGTACGGGACCCTCGCTATCTCCGGCAGTTTTCCCTTGAACTCGTTGCGCTTCATGATGCCGACAATCCTTTTGATAAAGCTGGACTTGTATCCCAATCTTTTCAGCTTTGCAGGACCATATTTCTTATCCACCAGGTAATACAAAAACCGGTCCATCTGCTCATAGGTTGCCCCCAGCTCATCCTCGTCGGTCTGTCCTCTCCACAGATCAGCGCTGGGCGGTTTATCTATGATCTTCTGGGGAACTCTTAGTTCCTTTGCCAGAACACGCACCTGGGATTTGTACAGGTCGCCGATGGGATTGAAGGCGTAGGCCGCGTCGCCGTGTATGGTGCAATATCCCAGGAGGATTTCGGTCTTGTTGCCCGTGCCGATAACCAGGGCCTTCTCCCTGGCGGAAAAGTCGTAAAGGATAGACATCCTCTCCCGGGCCAACTTATTCCCCTTTCGGACCCTGTCCTTATCAGGGAACCGTCGATAGTAAGCGTCTACCATGGGCGTGATGTCGATCACTTTGCTTCTTATACCCAAAGCTCCGACAACCTCACGAGCTTCCCGGAGGGCCTGCGGATCGCTGTTTTTGTAGGGAAGTATAAGCGCCAGGACGTTCCGCTTGCCTAGAGCCTGGCAGGCAAGATACGCCACCACAGCCGAATCCAACCCGCCGGAGAGACCCAGCACCACCTTCTTGAAACCGGATTTCGCGCAGAAATCCCGGATGAAAGCCACCAGCATCTTCGAAAGTTTCTTTGTGTCCAGATCCAGATAAGACATGTGCGCATTCCCATGTGGAATTCATCCAAAAATACGATAAGATGGCTGCCTTAGCAACAAAAAATTAAGCCAATTTAGAAGTTGACAAGTCCTTTTGCCCGGTTTATCTTTGCTTGAGGTATCAGCCTGAAATCTAAAATGAGTGGAGGTGCAACATGAGAGGAGTCAATAAAGTCATCTTGATCGGGAACCTGGGAAAGGACCCGGAGCTTCGCTATCTTCCCAGCGGACAGGCCGTAACCAAATTCTCTCTGGCTACGGGCAGCAGATGGAAGGATAAGGAAGGGCAATGGCAGGATAGAACCGATTGGCACAATATCGTTGCCTTTGGGAAAACTGCGGAGATTTGCAACGAATACCTGAAGAAGGGCAGCCAGGTATATATCGAAGGGAGAGTCCAGACCCGCTCCTATGACGACCGGGACGGGAACAAAAAATGGATAACCGAGATAATCGCTCAGTCCATGCAGATGCTGGGGAGAAAGGGCGAGGGCGAGGAGGAGATTCCCGAGTCGGTGGAACAGCCTCAGGCCGAGGAGACCAAAGGCGAGGACGACGACCTCCCCTTCTGATTCGAATGGTTTTTCCTGCCACTGCTTGAAGTTGCGGACTTCCCTGGTAGTCGGTCCAGAACCTAACTTAAGTTAGGTTCTGGCTGAAGCCCGGCCGAGGGTGTGACGGATCCGCCCCGATAGTTGAAGCGCCGGGCACCGGCTAACCTGAAAAGCAGCAAACTAACACCTAAGAGACTGAAGATAAACCTTGACTCCGTTTAAGCGCAGGGCGGCTTTCGCCTGCGCCTTCCTCCTGCTCATCGATCTTGTCGTCTATTTCCTCACCCGGCGCCGGTGGTGCAGTTCATCGATTCCGGAGAGCTGGCAGTGGTGTGCCGGACGCTGGGTATCGCCCACCCCACCGGATACCCCCTTTACACGCTTCTGGGCAGGTTGTTTTGCCTGGTTCCATTGAAGGACGTTGTCTTCCGGGTCAGCCTGATGTCGCTTCTCTTTACCTGTCTCTCCAGCGTCATACTGTTTTTCGCACTTCTCATCATGGGGCGGGATTTCTTGTAGAGAACAAACGGGCGCTCCCGGTACGTGATCTGGGCGGCTTTCTTGGCTTCTCTCATCTTCTCATTTACCCCCACCATGTGGTTCCAGGCCACCTCCAACGAGGTGTATTCGTTGAACGTCCTGTTTTACAGTCTGATCATTCTTTTGGTTTTGCTGTGGCGAGCCAGGCGGAGGCAACGCCTCTTTTTAGACGATATGAGCCGATTTTGAGCCAGCCGATCCAATAGACAATAGGTCGGGCTGCTCCACTCAGGCGGGACTGCCCGACGAGAAGAGTACGCACGGCTTAACCTCACTCCCGCCGCTGCGGGATTTTCAACCTGGCCCTCTCCCTAGAAAGGAGAGGGGAAGAAGTCCCCTCCTTCTTAGGGAGGGGATTTAGGCAGGTTAATGAGAACGAACCCCTGTGGTTGCGGTTGGTGTCCCATAGTGGCAGGCTTCACCGACAGGAAGCTGTCAACGGATTCAACGGATTAAGCGGATCAGAACAGTGAATATCCGTTCAATCTGTTCCATCCTTCAGACAATTCCTTCAGGACAAGTCCGTTGACAGTTGTTATGCTTTTCAGAAGCTGTAGGTCAGTTCGCTGGAGATCAAGAAGACGGTGAGATTATCCTCCTTAGAGTCGTGCCATTCGGAGTCGACGGAAAGCATCAGATTGAAGCCCAGGTGAGAGCCAAGCTCGGCATCCAAAAATAGGCTGATCTGGTTTAGAAGATAATCAGTATAAAAGGGATTTTGATCCGACTTGTAGTTTCTTCTGCCGAATTTATCCTCCAAGCTCAGCCATAGTTGAGTTGAGCGCGAAAGGTCCAAGCTGAGACTGAAAGCATATTGATCGTAATTGTAGTCCTGGTAGTCGCGTTTGAGGGAGGAAAAGGTCACCCATTCCGGTTCTCCTGCAACCTCCAATCCATCTGAAAGCTCATATTCCAAGGCAGCAGAAAACTTGTTCTCGAAATAATCGAAGTTGATCTCATCCTCCAAGTCGTAGCTTAAGACTTCAAATTCGTTGCGGAACAGAAGCTCAAATCTGTCGTGAATCTTCCTGCTCAG
>JBAUFO010000047.1:0-16908 GCA_049679185.1 Candidatus Zixiibacteriota bacterium
CCTCTGGCGGGGGACGACGAAGCAATCCCTACCCTAGTGACAAGACAAGGAGATTGCTTCGCTTCGCTCGCAATGACCAACACGCCGCCTTTTTTTCACTCACACCAGACTTTGGTGTTTCGACTTCGCTCCGGCTGGATGTTTGCATCCAGCGGGAGAGCAGCCCTTGACGTAAGCAAAAAAGCCAGCACCTAACTTAAGTTAGGCGCTGGCTTGGTTCCAGTCGAGCTCCTGGCCTCATACAACTGGCTTTATTTCGCCCCTGTTCCCAATCTCGAAAACTCAGTATGGAGTTGTTTCCCAAACAAAACTTGACCTACTGATTGAATCACCGGATGCCAACGAAATGGTATCCATTCCATTTTTTCGACATTTTCCAGATTACCTTAATAGCGGAGAAGGAGTCTTGAGGTGCCGTTGGCGCAACCACTCTCGCGCCAACCCTAAAGGATTCTCGACGCACCAGAATTCGGGGCACCTCTGTTAACTTATGTCGGCAGTTGCTGTACAATTCTTATACAGGCTTTAGGCGCTTTTGGAAAAATCAGGTATTTCCTGACAAGTCTCAGCGGGACATTGGAATTCCGACGCAATTAACTTCGCTTTTGGAGCGAGGCAGCAGCCACGCTGAAATGCGCTCGCTCCGGGCGATAAGGGGACATGGACATTCGATCCCGGTTCCCTTAGATCGACGCATTCAGTTTCGGCAGTTGTGCTCAACCGAAATCTGCGTTGTCCGTATTAGACCGTATTTGGTCACGAAGGGCTGTAAGAAATGGTGGGCATCAGATGCGAAATAGATGCGTCTCTGATTTGAACTCTGGCTCCCCTCCTCGTAACTAGTCAGGATTCAATAGCGGGGGCAGGATTTGCTACAGTGCTTAGGCTGTAAGCCGAAGTAAACCTGCGACCTTCCCGCCTTCGGCGGGGGACGAGTTGCCAACCTGCAGGAGATCAAGGTGAAAGGTGTTTTTAAGGCATAAAAAAATAGCGGGGGTAGGATTTGCGGCAGTGCTGAGGCGTTAAGCCGAAGTAAACCTGCGACCTTCCCGCCTTCGGGGGGGACAAACTGCCAGCCTAAGAATCGGTGGTGTAGAAGTTGCGTGTGGGGCAAGAAAAAATAGCGGGGGCAGGATTTGCGATAGTGCTGAGGCTTCAAGCCGAAGCAAACCTGCGACCTTCCCCCGACTTCGGCGGGGGACGAGTTGCCAGCCTAAGAATCGGTGGTGTAGAAGTTGCGTGTGGGGCAAGAAAAAATAGCGGGGGCAGGATTTGAACCTGCGACCTTCGGGTTATGAGCCCAGGACTACCCAAGATATCCCTTTGAAACAAAACCACTTACCCACCCAAGGCACGGTTTTGTGCCAATTCTGTGCCATGTCCACCGAAATTCAGCCTGTTGACGGCCCTCGTTCTGTGGTCAGGCGACAGATGGGAGTACTGCTCCGTCATAGTGACGGTGGAGTGACCCAGGAGCTCCTGGACCGTCCTTAGATCCACTCCGCTCATCACCAAGTGGCTGGCAAAGGTATGCCGGAGTGTGTGAAGCGTAGCGTTCTTGACCTCTGCCGATTTCGTGATCTTGGCGAAGTGCTTGGTGTAATAATCCCTTGTGTACTGCGGCCTGCCGTTGCCATCATCAAAGATGTATCTCCCCCTCTGCGGCAGGTCCAGCAGCAGCTGTTCCAGATCCGGGTTGATCGGGATCGACCGGGCACGGCGGCTCTTGGGATGAAACCCTTCCTCCGGCTTGGACTGCACGTGGATCAGCTTGTTGTGAAAGTCGATGTCCTCCCACGCAAGATAGACAAGCTCAGACCTGCGCATGCCGGTGTAGAGCAGAATCCTGATCACCTTCTGCATGAAGGGATCGGCCTTCTCCAGAACCGTAGAAATCTCTTCTGAAGTCAGGAATCTGATCTGTCTGGCATTGGAGGGCCTCACTTTCTTGACCTGGGCAAGAGGGTTCTCCTTGATATGACGCCAGCTGACTGCCTTGTTCAGCATAGCCTTGACCAGCGTCAGGTAATGGCCGAATGTTCTCTCCGTGCATTTCGGAAGCAAGACCGATCTGAACTCGTCAATCACTCCCGGAGTAATACCCTCAGGCCTGCGTATCCCACGGCTGGACAGAAACTGATTCAAAACCTTGATCCGACTGCAATCTGTCTCATAGGTCGCTGTCGACTTATTGGCAAGGGAGTAATCCAGATACTTCGCAATGAACTCCTCCCAGGAGATCGGATCGTATTTCGGAGAAAGCTCTTCCCCCTTGGCCATCTTGACCTCCACGTTCTTCAGGTACAACTCGGCCACTTTCTTCTGCCTGCCGAAGGACTTCCTCACGCGTCTTCCGTCCACAGCATAATCCACGTACCAGTTCTTTCCACGATTGAAAACTCTCATCTTTTCCACCTCCTTTCAGATTCAAAAAAGCCCAGCCAGCTACTCTCAAGAAGTTGATAGTCTGTGACAACGACCAACAGGTTGGAGAAATAGCCAACTGGGCAATTCTGTCGATTTTGGACGATAAAAAATCCTGTCCAGCCATTGTCACATTCCTAACATAATACATCATTTTCCCATGTCAAGCAAAATCTTCTTGCGCTTACGAAAAAACTGCATATATTAAGGGTACAAAGGCAATTTCTGATAAGGGCTGTCTGAGATGAGATGCCACTCTTCTCTCTATGTCCAGAAACCGGGAGGTTCCATGCGGTCTGTAACTATCGTTTTCTGCGCTATCCTCATCCTCTGTTCATTCTCACAGGCACAAGCAACCACCATCCACGTGCCCGGTGATTCGTCCACGATTCAGGGGGGGATTAACGGTGCTGTGAACGGAGACACTGTGCTGGTGGCTGACGAAACTTACACCGGCCTCGGTAACCGTGATATTGACTTCGGTGGCAAGGGCGTTGTCCTGAAGTCAGAGAACGGGCCGGACGTGACCATTATTGACTGTCAAGGAAGTTCATCCGACCCTCATCGGGCATTCCATTTCCATAGCGGAGAAGATTCGACGACCGTTGTTGATGGGTTTACAATTCAGGGCGGGTATGGTCCCTTCGACGATCCCGTAGGTCACTCGGTCGGCGGCGGCATCAAGTGTGATTCATCTTCATCGCCTAAGATAATAAACAACATCATTATTGGAAATTCAGCTAGGGAGGGTGGCGGGATTTATTGCTATGAATCCAATCCCTCGATCAACAACAACACCATCAGCGAGAATTCAGCAGACAGCCGCGGCGGCGGGATTTATTGCTATCTTTCCAATCCCTCGATCAACAACAACACCATCAGTGGTAATTCAGCCGTCGTCACCGGCGGCGGGATCGAATGCCAATTATACTCCAATCCTACGATCAGCAACAACACCATCAGCGGTAATTCAACCACCGCCTCCGGCGGAGGCGGGATTAACTGCTTTATTGATTCAAGCCCTACAATCAGCACCAACACCATCAGCGGTAATTCAGCCTATTTTGGCGGCGGGATTGCCTGCGTCAGCTCCTCCAATCCCACGATCATCAACAACACCATCAGGGAAAATTCAGCAGACGTCAGCGGCGGCGGGATTTCCTGCGGTTACCGTTCAAACCCGACGATCAGCAACAACACCGTCAGTGGTAATTCAGCCGATGAAGGCGGCGGAATTTATTGCCGGAATGATTCCGATCCCACTTTGGAAAACTGCATTATTGCTTTCAGCGCTCAAGGCGAGGCCGTTTTTTGCTTTGACGGAACCAGCAACCCCACCCTCACCTGCTGCGATGTCTATGGGAACGGGGGCGGTGACTGGGTAGACTGTATTGCCGACCAGGCTGACACTAACGGCAATTTCTCCCTTGACCCTCTGTTTTGCGATATGGCAACGGGGGATTTTCAGTTAGATGTTTTTTCACCCTGTCGGGCCTCGTCGCCGTTCAACACCTGCGGTGTTCTTATCGGGGCGCTGGATGTTGGCTGCGACCTGGGCTTTATGTCCGGCGACGCCAATGGAGATGGAGAAGTGAACATCGGTGATGTGGTCTATCTGGTGAGCTATCTTTACAAAGCTGGCCCAGCACCGGTCCCCACACCTGTTGGGGATGTAAACTGCGATGGCCTGATAAATGTAGGTGACATCGTGTATCTCGTCAACTATCTCTTCAGAGGTGGCCCGCCGCCGTGCGAACCGTAACCAAAAACCCATAACCTTTCAAAACTGGAGGTCTTTATGCTAAGACATCTCATGCTTATCACAGCTGCCTGGATTGCTGTACTCGCTTTCCGGGTTTTCCCAGTCTCTGCTCAGGTTGACACCGCCTGGGCGAGGATATACAACGGACCGGTAGACGGCTATGATCACGCTTATGCCATAGCTGTGGATAGATCTGGCAATGTCTACGTGACGGGGCATAGTTCGAGCGGGGAAGCAAACTATGACTATGCCACCATAAAGTACTCCCCTTCCTTTTTGGTCGGCTACTGGAAATTCGACGAAAGCACAGGAACCGTTGCCTATGATTACAGTGGTTACGGAAATGACGGAACCATTTTTGGAGCTACATACGTATGTGGAAAAGCTGGAAACGCGCTGGACTTTGATGGCGAAGACGATAACGTTGAAATACCAGATGCTCCAAGCCTTGACCTGACTGATTCTTTAACAATCACTATGTGGTTTAAGCCTGACTCCAGCGTTTCTCCCGGCTTCCCGGATTTTTACCATCTGATAGGCAAGTGGCATGGGGAGCAAAACGACCCCCAGTGGCGAACTGGCTACATTATATCGTTGAATTCATATGCGACCGGGCACTTGCGCCTGGGGCTTGGTTTCGGCGGAGGTCAGTGGAGCTTCTTGCCTTCAGTAAAAGATACCTGGAATGCAGGTCAGTGGTATCACGTCGCAGCAACTTATAACAGATCGCTTCCTTCAGGGAATGTTAAGATCTTCATAGACGGAACGTTAGATTCACAATATGATGAGAGCAGACCTTTGGCGACAAACACCCTTTCGCTATTTATAAATATTGACCCTTTTGAGCTATGGCATCCAGGCAACACATATTTCCCTGGGGTCATTGACGAAGTCAAGCTTTACGGCCGCACCCTCTCCGAGGATGAGATAGGAGATGAATTTGAAAACGTCTTTGATCGTGGCGACGCCAACGGAGACGGGATAGTTGACGTGGCGGACGTGGTTTATCTGGTGAGCTATCTGTACAGAAACGGCCCTACCCCTGATCCCGAATGGGTTGGAGATTGTAATTGTGACGACATAATTGATGTCGCTGACATTGTGTACCTGGTAAGCTATCTGTACAGAGGTGGCCCTCCTCCGGGATATCCATGATTATCAATATTCAGTTGTCAGAGACCCGGCCGAATCTCTAAGTCAGAGGTTCGGCTGTTTCATTTCTGCAATTTTTGCCACTCGCGGACGATGAGCTTCCTTCATCTTCTGCGAAGTCTTTTTCAAACAGAAATCAGCGAATTGATTAACGGTCTTATCGCGGTACTCCCCCTTAAGGCACTCGTGTGCAAACCTCGGATCACGTGAATGCTTTTCTAAGAACTCATCCATATCCTGAGCCATATCGGGGTACAGCCTCCTGAAACGCTCCTCCTGGGCAGCCTCATCCAGTCCGCCCATGTTCAACTCCGCTTCCATCTTCTCAATTCTTCGGGCATGGTTTTTCATCTCTTCCGCCTTTTCTTCACAGGAACACGCATGATGATCTCGTTTTTCTCGGTTCCATCGGACAGAAAATCGGGAATCGTGTTAATTATTTTTATCTCTTTGTACTCGTGTGGTGCTACTTCGTCTTCCAGCTTCTCAATTCGCTTCTTAACACTTCCCATATTCTGGCACCTTTCCCTCGCACTCATGTCCGCTTCTTTTTCTTCTTGGGGTAGCGTATGACCTTCTCGCCTAACCATGGAAACATACCGGGAATTGTGTTGACGATCTTTATTTCCTCAAACTCTTCGGGCGCGGCTTTCTCTTCCAGTTTCTTGACCCGGTTCTTAAGGCCTCTCGACACTATGATCACCCCTCATCTGGCAAAGCCCTTGATGCTTTCTCGGACATCAACGGTTGGTCTGCTTGATCAGCGTGTTCATCTGGTTCTATCTCAGTCCATTTGGCTTCTCCTCCTCGCCCTTTGGAAACACGGAACCTTTGCACTGGTGGCGCACCGGGAATATGGCTGATTATCTTTATTATGGTGAATTGCTCAGGAGCTATCTCCTGCTCAAGCTTCTTAATCCGCCTCTTCTGCTTCACGGTAATTCCTCTCGCATTTCCTTACAGTTGTCCCTGATTTGAACGAGTGAACTGAGGCTGAGCTTACTCAGTACCGGGTCCTGGAGAACAACCTGCACAAGAGCATCCTGATCATCTCCACGTTTCCCGCTCCGGTCTTGCAGGTAATTCCATAATCTGTGAGCCGCTTCTGAGATCCTGCCGTCGCTACACGCATCCTCAATAGCGGCGAGAGTAGAACTGGCATCTTTTATTATCGCCGTCGCCTGTGCGGTCTGCTCCAGTTTTGTGAGCCTTCGTGCAGTGTTCCTCATTCTTAATCACTCCCTTGTGGTATTCTTATCAGCTTTCTTGACTGTTGAACACCTTCTCCTCCAGGGCCTCTAACCTTTTCTCAAGGTCTCCCTGCTCCAGGGCTTTGAGACAGATTCCGCTCAGATAGCCGACTGAGTTGGCGATTTTGACCTCGATCTGGCCGGTGCGGACCTGATTGATGGTCTCATTTAGCAGCTTGACCACGTCTGAGGTGGTCTCAATCTGGATGTCTGAGTTCTTCAGAACCCGTTTTTTGTCGGCCAGTGCCTTCTTACCGCCTTTTCTCTGAGCGTCCGCCCTCTGCTTTGCCTTCCGGGGAGAGTGGAAGAAACAGTAATCGTCACCGGTCAAAGCGTAGTTCTTACACCGCCTCTTGCCCTTTCTGTGTTTACACTTCTTAGCCATGTTTCCCCTTTATTAGAACGTAGGGACTGCCATCTTATCTTCTCTTGGTCGACCCCTTTGACGCTTCTCAAACAGAGCGTCCAAATCCTCCTGTTTGTATCGCACAATCGCCCTCTTGGCACCGGGTTTCAGGTAGATCCTCTTCGGGCTAAGCAGGCCAGCGCTCTCCATGTTGTCAATGGTGCTCTCGCATACGTTCAGGTGTTCAGCCGCTTCTTTTTTGGTCAACCAAGCCATATCTGTCAAACCACTCCTACTCGGCTAAACCGGGTATGGGGGTAGACGTCCCGTACCCGATATAGATGTTCGCAAAGTCCACATGTTCACCCCGAAGTTCACAAGCCCTTGTCTATCAACGACAACGATTTAGCCGTCACCGGCGGACATTGCGAACGTTGCGGACTTTGTAGATGTGTAGGCGCAGCCTCCTCGTCGTCCATTCCGTATTTCGCTTTTAGCCTCTTGAGAATCTCCCGGTTCTTCTCCGTCCGGGCTATGCAGTGTCCTTGCCTCCGATCAATCTTGTCGAGTCTGAGCCTCTTGCCAACAACGTATCCCACCTTCCGGGGCGTGATCCCCTGTTCCTCTGCTTCACGATCCTCGTTAATCCTGTCAGCCACAGCCTTCATGGTGAGATTATCTTGTTCGGTCGTTTCATCAAAGAGTTGGCAGACCGCAGCCAAAACGTCTGCCTCCAGACTTTCCCCTCGGTCTTGGATTGTCTTCCGATTGAAATCCCTGACGAACTTCTGAAACTCAGCCTTGTCTCTCGGATCAGTTATGACGCTTAGCAAGGGAAGCGTCACCTGAGCAAGTCGAGGTTCAATCGTTCTATCTGTTAGGCTCAAATCTACTTTGTTGGGCCCCCACTTCTTGAACCTCCACATAAGAAGTTTGTTCCTGATAGCCAATGCCTCTTCCCAAAAGCTATCCGGGAGTATGAGTGGAATGTCATCTCTAACGCTCCCGTCCATCACTTCAGTTATGCACCGGGATTCCAAAGCTTTATCTTTAAACTCATTCCTCGTTGCCAATATTTTGGGACCGTAAACGTCGTAGCTTCGGGGTTCATATTTGTTCCCGATGGGTTCGTTTATTATCACCGGGAAGCCTTTCATGTAGCCCTGGTTGAAGATTTTGACTAATCTGGCTGCCTCGTCCGAATCCCTGAAGTCACCCTCATCCACCACGATGGTTCCCTTGAATTTCTCTATCAGCCGGAATATGGGAGACGTGGTAGCTGCTCCAGAGCAAAAGACGGGTTTGTAGCAGATCGATCCAATAACCTGAAGGAACCTGCTCTTGCCACTTCCCCAATCACCTAACGCCCTCAAGTATGGCAGCACATTGAAGCAATCATATATCCAAGTGAAGGGGACGTAGTAGCAAACCAGTTTTTCGTAGAATTCGCTAATGCCGAGATATTTGTGGACGAATCCCTGAATCTCCTTCATCAACACCTGGTGATCCTCGTATGGTTCGGCTTTGGAGGGAAAGAGAATCGTCCTCGTCTCCACTATTTGGTTGCGCGAAAAGGGAATCATCACCAGGTCATCATCGATCTCAATCTCGTTCACATAGTCGATTCTCCCCTCTTGGTATTTTGCAAAGAACGTTTTGGGCTTTCGTTCCGAGTCGTATAGCATCTCTACCAGGGAGCCGTCCTCCAGCCGACAGAAGCTCACTGGAATTCTCTGAACGTCGTCTTTCTGCTTTTTCAGCCTGCCTTTGCTTCTTTGCTTGGGATGAAACTTGCATTCGGTGTCACAATATTTCTTCAGCAATGAATCTTTGCACCCGTAGTCGTAGTCTCCCTCGAAGATCGATTCGACGGTTGCTTGAAGTCCTGCTTCGTCGGTCCGAGGCTCATTAGAATCATTCCAAGATAGAATAATGCTCTTCGCAATCTCCTTTGGAACCCCCCGCTCCTTGTAGTAGTCAACAATGCGACAGGCGGCCTGATTACGTTCACCTTCCCGGACCCCTTCAAGCAGTCTCTCGATGCACTTCTTCTCGATGTTGTCCCCATGCACAGTTGTCTCGTTTTTGCGTCGAGTCTTCTCTTCAGCTTTCTCACGAATGGCCTTCAGCGCGGGATTGATCGACATTTCGGAAGTTGGCAGAAGAACAATCTGCCTGGGGTCATCCGCGATTCCCTTTATCTCATCAATACTAAAGGAAAAGAGCTGATTTACGGAGACCGGAATCTTGTATAGTCCTGTCTTGGAGTGGATGGAGTTTTCCATTCTGAAGAGCCGATTCTTCTCATAAATAGAGGTGTCAATCCCCATTCCGTCCGCCAGGTCGAAGGCTATCCCTCTCATTATCCGAGGTAAGTAAGTTGATGGAGTGATTCCGAGAATCACGGAGGGAACGCCGACATGAAAGCCCTTGCTACCGGAGAACCAAACTCGAATATGGTTCAGACTTAAGTCATAATTCAGTTCAAGGTGTCGGATGAGTTTCTTGGTCCTGTCCAATGCCCTCTCTAAACTCTCAGTATCGTCGATGTCAAAAAGCAGATAGTCTGCGTAGCACTCGAAACTATCCGCTCCTCTGACTGACCCGGTGGTTTCGACATGTGTTTTGAAATCATCCTTGAATCTGAATATCGAGGCGAAGCAATCGACCGGATCGGAAGGCAACTTCAGTTCGTAAACATCGGCTATCTTGTTTCTGTTTTGAACACCGCCAAAAGCGGTATCTACAAATCTGTGTTCCGGAAACTCACGAAGGATGGATTCATTTTGTTTCATATTTCCTCTTCCTCCAAAATTGAACCATTCTCAGGTATGCACTTCCTTGCGAACTGCTCTCTGGTCGCCCAGCACATAGCACACGGACTTCAGACTCCCGAGAGTCTCAAGTAACTTGAGCGCAGACACGGTCGCTTCCCCGCTATAGAAACTCAGGATCTCCGACCGTTCGGGGCTGGGCTCTATGACAAACACCTTACGGTTCCCTCCGTTGTCCCGCACCTTCTTCAGCTTGCACCGACCTGAGCTGATCAGAAAAGAAGCCAGCTGCAGGTCAGATGTCGAGTATTCCTCGTGGTTCATGACACTTCCTCCATTTGAGTAACAATAGATACACTGCTCCCTTGTTTCCCTGCGGCCCTTGATTCAGAAGTGCTTAGGAATCGGCGACAGAATATCCCGATCACGACATCAGCGATGCCGGTCAGGTTCCCCTGGTCTATTGTTTCTTTGGAATCAGTCGATGTGAAGTTCAGGGCTTTATTCTTTCTTTTCCTCATTTCCCGACCATCTCCCATTATCTTCATCTCTTGTTGCTATCCTGGTGCTCTGAGCCAAGTGGTCACCCTACAGTGGTGAAAATTCACCCAAAAGGATAACATATCTTAGCCCAGGCGGAATTCAGCCTGCCTGCGAACCCCCTAACTCTATGATGGAGGATATGTTAGCGCGTCTGGGTACGCGGGAGATTTATCTCAGTTTTTTTGTGTGGATGCTCGGTGAATTCACCGAGAAGGCGGCAGACGACTCTGGAATGAGTCTGATCCTGATTTTGTAGGCTTTTTCTTGCTTGTACGGATGGAAGGGATCTTCCTGTATCTGGAAATACTCTTTGAGAGTCTTGGACAGAAGCTGCTTTGACTTCTTAAGGGACCAACTCGCCGCTGACTCACCCCATGCAACCTGACATCTGCTTGTGGCGAGTACCTCCAAGAATTTCCACTGGTTGTTGGGTAGTTGTCTCCGCTTGTCTTCGAATCCCATCTCTTTGTAGTCGGTTTTGAGGTTCAAATCCCCGACGCTGATCTTGACATTATGTCCATCCAGGAATTTGATATTGATGTCCTCCCATTTGGTACCTGGCGGCAACTCCATCGGGGTTATCTGATTCTCCTTCGCTGAAACGGGCGCGACACGCCCAACAATGTCAAGGCCGAACATGCGCCCTTCTCGGAGGAGTTCGGCGAACGGTTTCAATAGACGGTACTGGTCGAATGGAACGAAGAGAGGCACCTTCAGTTTATTGAAAATCTCGTTTATGGTTCTCTCCCTGAGTTCCTTGTTGAGATTCGCCTCCTCCTTCAGGTAGGAAACTGAGTCCAGAATTGCTTTGTCGATCTCGGATATGTTGGGAGAGTCAACCACGCGGTAGTAGGATACTGGCATTTTGTTGTCATTAAGTGACAGTAGCTTAGCTTTCGTATGATGCATCTTCCCTATTCGCAATTCCTCGGCAACGAAAGTCATGAACTCAAAAAGATTGGTGATACCACCAGCTTCTGTATCGGACGGCACATAGAACAAGCCAGACCCACAGTCGAAACCCCGAGAGTGCTTATGTTCTGGGAGAGAGAAGAAGTCCCGATGCTTCCGCTCGATTTCAGAGAGGGCGCCGAAGTCCTGCATTGTAAGAAATTCGGTTATTGCATCCCGACACTCTCCCCAGAAGGATTCATAGCCGCCGTCGGATGCGAGATGCTTGGAGGCGCAGTCCAGCACTGTCACCTTGAGACCAAACAACTTAAGCCTCAGTTCCTTGATCCGCTCGACATCTTTTTTCGTCAAGTTCCCAATGACAGGGGCTTCTTCATACGGACAATATGGCTCGCTGTCCAGATCGACCGATAGGTGGTTTTTTGCTTTCACCCACCTGTAATGAAACAGAGGGTTTCCTTCCTCATCTGAGTCGATATAGCCCGCCGAATATGGAACCTTAATTGGATAAAGGCGCGACAAAAGTGCAACAAGCCAATAACTCGGCCTGAAGTCCCTGGATGGGTAACCTATCGAGAGAAGGGATAATTTGTCTCGGTAAAGGTTCCTTATGAACCCCTCAATCATCTCTACAAGTTCCTGCCGCAGATAGAACGGGGTGCTTCCACGCTTCCAGTATTCTACAGTCTGGCTCTTAAATGCCAGTTGATCCAGGTCGCTACTCTCAAAAAGACTCATAGCCTCATCCGGTGGTAGATACCAAAGTGCTTCCTTAAGAGAAGGGAAGAAGACCAAGCCACTCTCAGGAACATCAATGTCTCGCTTATTTGGGAGGAATCTGGAACCGTCAGGAGTTACGGCAGTCTTTCTTAGTACGCTGATTACCCGGCCAACGTCAGCTATGTTGGCATCCGCGGCAAGCCTTTTGGCTTCCATTTCAATGACGTTTTCCATACTTGTCTTCATATTCATCTCATCTTTTTCTCATCTTAGGGGGGTCTCGACGATCCCCGCCCTACATCTTCACCCGAAGTGCTTCAGTATCCTACTCCTGTCCTCGTTTTCCTTGTCGCCCTTGTAGTAAATCTCAATAAGATGAACCCTGTCCTCGTTTTCAGAATAAGCGTAAATCACCCGGATGCCTGTCCTGTTTCCCTTTCCTCTGAGCGAACGACACGCGAATTTCAGCACCTTATAGATCTTAGGGTTCTTTATTCCCAAATCCGAAACCTGAGCAATTCCATCGTTATCAATTCCCAGTTTGTGGTAGAGGTTTAGCTGCTTTCTAATGCACACATCAAGGTCGCCCTCGAGCGTCTTGTGTCGCTTGAGGAGTCTCTTTAAGTCTTTTTCGAATTCAGGAAGACGCGTGACGCTATTGAATATCTTCATCATACTGTCTCACTGAATAGGGAGCAGTTCTGTAGAAAACGGACTCATATTCGATGATCCCATCATCCTCTGTTGTCAGCCAGGGAACGTCGTTATGCGAGTATCTACTTATCTGTTTGGCGTTCATATCAGAGAGTCTGCTCAGCACGCTGTCGATCACCTCAACCTCCTGCGCAGACAACTCAGAAAGGTCTGCTGGTCTGAGTGGCAAGTACTTTCTCTGAGGAAAATCGAAATACTTACTGTGGACCATATCGATCTCTTCGTCTCCGATCATTCTGTCTACTATTTTCTTGAACTCAATGGGCGTAGGACCATGAAGGTTCTTTTGATACGTCGCACCCATCAACTGTTCCTCATACAGCTCATAGTGGTCGAAGTCGATGAAATAAAGAAGCTTGTAGACTACAGTTTCCCCGATGTTGGGCTTAGAGCCAACCTTATTCAGGATGTACAGCAAGACCTCTTTGAACTTCTTCAAATTCTTCTGTGGCACGCTGATTCTGATTCGGGGTTGAGTCTTCCTGACCTCTCGCTTCTCCCGCAGAACCACATCTGGAGCTTTCTCGGATTGCAGCAGGCCTCCAATAGAAACGCCGAAGATCCTCGAGATCTTCCTCAGTTCCTCAACGGTGATCTTTCTCTTCCCTGTTTCCATCTGGGAAATCGTCGCGTGAGCTGGAATTCCCAGTTTGTTGGCCAGTTGCCCTTGCGTCATTCCGACTTGCTCTCTTAGTTGTTTTATCCTCTCCCCCAACTCTCTTTCGAATTTACCCATGGACTTTCTCCTCTCTTTTTACTCCATTATTAATATACGGCATGTAAAGAAAGTTGTCAAGTACTTGTTTGAAAATGTTACATCGTTTTTTTCCTTTGACTTCTTTGCTCAGGGTGCTTAATTATCCGGCTGACTCAAAAACACAACGTTTGCGACAGGAGGGAACCCGAAACGTGGAAGAAGATCGTGCTTCTCACTCTCCTGAGTCCAAATGTGGTACTTTTGCGGGCGCAGGCCGGCAAACCTTCCAAACCTTGAAAAAAGCCCCCTCCCGCTCAAACAGAAGGGGGCCTTCGGGAGACCGGCCAGACTTTTCTCTTGCGTTATCCAAGTATATGAACAGGGCCCCTGGGGGGGGCGGGTGGGTGGCGGAACGAATCCCTCCGTATCTAAAGTGACGTCGTTACCCTTCTCTCCGCAGAGCATCGCGGAGATTTGGTTTATGTAGTCTTCTTCTTTTTCTTCTTCTCACAATGATCGCATAGGAATTCACCTGCCAAACGCTTCTTCTCCTGATTCTTGGCAAGCTCTGTCGGGGTTAGTCTGTCCGTGCAATGGCTTCCAGTACAGCGACAATCTGTCAATCTTGTAAAGTGAAGGGGATTACAACGAGCCATAATCACGCTCCTTCCTTTTTCTTCCTGGCCGCCTCGATCCGAAGGCAGTTGAGGCGGGCGTTCTTGGAGGGACAAGTAGAGACCGGATCGAAGGGGTATCGCATGAGACCATACCAATGTTCACAAACAGGGTCTCTCTCGCCCTTTTTGAACTTGTGTGCCCGTTGATAGTATTTCTTGCAATCTGTCCAACCTGCCTTGTATCGTAACATCGCACGGCTTAAAACTCCGTGCCTGCCCCAGCTCCTATTACTGCTGGCAAACTAGGTGATAACTATAACAAGACTCTGTTCAAAAGGCAAGCTAATTGAGATTTGGAGAAAACTGAAAAGACTTTTCTTCCCGTGAATAGTACTAACGGATAGGGGCCTGGGGGGCGGGTGGGGGTGGGGAACCCGGTTGACCTACAGCTCATCTAATTCATCTCGAACTGTGTGGATTTCCTGCACCAGTCCTAACCTGGCAGAAACCAGATTCGAAAGGTACACCTGACTTGGCCGAAAACGAAAAACAATAGTCCTCAAGGGTTGTTCAGCGTGCCCCTTGAGAGTGAGCCCATAGGAAGGGTCCGAGGTTGTCGATTCCCGCCCTGAGGCACGACTGGCACAGAACTGCCACAGTGTGGATTTAACCTGTTGCGAGCCATCAGTAAACATCGGGCTGCCACACCGATGACCTGAGGCAGACCGGCTAAGAACCCACAGAGCATTGATAGTCCACCGTAATGGCACTGGTTCGTAATCGGTTGGCCACCAGCTACTCGGCAGATGGATCTCTCTGGCGATGACCGCTGAACGAAACATGACCTGGACGATGGCCAGGGCTTTGACCTAGGGCTTGATGTAGACAGGATTGAGCAGATGTGGTCAAAGCTGAATGAAACTAGTCTCCCCGACCGCAGAGAGCAAAGGGTGAAGAACCAGCTCTTCTTTCAAACCCTACCTGCTTTCTAAAGGATAGGAAGTGTAAGAAGACATCCCCTGATCCGAATCTGCTGTTGCTTGCCGGTTCCAAGCTTGAGAACAAAGGCGAAAATTGGGAAATGAAAAGTGTTCAAGATTTAAATGGAACTCAGATTACACGATCAGTCCAGCCTACGGAAGAAAATCAAGTTTGCTCGTGTAGCTACAGTACCTTGTCAAGTTTCTTGAGATTACACCCTGTGCACAGCCATTGTCCATTCTCTATTGTGGTTGGTCCGCCCTTACTATGCGGGATCACATGATCCACCGTGCCCTCATCAAAAGGTGTCCTCTCTCTGCAGGTCTGACAGGTCCCGGCGTCCCTTCGATAAACGGCAAGCTTCTCCCAGTAATTGAATCCCCTCCTGGGATCTTTAGGTTCGATCCCCGATACAGACTCCAGGAACTTTGACATGAATATGTCAAGCCTTTTTTCAACGGATTTCTTGGAATCGGCAGAAGTTTTTCTCCAAGTTTTGTAATCGAAGTAAGGGACGTCCTCTGGGTTCTGGCTGGATTCAACTTCGCCCACCCTTGTGAGAAAAAGCATGAAGAACTCCTTTACATGATTCTCCAATCCCTTGGTAGCGTAGTTCTCAGCCAAGCGCTTGGCAAATAAATACAGGGTGATGAAGTCAGCTTTGTGTTTGATAACCCCGGCGTCAGTCTCGAAGCATCTGTTCAAGAAGCCTAAGACCTTCTTTACTGTCGCCGAGGCTTGGGCCTGCGGTGTGACCTCTTTGTATGTGACATAGATGTCCTGGAGATTCCTCAATTTCATGTCCGTTATCTGATTCTTCAGGGTCAGCAAATAAGCCTGAGCCAGAATATATCTGTGGGCAAAACGATGGTCTTCTATTCCCAGCGCCTTCATGAAGGGATGTCTACTTAGTTCGAGGATCTCATTCCTGAGGAAACCCGTCATTGCGTTTAGTTTCTCTGCAGCATTAAGCGGCAATCCCTCCTGCAGCCTTAAGAAGATATTGGCCGTGATCTCGTCGTTGTCGGTTGTAATTTCAACCACCCAGACCCGGTACTCCTCGAACTTCCACTTCAGCTTGTCAGGAAGCTGGCTGAAGAGTAGCTCACCCATTTCTCTCGAGACCGGAAACTTATCTTGCAGAAAATCAAAAATGGTGTGGAGCCTTTGTTGCCCGTCTAGCACCTCGTAGACCTCCTTGAAGGGTATCCTGCGTAAGAATACGGTTGAGATGTCATAGCCCCTTAGTATCGAGTCTATCAGCAATTGCTTTCTTCTTTTTTCCCAAATGTAGGACCTCTGATACTCTGTGTTGAATTCCATCTTGTTTTCGTTGAACCATTGGTAGAACTGCTGTATCTTAACGAAATCTCTTCTGGGCTCAGGGACCTTCAAGCTTTCGATCATCGTCCTGAGATTTTGGGCTCTATTCTCAATTGCCTCCATGGGCGGCCTCGTCTTCGGCTCACCCCTTACCCTCTTTCTTTTGCCAAACCTCTCATCAAACCAATAACAGAACAAATCAAGGACCGCCATGTCTTCGATCTCTTTGAATCCGTAGTCCTTCTTCATCACTCCGGCCAGGATGTTGAGCTTTTCAATATTGGTGGGGTAGTCCTCGAGCTTCTGGCCGAGCCTGTCTCTCTTTTTCAACACAATTTCAGATAGTGCCCTGAACGTTCTTCTTTCCCGGTTATTTACTATAGGGTATTTAGTGTTAAGTGAATAGAAAATTGGGCTCAGCGACCCGCACTGAAGGGCTTTACTGTGCTTACTTGACACAAAATCTCTTATGATGTTTTCAAGGTCGCCCGGATTCTTCTCGAACCTACAGACTGCCTTAAAGACCAAACTAGCGATTTCTCTCCAGTCCTCATCGGTGTATTCGAATCTCTTGAAGAATCTCCTAATGTTTAGAAAAGCCGGTGCTATGCTAACTCTTTTCGCAAGTTTTGTTCTTCCGTTTGGCAGAAGCCCGTAAAGCACCGTGTCTACGAACTCGTCGCTGTTTCGCTC
>JBAUFO010000048.1:0-7755 GCA_049679185.1 Candidatus Zixiibacteriota bacterium
GTTCGGGCGGGGGCTGTACCCCCGCCCGATCGACCGGACATAAAAAAACCTCCCGGATGGAAGGCTTCTCGTGCTTCTATGTAAAACGCCCCTTATTCCTTTTCGTCATCTTTGGCTTTGTCTTCTTTCGTCTTCGATTGCTCCAGGTCCACCATACGGACGTCGCCGGCGTACTTCACCACCACCGGCTCCACTATCATCAACAGCCGGTTGGTGACCTCCTTGATCCTGAGCGCGCCTGTCTCGATCTTCCTCAACTTGTCGATGGTGTCCTGGTCCAGATTCTCCGGCCTGCTCAAAAGAAGCTGGGCGTAACCCAGTACCGCTGCCAGCGGGTTGTTTATCTCGTGATTGATGGTAACCGCGGTCTCGACGATCGCATTCAGTCTCTCAGACTTTATTAGGTCTTCCTGAATCTCTCCGCTTATCCTGTCCCCCCACAACGAAGCCTTGGTGAAAGCGATGCCTATCTGGTGACTTAAAGCTTCAAAGAGTTCTTCGTCCGCGCTCAAGTTTCTGTAACCCTCGACCAGCCCGGCCAGGGCGCCGACTGTTTTCCCGTCTCTTTTTATGGGATAGGAGAAAACGCTGTGCGGCCCTTCGCTGTCAAAGGTGGCATAGATGGACTCCATCCGAATCTGCTCCCTCATGCTCTCTATGACCCGTTGATCGAAATCGCGTAGGATCTTGACCTTCTCTATCGAGCCGGAGGCTATCTGATGACCCACTTTCTTGGTCTTCTCATCCCACAAGGTTACGGAGGCACATTGCAGCCTGCCGACGTCCAGAAGTCCATCCAGCGCATCCTGCAGAATCTGGTTCATCTCCACCGACGAGTTGATCTTCTGCGCCAGATCCTTGAGTAGCAGAAATTTCTTGTATTCTATGCTCTTCTCCATTTACGTCCTTTGGCTATGTTTCAAATTTCACCCGTAGAAAGAGCAAAAGATATGCCGCTGGGAGCTGTTTCTCACCTGTGAGCGCAGTTCGTACTTTGCGCAATCAGGACAGCTCAAGGTCCCGAAACCTCAACTCTTTCCGCCGGTTATCGAGCTCATCGAAATCGCCCTTCAGGTATTATCACCGGAATCGGTCGAAAGGTCAAGCAGAATCGTGCTTTGATGTGCAACCAGGTTCACACAAGCTGCAAAACCCCACCGGGAGGAATTCCCGCCGTTAAGGGGGAGGGAGAGGTCATTCGTCATTCGTCATTCGTCATTCGTCATTCGTCATTCGTCATTCGTCATTCGTCATTCGTCATTCGTCATTGGTCATTCGTCATTGGTCATCCGTCATTCGTCATCCGTCATTCGTCATCCGACATTGGCCATCCCCAGCGAGCAGAGACTTTGACTTCCCCACTCGAATTTCACCATCCAGCGAGCAAATTTCTTCTTGACAATTTGGTTTTTGCGCTTATATTAATTGTTGCGAAAGAAGGAATGCTTCCGTAAATCGGAATTGGAAGGAATCTTTTTAATTGCCCCAGGTCTACTTACCATAGCCATAGTGAGGAGGAGAACATGAGGAAAGGTGTCTTTGCTCTGGTTCTGACGATTCTAATATCCCCTGCCGTGCTGCCGGGGTTATGTTTCGCGGATCAGGACCCCAACGATCCTTACGGACCCGACTCCGTCCTGTTTAGATCAAAGGATTTCCTGGTTCCCTGTCCGCCTGAACCCGGTCAGGTGGTGATACCCCTGTATTTCAGAAACGACACCCCCGTCATCGGGCTGCAGGTGCCGCTGGCCTGGACCGGACCCGCGGAGATGGATTCGGTCAGCTTCTTCGGAAGCAGGATCGCCTACGTGGTGGATAAGCAGGTGACCATCGACAACCCCAATCAGAAGGTCCTGCTTACCGCTTCTGTGGGCATACAGCAGCCCATTCCCGACGGCAGGGGCATGCTGGTCAAGTTCTATTTCTCCACCAGCGACACCGGCTATCTCTTCATCGACACCGTGGCCAACTCTCCTCTTCCGGAGGAGCATCTTCTCTTCTGGCGGGAGGATTCGGTCACCTACACCCCTCAGTACCGCCAGGGGCAGTTCCATTTAGTCTGCGAGCAGGACCCCAACGATCCGGGAAGCCCGGATTCGGTCTCCTTTTATCCCGAGTATGCCTATTTTCCTCTTCCCAGCGGGCCGGGGTTATTCTATGCACACCTGCGGGTGGCCAACGACGACTCGGTCGGAGCCATCATCCTTCCGCTTAGCTGGTCAGGCCCGGTTCATTTCGATTCAGTCACCTTCAGGGAAGCGATCTTTGATGACTCCATAAGAATCGTCAGTCCAGACACTGTTGCTGAGAATGTGCTCATCAGCTTGATTCCACTCCACGATCCCCCCATCCCCCCGGCTCAGGGACTCTTCACCACGCTCTGCTTCACTTTGACTGATATGACCGGCCTCGTGCAGATCGACTCCTCCTTCATCGGTCCGATCAATCATCTGCTTTTCACCACCACCGAACCTCAGGGGTATTGCCCTCAGTTTGTGTCCGGAGAGTTTCCGGTCCTCCCCTACTGGCCGGGAGACGTCACCTTTGACGGAGAGTTGAGAGACATCTCGGACGTGGTCTATCTGATCAACTACATTTATAAGTTTGGCCCTGCTCCGTCGCATCCCATCTCGGCTGACGTAAACAATGCCATTCCGGACAGGATCATAGATATAGAAGACGTGATGTATTTGATTAATTATCTGTACAGGTTTGGACCTGTGCCCTATCCGGGCGACCCATGGTAAAACCAAAACATTTGGTTGGGAGGAAGGAAGTTAGGCAGGCCTAATCAAACGATTACTGGACTGGCCAACCGAAAATGTGCTTGACAGTTGTGGGTTTTCGTCTATATTTGAATTACTGTTTTCTTTGAGCTTTTTTGTGCGATCTTCCAGCGGGAGAAGGAGAGAATTCATTTCATTTGATCGCTCATCTGAATCATCCAAGTTGCCCGCACTCTTTAGGGGGCGAGGCGTGAACCTGGATTCGATCTTGCAATTCGGGTGCAGAACTTTAGTTCAACCTTTTTGAATCAAGGAGTCTTACCATGAGGAGAAAGGGCCTGTTCTTAGCTGAAGTGGCTGTCTCAGTGTTGATGTTGTTCAACCTATCCTGGGGCCAATGTCCGGAGGACCCCAACGACCGCGGGGAATGCGATACCTTGAACGTCATCTGTCTGGACAGTGACCAAACCCCCGGCGCCGGGCCATGGTTTGTCCGGTTCCCCTATCTGGTCACGCACGACCAGACGGAAACGATGGATTCGGTCGCCGGATTCGTCGTCCCCATCGCCTGGACTCGCACCAACCCTTCCGCTTTTTGCAGCGCGAGCGCGCACTGGAATGCGACTTCCGCGCTGTGGATTTATCCGGATTTCGACAGGAGCATATTCCGGCACATAGTGGAGGGCACCGACACGCTCATGCATAATCGCATGGGCCACCTGGGGGATGACCTTATGGGCGGGGAGTGGGACACACGCATACTGGAACTGGACTCCGACCAGGGTTACGCCCGCATGTCGGTGGTGGCCACGGGTTCGCAGGATCAGCTCTGGTGGGAAGGTGACAGGGTTTTGTTCGCCACCCTGACCCTTGTGATAGAGGATACCATGCATGTCTGCATGGATACGACCTTCTGGCCTCCTACCGGCGAGTTTCTGTTCAGTCGCGCCGATGCCGTCACCTACGTGCCCAGGAGCAACTTACCTTATTGCTTCTGGATAGGCCCTCCCCAGATTCGGGTCACCTCACCCAACGGAGGTGAGGTGTGGATAGTGGGCGATAACCACGACATAACCTGGGTCTCGGAGAACTTCGACGGGGAGTTCGTGGACATCGAGTTCTCCACCGACGGAGGGGGTAGCTGGACGCCCGTGGCCCAGGATCATCCCAACGATGGGATTTATCCCTGGCTGATTCCCGATGCGACCTCAGAGCAGTGCCGGGTGAAAGTATCCGATGCCGACGACGGCGATCCGTATGACGATAGCGACGAGGACTTCTCCATAATATACACCTCCTACTTCGATATCGACGCCGTGCCCGACACCCAATGGGTCAAGCAGGGCGACACCACCGAGTACCAGGTGATCTTGACCTCATTCTTCGGGTTCAACTCACCCTGTACTTTGACCATAGAGGGCCTGCCTCCTCAGGCCACCTACGACTTCGACCCTCCGGTGGTGATTCCCACCGACACCTCCGTCCTGACCATTGTGGTAGATTCCCTGACCCCCCTGGACTTGTATGAGCTGAGCATAATCGGTACGGAATTGACCAAGCAGATAGCGGATACCATCGGGGTCCTGCTCTATGTCATCGCCTCTCTAAACCGGAAGCCGGAGCTCACCCTCCCGGGACCGCAGACGGTTTACGCCGGTCTGCAGATTGCCTTCCCCGTGGTTGCCGTAGACCCGGACACCTTAGACACGCTGACATTGTCCAAGACGGGGGTGGGAGACTTTCCCTGCTATCCCAGAGTCTCGCCTGCGGTTTGTTACTTCCAGTGGACCACCACGGCTGATGACACCCTGAACTCCCCCTATACCGTCACCTTCACGGTGGACGATGGGCGCGACAGCACCGATACCGGCGAGGTGGAGATAACCGTCGTGCCTTACAATGTAGCCCCATCCACGATGCCGGGCGATCTGAACGGAGACGGCATGGTGGAGGTATCCGACATTGTGTTTATTTTAAACTACATGTTCCAGGGAGGGCCTCCATCCAATCCACCGGCGGCCATGGATATTAACGGAGACTGCTTCGTGGGCCTCTCCGACTTAATCTGGCTGATCAACTACCTCTACCGCGGCGGGCCGCCGCCTCAGATCAGATGCCTCCCCGGTGATTTCAACTATGATGGATACGTCAATCTCTTGGATCCCCCATATTTCGTCGATTATATGGCTTATGGCGGGCCTGCTCCCGTCTCCATGAGATCGACGGACGTTAATTCCGATTGCTTCATTAACGTGGTGGATCTTGTGTACGAGATCAAGTACCTGTTGAGAGGTGGGGCAGCTCCCGAACCCGGCTGCGTTGCACCCGCACTGGCCGGCGCAGAAGAACCACCAGCTCCGGGCATGGCCGAGGTCGGCTTCTCCGAAATGCGATACGATCCCGCCTCAAGGGTAAACTGGATGCCGGTTTTTGCCAGCTTTGATGATCCGGTGCAGGGGGTGGAGCTCTCCATCACCTTTGACCCGGACGAAGTCTCGCTGCTTCCACCAACACTTACCTCCAGGACCGAGGATCTGGGACTGTTCTATAATCTCCAGAGAGGGAACCTGGTGGTAGGACTGGTGGATTTAGAAGGTGTCAACTTCATCCGGCCGGGAGATGGCCCTATACTTAACCTGAGGTTCGTCCCCGCGGATCCGACCTCGTTCGATTTGACCAGCATTCAGATTGAAAAGGCCACCTTCGTGAACTCCGAGGCGCAGGAGATGACGGAGCGGTTGGTCAAATAGGTTCAGTAAACCATGGAAATCGAAGAAACGGGTCCTTCTGTCCAAACCTCTTTGACAGAAGGACCCGTTTTGTTGTCATGCATTGCGAATCTTAGAGGGACTCCTCCCCCCCTTTCTTGTCGGAGCTTTAACTATTCCTCGATGATAATAGCCTCCGAAGGACAGGAGTCGGCCGACTCCCTCACCGAATCCTGTAGGTCTTCCGGAACCTCCCCCTGTAGAACAATCGCCTTGTCGCCCTCCATTTCAAACACCTCCGGGCATAACTGGACGCAGATCTCATCCCCCGTGCAGAGGTCGGGATCGATCTTGACCTTCATGATTTTCACCTCCTATTTGCCGACAAATTACAACGAAAATATCCCCATCAAATAGCCGTTCACATCTATACTTGAACCAAAGCTCTCATGTTTGTGATTCATTTCGCCCTTGTCACAGGTGATACCACAGACCCTTCCAGACTAAGCCTTCAGCGCTTCCTCGCTCAACACATCCTTTAACTTCGGATGAACGAAAATACCGTCCTTGCGGACAAGGACGTCGTCGAGATATATCTCGCCGCCACCATATTCTTTGGTCTGGATCAGGACCAAATCCCAGTGAATGGCCGACTTGTTCCCGTTGTCCGCCTCGTCGTAGGCCGCCCCCGGGGTGAGATGGATACTGCCGAAGATCTTCTCGTCAAACAGTGTATCCTTCATCGGTTTCTTTATGCCGGGGTGTATTCCGAAGGCAAACTCCCCTATGTATCTTGCTCCCTCATCGGTATCCAGAATCTTATTCATCTTCTCCTGATTCACCGCAGCTTTTACGTCCACGACTTTGCCGTCCTGAAACCGGAATTTGATCCCGTCATAAATCACCCCCTCATAAAGCGAAGGGGTGTTGTAGCTTATTTCTCCGTTCACCGAGTCTCTGACCGGCGCGGTAAAAACTTCTCCGTCAGGGATGTTGAGTTTCCCGTCGCATTTCTTGTTGGGTATGCCCTTGATGGAGAATGATAGATCCGTGCCGGGGCCGACGATTCGCACCCTATCGGTCTGGCTCAGAAGCTCACACAGGGGGACCATGGCCTTCGACATTTTGGCGTAATCTATGGTACATACTTCGAAGTAGAAATCCTCGAAGGCCTCCTGGGAGGTCTCGGCCAGCTGGGCAAAGGAGTTGGTGGGATAGCGCAGGACCACCCACTTTTTGTTCTTGACCCTCTCCTCCAAATGAACCGGCTTGTAGTAGATGGTCATGTACTGATTCATCTTCTCCTCGGGCACGTCGCCCAAGTCAAAGGCATTATCTCCTCCCCGGAACGACACGAACGCCTGTACCTGCTTCATCATGGAGAGATGAAACTCGGTGAAGCTTTTCAGTTGATCTTCGTTGCAATCCAGAAGCCATTTCCTGAGCAGGCTGTCGTCGTTGTAATACCAGAAGGGGATGGCCCCCTTCCTGGTCACCTCGGAGATCATCACCTTGGTCATCTCCAGAACCGGATACCCTCTGGTTTCGATCCAGACTCTTTCACCTTTTTTCAATTCCAGCGAGTAATTCACCAGATTCTTAGCCAGCGTAACCATTCTTTCGTCTTGCATTTCAATCTCCTTCCGCTGAATGCTGATTAACATCTGTCACGTCAAACGGCGATAGTATACAAAATCCCGACACTTCTGGCAAGCCCAAAAACCGCACAGAGGGAGGAATTGCGGCTCCCCCCCATCTTAAAGAGAGGGCCAGGTCGAAGATCCCGCTTGCAGTGACATGTCCTGACCTGTCCCGAAACGATGTGAGGGAGGAACGAAGGACAAAGGAACTGCCGCAGGCGGAAGTGAGGAGATGGTTTTTGTAGCCGCAGACTTCAGTCTGCGGGGGTGGATGGCGGGTGGCTCACAGGGTGATTGTCGGGCAGCCCAACCCGCAAGTCCGGACTTGCTGGACATACTGGACTTGCTGGACTTTGTTTTTGATTTTTTTTACGGTTTGAAGTCCGGGGTCGAGATGGAAGATCGTTATCCCGGAGGAGGGCACTAGCCCCTGGCTGGGTTTTGGTGTTTGTGAACCCGACGGCGGAGAGGGGCCGAGCCACCGGGTGACAAGTGAGCCGGTTTTCTTCGGAGTGGGCATCGGGCTGATGGTTCATATGATTCTCATTCTCCCTAAAGGGGCGGCGCATACAAAAAAGAATCGTCTTCTCAATAATACTCGACCTTTCTCTTTCACCATCAAAATCGTTGTGAATTTGGTCTTTGTTATAACAAAGACACGCATTGGGGGCCTTTTTGTCC
>JBAUFO010000049.1:0-15247 GCA_049679185.1 Candidatus Zixiibacteriota bacterium
GGATGGACAAAGAAAGGACCCAGAAGATCGTCAAGGAAGCCTATGCTAAGACCGCCCGGAAACAAAACAACTGCGGGTGCTGCGGGCCCGACACCGCGCAATATGCCAAATCCATTGGTTATACCGACGAAGAACTCAAGAGCGTTCCGGATGAGTCGAATCTGGCCTTAGGCTGCGGAAATCCGACCGCCTTGGCCCAGCTACAAGAGGGAGAGGTGGTGCTGGATATTGGCTCAGGTGCCGGATTCGACTGCTTTCTTGCAGCTAACAGGGTTGGGCCGAAGGGGAAGGTCATCGGCGTGGACATGACGCCGGAGATGATCGAGAAGGCAAAGGAGAACACCAAAAAGAGCGGCATCGAAAACGTTGAGTTCAGGCCGGGGGAGATCGAGAATCTGCCGGTGGAGGACAACTCGGTAGACGTGGTGATCAGCAATTGCGTGATAAACCTATCGGCTGACAAGCCCAGGGTCTTCCAGGAAATACACAGGGTGCTCAAGCCAGGCGGCAGGGTGGCCATCTCCGATATCGCCCTCTTGAAGCAGCTCCCCCAAAAGATTCGGGAAAACGCCGAGGCATACGTAAGCTGCCTGGCAGGAGCCATGTTGGTGGACGAGTACAAGAAACTGGTTGAATCCTCCGGGCTCAAAGAAGTCAAGGTCACCCGGAAGAACGTTTCAGCCTGCGCCGAAACAGGCACACAAGATCCCCTGGGCCAGGCGATTTTCGAGGGCTTAGAAAGCGGCGAATCGCTGGATGGCTACGTGGTCAGCCTTTACGTGGAAGGGGAGAAGTGACGACCTACTGCCCCCTCAATCGGTTAGTGAAGTTTCTCCGGTACCGTACTTGCAGACCAATGGACGGGCGCCACAAATAGCGCCCCCGGATCATGCAGAATCAGTAAAAAAAACCGCCCACAAACTGGCGGTTTTTTCAAAGTCACTATGATCCCCTCTATTTGAATCTCTTGGGTGATCGCTTCTTCCCTCACCGCTTGGCAAACTGACGCCTCGTCCCTTGCCAGCGCAAGAATTCGTCTGAGAGCCCGCCTAAGCCTGTGATTTCGGACCTACGTCTCCCCAGCGTCTGTGTTTGTCTCCAAACCCGCTGTTTCAAGCCACAGCGTCGGTGACGCGATAATATCCAACAGATATTGTGTAAATTCTTTTGTGTAAAATTGTGTTTGGAGGGACAAGTAGAAAGGGCATATCCATTTAGTGGAATGATAGAAAGGAGGATATGCCCTATGGAGCGAGAATTGGATTTCTCGGAAGGCAATTTACGGGATGGTTGGTTTGGAGTCAAGGATTTTTGGAGGGATCTGCAAGGAGAGGCCAAGCGTTTTGTTAAGGTTCGACTGGAGCGGGCGTTGGTTGTTGAGCAGGGGAGGCGAGTTGGCTGTGGCAGGTATAAGCATAGTCCGAGGCGTCGGGGGTATCGGAATGGCAGTTACGTGCGGGACTTATTGACCAGTTACGGTTGGATAGAAGGTTTGTCTGTTCCCCGGGTACGAGAGGGTGGACTTGATTCTGAGGTATTGGAGCGGTATCGTCGTCGTCAGCGAGCGTTGGATCGAGTATTGTTAGAGGCATTTTTATTGGGACATTCCACCCGCAAGAGCATCAGGTGGTTTAGGAGGTTATTTGGTGCGGAGATTAGTCCTCAGGTGGTATCCAACTTGGTGAAGGAGTTAGATCATCAGGTACAGGAGTATCACCGGCGCTGGTTAGGAGATGATTACCGGTTCTTGTATTTGGATGGATTGTGGATCACCTTAAGCAAGCCGGTTAAGGTGAAGAAGGTTTTGCTGGTGGCTTTGGGTGTTAAACAGGACGGCAGTCAAGAGCTTTTGAGTTTTCAGTTAGCCGACAGTGAATCGGAGTCTTGGTGGTGGGGTTTTTTGAGTGATTTGAAAGCTCGAGGGATGAAGGGTGAGAACTTAGAGGTGATGGTATCAGATGGAGCGCCGGGTTTGGTCAAGGCCATTCATTCTTTGTATCCTCGGGTATCTCACCAGCCGTGCACCTTTCACAAGGCCAACGATATAAGTCAACATCTGGCAAACAAAAGTCACCGCCACCGCATCATCACAGACGCTCTGCACATCTTTGAGGCCACGACGGCAACCCAGGCCAGAAAAAGGCTAAGGCTCTTCTGCCACAAGTGGGCGGCAAAAGAGCCACAGGCGGTGAGAAACTTACTGAAAGGGTTTGAGCACTGCCTGGTCTATCTGGAGTATCCTGATCCCATTCGGACCATGCTCAAGACCAACAACCCCGTAGAACGATATCTCCAAGAGTTGCGAAGACGAATAATACCCATGAGGTCCTTCAACAACGCCAAAAGCGCAGAAAGAATCATATATGGTCTAATCGCTTATGTCATAAACCAACCCCAGGATGTGCCCAACTACGAATTTACACAATTAGCTTGACACAATGCCAACAGAGTTTGCGGGAAAAAACCTTGACATCCGGAAGAAAAACGGGTATCTTATTTGTGCCTCGGAAAAAAGTGATTAGATGATCCTTGCGCTGGCAGTGGCCACCATAGCTGCTATCAAACAGAAGGCAAGAGAGCAATCAGTGCAGATATAATACAAACACATAATCCGCGCAGATGACCATAACGTTTTTTGCATGTCCTCCCTCTCAAAGGAGAGAAGGCAAAGGGCCAATCCAAGTGAGGCATCAGATGAGATCAAAGCTTGTGCTAGTTGGGATTCTAGCGATTCTCGGACTGTTGGCGCTGGTCGGTTGCAGTAAATCGACCAAGTCGCAGGAGGACGAGAGTTCTTCGATTCGCGGAAGGGTAGTTGACGCTTCCGGCGGGGGCATCTCGAACGCGGCTATCATGTTGACCTACAACTTTCAGAATGCGGGTTCGTCCCCGGCTGCGGCAGGTGACGGGAACAGCCCTCGTGTCCAGCACCTGCTTCGTCCCAACCGACCTCACCCCTCCACCGACATAGCCTTTACGCTGCCCGAGCAGTGTCACGTCAAGCTCTGGATTACGGATTACTGCCGCTCAGATACCGTGAAGGTTTTGATTGATGAGGTTATGCTGGGAGGTTCCTTCACGGTGAATTGGGATGGCAAGAACGAGGAAGGCGACCTTGTGTTGAACGGAGTATACTACTATTGCCTGCATGCAGGGGAATGGCAGGCGGAAAACTCAATGGTTCTTTCATACTCCTACAGTGGATATGACTCCCCCCAGGGTCTCCAGTCCCATGCCGCGACCGGGAGTGACGGCTATTTCGAGATAAGTCAAGACTGTTTGCCGTTCGGGCATGAGTCGGCCAAGTATGATGACCAGGGTAATCAGATCGGGATAGTCGTTATCACAAGAGAGGTTGGTGTTTGGGTCTTGCACGATTCCTATTCGACGGCTTCAGAGGAATCTGTTTGGGTCGATTCGCGTACCGGCGCATACGTGACGATACAATTGACCGACTAGGCGCCCCGCGTCGTAGCACCCCATATCGCGGCAAGGCAAGATGGTGACGATGCTCTGCATAATGCCCTAGCATCAAAAAAAACCGCCCACAAACGGGCGGTTTTTTCACAGTCTGTATGATCCTGTCTATTTGAATCTCTTGGGTGATTTCCTCTCCCACTCCATGATGATGGGACTGGCCACAAACATAGAGGAATAAGTCCCCACAACAATCCCTATCATCAGTGCTAATGCAAAATCATGCACCACCTCTCCCCCCACCAAAAAGAGCGTGAGAACAACCGCAAAGGTGGTAAGGGAGGTGATGATGGTCCGGCTCAAAACCTCGTTGATGCTGGCATTTATGGTGTTGGGAAAGTTACCCTTTTTTCGGAAGAGCTTCAGATTCTCTCTGATTCGGTCAAACAGCACCACCGTATCATTCAAGGAATATCCAGCTAAGGTCAACAGTGCGGTGACCACCAATAGAGTGATGTCCTTCTGCAATATAAAAAGTATACCCAAAACCAACAACACATCATGAAGGGTGGTGATGGTGGCGGCTACCCCGAATCTGAAATCGAACCTTATCCAGATGTAGAGTAGGATTCCAGCCAGGGCGATCAGAACGGCCCAGCGGGCTTGGTTCTGCAGGGTTTTGCCCACGGCCGGGCCGATTCCGTCCACCGAGTCCAAGTTGAATTTGCTGTCCGGGAATTCCCTGTCCAGCAGGCCCAAGATGTCTCCGGATATCTTGGTGACGTCCTCGTCGGTGGTGGCTTTCACCCTGATCATAAAATAGTTGGCATTCTCCCGGTGAAGGGATTGAATGAATGCCTTATCGTATCCATTTCTGCTCAAAGCCGCTCTTAGTTCTCCAATCTTCACTTCTTTTTCAAAATACCCCTGCAGCATGGTGCCACCGGCGAAGTCGATTCCCAAATCCGCCCTTCCCAAAAATATCGCCACGAAGGCGGCAAGTCCAAAAACCAGCAGAATGCCGGAAATGGCAAAGGCATAATATCTTCTCCCGATGAAGTCGATATTGGTTTTCTTCAGTATCTGAAGCATTCTTCCCAGGCTCCTTCCCTACGGATTTCACTGCGTTCAATTTTATATGCTCAAAGCCCTGTATCCTTTTCGGATGTCGAAAATTACTCTGGTTATAACCACGGCAGTGAATAAGCTTATCAAAACTCCCAAACTCAAAACCACCGCAAATCCCTTGATCGGTCCAGTGCCAAGATTAAAAAGGACCGCGGCGGTTATAAGGGTAGTTATGTTTGCGTCGATGATAGCGGTAAGCGCCCTTTTATAGCCAGCGTCTATAGACGCCCGGATGGTTTTTCCGGTACGCATTTCCTCTCGAATACGCTCAAAGATCAAGACGTTTGCATCTACCGCCATACCCACGGTGAGAATGATGCCGGCTATCCCGGGCATGGTCAGGGTGGCGTGTAACGCGGCCATGGCAGCCATCAGAAAGAATAGGTTCAGAAGCACAGCAAAGTCAGCTATCAAACCTGAGAGCCTGTAATATATGACCATGAACAACAATACCACACAGAACCCGATAATCACCGAGGTGGTGCCTTTGCGGATGGAGTCTTGCCCCAGGGAAGGCCCGATCACCCGGTTCTCGATTATCTTAACCGGCGCGGGAAGCGCACCTGCCCTCAACACGATGGAGAGATCGGTGGCATCCTCGATGCTGGCCACGCCCCCCATCTCGATCACGCCCCGGTCCCGAATCTTGGAGCGGATGATGGGAGCCGACTCCACCCTCCCATCCAGGGTAATGGCCAGGGGCTTGTCTATGTTGGCGCCGGTAACCCTGGCAAATATCCTGCCGCCCTTCTTGGTCAAGGTAAACTGGACCTCCGGCTTTCGGAATTGATCGTAGGTCGGCCTGGCATCCACCAAGTATTTGCCGGAAAGCTCGGATCTCTTCTTGAGCAGGTAAAGACCCCAGTATTTCTGATTCTGGAAGGTCTCCGCCCGGGTGGAGAAGGCAAACTCGTCGTCCTTGGGGATGAGCTCCTGAACCTCGGGTCGGCTAAGCAGCAGCTCCACCATGGGCTTATCCCCCTGCAGCACCATGAACCCCGATCGTCCCTCGTACGATTCTAAGTATTGAGTGAAAGGCCTTTCCTCAAAATAGGGTTCTTCTTCCTCCTCCAAGAAGGAGGTGGTGTCCTCAGTGGTATCCGGTTCCTCCTCCGCTTCGCCAAAAAGGTCCTTCACCACGTCGCTTTCTTTCCCCTTTTCCTCGACTGTATCCTCCGGGGTCTCGGTCTCTTCCTCTTCGATCAGAGTAGTCTCTGCCTGAGCCAGCGCTGCGTCGATTTTCTTCAGGAGCGAGACGGTGTTTTCGGGAGTCTCCATCAACTTGAACTCAAGCTGGGCGGTCTGTCCTATCAGGGCCGAAGCCCTTTCCACGTCGTGTAAGCCCGGCAGTTCCACCACGATTCGATCTCCACCCTGCTTGTGTATCAACGGCTCGGTTATCCCGAACTGATCCACCCGGTTACGGATAATCTCCAGCGCTCTCTCGGTAGCGTCCCTTCTCTCGTTCTCGTTCAGCTTGGACTTATCCACCTGCAGGACCACGTGCATTCCACCTTTGAGATCCAAACCAAGTTTTATGGCCTTTCTTTCTAAGTTGATCAGATCCTGGGGTTCTGTGGAACGGATATGCTCCTTGTCCGCCTCGGACATGCTCCACAGTTTAATGCTGGGGTAAAGAGCATACAAAGAAGCAAGGATCAAAAACGAAATCAATAGTATCAGATAAAGTCGCGACCTTCTCATTTTGGTTTTCTCCTGACGTAATAGCCTAAAATATCAAAACGTGAATATACACTATAATTACGGATTGTCAAGAATTACCTTGACAATTTTTTGGCGTCTCCTAATATATCGAAAATACGTGCGTTTATACCGAATGAACTCTATTCTTTAGGAGGAGAAGATGATCGTTAAGTATGCGATGTTCTTTGCGCTTTTATGCCTGCTATTGCCAACGCCGGCGCAGGGTCAGGCGCTGGAGAGCAGGGCCGCTAAGTATTCGCTTCCCAACGGGATGCAGGTGGTCCTTGTGGAGAAACATGCCAATCCCATGATCGCCTGCATGGTCTACGTGAATGCGGGAAGCAAGTATGAGACCGACGCCAACAACGGGGTTACTCACTTTCTGGAACACCTTCTTTTTGACGGAACCAAGACCAGAAGCCGGGAGGACATCACCGAGGGAATCAAAGCCAAGGGGGGATACATCAATGCCTTCACCGGCAAGAAGGTCACCTGTTACATGGTTTTGATGCCAAATGAGTTCATCGAAACCGGGGTGGCGGTCCAGTCGGACATGCTGTTCAACTCCATCTTTCCCGACAGCGAGCTGACCAAGGAGAGGAAGGTGGTTATCGAGGAGATCAAGAAGTCGGAGGACAACGTTGACTATCAGGTGGAGAAGTTCTTCGATGCCGAGGTTTACAAAGGAACCTCGTATACCCGAACGGTGTTAGGATCGGAGGGTATCATCTCCAACATCTCCAAAGAAGAGATCATCGAGTATTATCATACCTATTACGAGCCGAGCAATATGGTTGTCCTGGTGATCGGAGATTTCCAGACCGAGGAGTTGAAGAAGCTCCTGGAGAAGTATTACGGTGGGAAGGAAGCCCGGCCGGTCTCCTTAGCCAAACAGGTGGGGTGGATTCCTCCGAGTGGAAGAGAGGTTAAGTACAAGGAGGTTCAGACTCACAACACCTATGTGAACCTCTGCCTTAAAGGTCCCAGATACGATCATCCGGATTACTATGCCTTTGACATGCTGACCGAGATTCTGAATCTGGGAGAAACCTCTCCCTTGACCCAAGCCTTGAAAGAAGGAACTGATCCCTTAGCCACCGACGTTTCAGCTCATTTGGAGACTCAAAAGGAATTCTCCACCTTGAACCTCTCCATCGTCACCGATTCGCCAGCTAAGGTGGACAGGATTCTTGACGCCACGGTAAAGGTGCTTCAGGATTTAGCTTCGACTCCTCCGGAGCAGAAGCGCATCCAGGGCGTGATAGTCTCCTCCAAGACTCATCGCTACTATCAGGAGGAGAAGCTTCACTTTTACGGGATGATGGTTGCCCCGGTGGTGGTGACCTCCGGCTGGGACTTCTGGGAGAATTACATTGATAACCTGGAAAAGGTAACACCAGAGAAGGTGTTGGCGGTGGCGAAAGAATACTTTTCTGATCCCAGGTACATCGCCACGGTAGTAAAACCCGTTGAAGAATAGATCAATGAATTTAGAGTGCGAAAGCTTGTCGGAGCGAAGCGTCCAGACGGACGCCCCCGGACGGGCCCGTCCGGGCGATCGGGCGGAGATCCCGCTATGCGGGGCTTTCGCGGTTTTTTGAGCTCTGGAGAAACCGCATCCCGCCGTTGGCGGGATGCACTCCGAAAACAAGCCCAGTAAATCGGGCAACTACAATCATCGGAGGGAGGATATGAAAAGGTTGTATCTTGCCATTTCGCTAGTGTTACTCGTTACTCTTTGCCTGCTCAACTGCGGTGCACCGACACCAAAAGGTGTCATAAAACAGCAACTACCCAACGGGCTGACCGTTGTGGTGAAGAGCAATCCCGATTCAAAGGTCTTGGGAATAAACATCCTGGGAAAGAACCGTTCTGCCATGGAGCCTAAAGACAAAATAGGCATCGCGGATTTCACCAATCGCATGCTGCTGAAAGGAACCAGTAACCGATCAGCGGAGAAGATATCAGAGGACTTATCCAGCATCGGCGCCGATATCACCCTGGTGGACAACCCCTGGATTCCCATGGATGACGTCTATACCACACATTCCTACACCTTCATCAAATTTCAGGCCATCGACGAGTTTGCCGAGTTTGGAATCGAGCTTCTCTCGGACGTCGTAAAAAATCCGAGCTTCCCGGAGGAGGAGATCGAGAAGGTGCGAGGGGAGATGATGATGCATCTGGGAAGAAAGAAGGGAAGCACGCGCGAAACCGTAAGAGACCTTTTTTATGCAACACTATTTGAAGATCATCCTTACAGCAAACCGATAATGGGAACGCCCCGCACCATCGGAACGATAACCCGCGACGATCTGGTTTCGTTTCACAAGACGTTCTACTCGCCCAACAATATGATCGTCACAGTGGTGACCAATCTTCCGGCCGACGAGATGATGGCAGGAATCCAGAGCACCTTTGGCGACATGCAAAAGGTCGATTTCCCCGCTCCCAATATTCCTGCGCCGGACAGCCTGACTGTTCCCATTCACGCCAAAGAGTTGATGGAGAAGGAGCAGGTTTACATATACTTAGGTGGGCCTCTTCCCGGAATCTTCTCGGGCGAAGTTCCCGCCATAAAGGTGATGAATTCGATTCTCTCCTCCCGGCTGGCTTTGAATTTAAGAGAAAAACAGGGCCTGGCTTACTCGGTTGGCTCGTCGGCCAATTTCGACAAGCAGTTCGGATGGTTTGTTGCGGCTATCGGTACCCAGCCACAGAATTACGATGTGGCCCTGAAGGGAATCTTGGCTGAGATGGATAAGATGAAAGACGAAATCGTCAGCCCGGCAGAACTGGAGAAGGCGAAGAACGGGATATGGGGCAGAATGTTATTTTACCGGCTCTCCCGCGTGAACCAGGCATATTTCTTGTCGGTGAACGAGTTCAAAGAGGTAGGCTACGATTACGACGACAAATACATCGACCACATAAGACAGGTAACCGCCGAGCAGGTTAAGCAGGTGGCGGAGAAATACCTGGATACGGAGAATTACGTGGTAGCGGTGGTGGGGAAAACGTAGACAAAATTCGGGCGGGATAAATTCCCGCCCCTATGAGTTTGGACGTAGGCATTCGCACATAGGGCAGGGCATTCAGCCCTGCCCTATGTGTTCGTAGGGACATAGCTTGCCCCGAACCGTGCGGTTCAGGGCTTGTTGAACTTGTGAAATCCCGCCATGGCGGGGTCCTGTCCGAACTGGAAAGCCGAACAGGCACACTTCGTGCCGAGCCTCAGTGCCAAGGCAAGGGCTGTCCCTACGAGCTTTTCACCCTCCCTTTTGTTCCCTCCCATAAAGGGAGGGAACAACCTGCCAGTGGCGAGGTACACTCCAATTCAGGTCCGCCTGAAGGCGGACACTCCAAATGAGCGGGCTCCTTTTGTTCGTCACGGTCAGACGACCGCCCCCATGCGAGCCCGTCGGGGCGTCCGGGCGGACGACCTCGTCCGTGACGTTATCTGGTAACGGAGAGGGTGTCCGTTACCAACGGAACTCCTACCGATCTATTCCTACTCCGATTTCGTACGGATTCTTGCCCTCCGGGTCGGTCTTGGGGCTGATCCAACGGGTGTTGTTCTTGGCATTCTCCTCGTTATAGGTATCGTTCCCGCTGCCGTCTATGAATATCCCGAACACGTGAAGCAATTCCCGCGCTCCCTTCTTGGAAACGTTCGCCCGGCCCAGGGTCGTTCCGCCGTGCGTGGTGTAGACATCATCACCGCTGTGGTCATGAAAGATACCGATGCCATTAGCGTTTCCCCCGCCTAAAGAGAGGTTGGGTACGTCGTAGGTATCGTTTCCACCCCTTTCGTTCAGGTAACCGACAGTGAAGTCATGTCCCGCGCCGATGGCCATATTGGTGGTGGCATTATAGCTGTCGTTCCCGCCGAAATCATCCAGGTATCCAACGGCGAAATGTGCGCCTGAACCCTGTACGTACCAGATACCGCTGTAGCTGTCATCGCCCCCGCCGTCCAGGAGCATGCCCACGGCAAACCAGTACGCGGTTCCCTGTGCCCATAACCCAGCGGAGTAGACGTCGTCTCCCTTTACGTCGCAGAGTATACCCACACCTCCTGCCCAACTGTGACCATCGATATAATCTGCTCGCTTGCCAAAGCCGACACCTTGAGCCAAAGAGGCATTATGCTCCTCGGTTTGAGATGCCGGATGGATGACGGTATCATCTTCCGCGACGTATTTGTCATCCCCCTCATAATTGATCAGCAGCCCGCACCCTTTGCTGTAGCCGAATCCCTGGGAAAGGACGACGCAGTAGAGCGAATCGTTTCCTGAACTGTCAGCCATTATTCCGACTCCGAAAGCGCCGCAGCCTTGAGAATAGCTTTCCGCCACGTAGGTATCGTCTCCCTGGTAGTCGAGCAGGATGCCAACTCCGAAAATTCCGCAACCCTGGGTGATGGTGGTGCCCTCGTAGTAGTCGTCTCCCGCCTTATCCACTAGGACTGACATGCCCATCAGAGCTCCACCTATACCGGGCTGAGTGGTATCAGAGGACACGTAGTTGTCATTCCCGGACAGGTCTATGATTGCCGAGAGAGGATACTTCTCCGGATAGCCGGAAAAGCGGTAGGTGTCGTTACCGCCGCCGTCGATTATAAGAAGCGGTGGTTCGGAGTATTCATAATCGTCCCTGCCAGAAGTTCCAACCACGATCAGCCCTCTGTCGGTAATTATTTCCGTCTTTCTGGCTGGGAAGGAGGCAAACTCAAGCGAGTCAGCCATCCTTCTGACAGCCTCCGCGATATCCTGAGCGCCGGCATACAGGCGGTTAAAATCAGCCGTTGACGCCACCTCCTCAATCACCTGATCGTATTCCTCGTTCTCCTGAACGAAGTATTCGAAAAGATCCTGCCTTGAAATCCGCTGTTCCATTTCGTTAACAGCGTTTATGAACAAGTGGCTGGTATCGTCAACAATTGAGTAGAAAAGATCTATGTTGTTTCTCAGCGGACCGAATTCCTTTCCCGCGAAGACATTCTTGTCTTTTGTGATCGATGGCTTTAGCACTGAGTCAGGGTAGGTGGTGTATTTCTCCAACTGGTCTCCTATCAGTCCTCGATAGACTGTGTAATCGACTCGCGCTCCGGCCCAAGAGAGAAGCCGGGTAATGTCGGTGACGTCGTTCGAGAATCTCTTCAGATTCAACTCGCCGTACTTGGGCAGTTTAAGCGGGTCTTTGTGGAACATGGTGAAATAATGCGTCCGCCACAGGTCACCTCCCCAGTTAGCCATCTCGTCCTGATCGAATCTGACCTCTTCACAGGTTAGTCCTATCTGCGACAGGGCGCTGTCACACAGGCTGAAATCATCCGCGGCGACAGCGGTCGCCATGAGCCAGATTAACGCAAAAGCCGGAAGACATTTCATCGCTTACTCCTTTCCCTTTTTGTCATCGTACAAGATAGCAAATTCGACGGGAAGGAAACAGAGATTTTTCGCCAGAGGCTCTCTTGAAGATAATGTCTAGCCTACTTACGCCAGAGAGAACGCATCAAACAAAATGTTTGCACTTCTGCGCGAGATATTTTATAATCAAGTCGGTTCATATAGAGAACGGCGGTTTGGAGTGTCAAGCCCCGCCGAGGCGTCTAGACGGACGCCCGTCTGAGCGGAATCTTCGACTTCAGCTTGACCGGGGGGCGGGCGGGATGAATTCTCACGTTCGGACAGGGGTTGTACCCTTCAGGGCGAGCCTTCAGGGCGAGCCCCTGTCCGCAAAAGGGTGGGGTGGGGATGCAACCCCCACCCCAACAAGAACGAGGTGAAAGAGTGAATATGATTAAAACGTACGGTTTCCGACTACTCCCCCTACTTCTCTTGGTGATACCTCTTGGCTCGGCGTCTCCCGGCAACGAAGAATACTGGCTCAAGAAGCTTTCACCGGAGGAAAAGGAGGCCTTTGACGTAATAAACTGGCAGCGAGAGACAAAGGACCTGACACCGCTTCACCTAAACGGTGAGTTGTCAAGCGCGATCAGAGAAGAGTTGACAAAGCTGGTTGAAGCTGAGAAGGATTCCCCCACGGTGGCAGAAAACACTAAGAGGTTGCTTCCCAGCCTTCCGGGAAAATGCTACTTGTTTACAGACACGACTATTCTCGAGGTCCTGGCCCATCTGAGGCAAAAAGGAGAAATCAGACAACAAATGCTAGATGGCAAGAATCTGTCCGTCGCCATCGCCCATGCCGAAGGCAAACAGAACGCGACTTGTACCTACATCTGTTTCTCAAACTATTTCATGGACTATCTGATTAGAGAGGAAATCGCGCTCTCCCCTGGTGACGAGACGGGACGGTTAGTCTCCGCGGAAATAGAGGGAAAGTGTAATGCCAGGTACCTGAAGGTGCTCTGCTACCCGGGCACGAGGTTCCTTTTTTTACAGGAACCTGAGGAAGTTTATGAGGAGGAGATGGAGGTCAGGGGCGATAGTTCGTTTGTGATCTCACTCCCAATAGACAAGTTTGGCAAAGGAACCTGGAGTATAGCTATCCTCGTTAGGAACACCCGATCCGAGCCCTATGAACTAGTGAAACTCTTCAAAAGAGGAGAGCAACCTTCTCAATAGACGCGCCTGGTCTTCCCCACAGGAAAACGCAAACCTACATCATGTGGATCGGTCTGCCCTCCGCTTTCAAAACGGCTTCTCTTGTCGGTTCGCTCAAGGTGGGATGGGCGTGGATAGTGTCAATTACATCCTGGGCTTTCGCGCCCATCTGGATGGCCAGGGTTAGCTCGGCGATCAAATCTGTAGCTCTGTGGCCCAGAATCTGCGCGCCCAATATCTTTCCGGAGGCTTTTTCCACTACAACCTTGACAAAGCCTTCTGTCTCATTTTCTGCTTGGGCTCTGCCACAGGCTACCATGGGGAATTTGCCAACATTTACTTCCAGTCCCTTTTCTTTTGCTTTTTTCTCGCTCAGCCCTGCGCTTCCTATCTCCGGGTGCGTGAAAACACATGAGGGAACAGCCGTGTAGTCCATTCTCTTGCTCTCACCCATCGTGTTCTCCACCGCTATCTCGGCTTCCATTGAGGCAACGTGTGCCAACAGCCAGTTGCCGATGCAATCTCCCGCGGCGAAAACGTGTGGGATGTTGGTTCGAAGATGATCGTCCACAATGACAGTCCCCCTGTCCATCTTTACACCAAGCTTCTCCAATCCCATGTCCGCAGTATTGGCCCTTCTTCCCACCGAGACTAGAACCTTCTCAACCTCCGCGGTTGAATCTCCATCAGGTCCGGAGAAAGTGACGCTCCTGGCGCCTTCTATTCCTGAGTCTATTCGAGCGACCTGTGAATCGGTGAATATCTTGATTCCCGCTCTTTCCATAGACGTCCTCAGGGCGGCGGCGACCTCCCCGTCCTCTTCCGGCAGAATCTGGGGGAGCATCTCCACTATGGTGATCTTTGTGCCCAGAGAATGATAGATGTAGGCGAATTCGCACCCTATGACACCGCCTCCGATGATCAGCATGCTTTCGGGTATGGCAGCCAGGGACAAAGCACCGGTGCTGTCTATCACCCCTTGAGATTCGATTCCGGGTATGGGAAGCTTTATGGGAACTGATCCGGTGGCAACGAGAAACTTGTCTCCTTCCAGTCTCTCGATTGTCCCGTCCTCCAGCTTGATCTCGATTTTCTTTTCGTCGATAAAGCTTGCCGTTCCCTTGACGACCTTGACTCCGCGAGACTTGAGCAGGCTTTTCACCCCGGTTACCAGGCGGGTTACCACCATCTGTTTTCTCTTCATGAGCATGGAGAAGTCCAGGTCGGTTCCCTGGATTTTCAGCCCCCATCTTCCGGCCTGCTTCAACGTTGACAAGGTGTGAGCCGCAGAGGCCAATACCTTGGTGGGAATACATCCCACGTTCAGACAGGTCCCGCCCAGCTCCTCTTTCTCCACCACGGTTACGTTGGCGCCGAGCTGTGATGCCCGGATGGCTCCCACGTACCCGGCTGGTCCACCGCCGATGATAATCAAGTTCTTGTCACTTCCGTTCATGATTTATCCTCCTGCTTCCGTTCGCTTGAATCATTGGAATGAATAACCAGATTCGTTTCCGAAGCTGCCAGACATCTGCTTATGAAAGACAGTTTGCCTTTGGCCTGCATCCGCTGTAGCCTCCAATCTATAGAAAGAGGCCATCTTTGTCCAGAATTTTATCTGACTTACACGGCGGCGCTTGGAAAACGGTTAAAGATTCACAGAGGGAGTGGGGGTGCTTTTATTTCAGCATCCACAAGCTCAGCGACATGACTGCCATTCCCAAGATCACCCCTAATATGGCAGCGTGTTCCTGGCCGTACGAACGGGACGTAGGGATAAGCTCGTCGAATGCTATGTAGACCATCACCCCTGCCACGAACGCCAGAAGCCAGCCCAAAAGAGCGGGCGTGAGGAAGGGAAGGAGAAAGACCGCGGCAACGCCTGCTCCCACCGGCTCTGCCAGGCCTGATATAAATGACCAGAAGAATGCCTTGCTCCGGCTTCCGGTGGCAGCATAGACCGGGGCAGACACGGCCAGACCCTCGGGTATATTGTGAATGGCGATGGCCACAGCTATGGCAACTCCCAGCTTGGCGTCTTTCAGGGTCCCGGCGAAGGTGGCCATTCCCTCCGGGAAGTTGTGGATTCCTATTCCCAACGCAACCAGCAAGCCCATTCGCATCAGCCTGCTCTCATCTTGGCTTACCGAGACGTCATGGTGACCTGCCCACTGGTGAGGGAGAAGGTAATCGATGAGAAAGATGAAGAGGATTCCGATGAAGAAACCGAAATTCGCGTAAGCAAACCCGATCGATTCAATGCCTCCCTGCAAAAGCTCGACAAAGGAGACCAGCACCATCACACCGGCCGAGAATCCTAAGGTGACGCTCATGAGACGAGGACCCGGCTTGCGGACGGCAAGCCCCAAAAGGCTGCCCAGGGTGGTGGAAAGCCCTGCCAGCGTGGTCAAAAGCAGGGCTAAGCCGAC
>JBAUFO010000050.1:0-11313 GCA_049679185.1 Candidatus Zixiibacteriota bacterium
GCCTTAAGCGGGATCGAGGATGCTCGAACGGCCCTTAAAATCCAAAATCCTATGAAAAGAAAGATCTTATTCCTTGCACTGCTGGCCTTGTGGTTGTCAAAATCTGAAGCCGGGGCGGACCTTGAAACCGCAAGCGCGCTCTTCCACAAGGGCAATCAGAGTTACGAGGAAGGAAGATTCGATCGGGCCATTGAAGAATATGAAGAGATCCTCAATCTAGAAATAGAGGACTTCCGGGTCTTTTACAACCTGGGCAACGCCCATTTCCGCCAGAAACAGCTGGGCAAAGCGATCTTAAATTACAGAAGAGCTTTGGCCTTAAGACCCAGAGACGAAGACGCGCAGGCCAATCTGTCTTACATCAAACTGTACACCTTAGACAAAATCGAGGAGCAGAAGATCAATCCTTTATCCAATATGTTGCACTCCTTTCTGGAGTTGTGGAGCATAGACGAGTTTGCCGTCTTAACTTCCCTTTTCTACAGCCTTTCTATGGGCTTTGGCATCCTGATGCTTTTCCGAGGGCCAAAGAGATATCTTCGACTTGGGTTTGTCGCAGTTCTGATCCTGATGCTGGTATTCGGGTCCTCCCTTCTGGCCAAGATTTACTACGAGTCGGTGGATCACGGAGTGGTGGTTGCGCCCCAGGTGGAGATAAGAAGCGGCCCCGGAGAGGATTACATCCTGCAGGTCAGCGGCCATGAGGGTCTGGAGTTCCGGTTGGACGGGAAGGCCGAAGGATGGTACCGCATCTCGCTTCCCAACGGAATACGCGGCTGGATCCCCAAGGATGCGGCGGAAATAATCTGAAGTAGAATTCCTGACTTGATGGGGCAGGGGTTTAACCCTTCAGGTCAAGCCTTTCCTTCGACACTGAGTCTTCCTTCGACCCTGAGGTCTCAGGACCGAAGGGCAGGACGAAGTGCAGGACGAGCCCCTGCCCCAACCTGAAGGTTTTTTTCAAGGAATAAGCGCTTGCAGTATAAGGAGAGTTGAATCTCCAAAAACCTCATTCACCCTCCCTTAGTCCCTCCCATAAAGGGAGGGAGATTTTCCCTTTCGTCATTGAGGGTGTGTCACAATGTCATTCTGACCCCGCCTTTGGCCGTTCGACTTCGCTCACTGCCCTGAGCTTGTTGAAGGGCGGGGGAAGAATCTCGATTTCGTAACTTATCCTAATTATTAGATTCTTCGCTTCGTTCAAGAATGACAAGTGTACGTTTTTGAAAGTTGCGGCACAGCCTCATAGTGGCGGGAATTAATCCCGCCTCGTCTTCAACGCCCCTGGTGTATATGGCCATCCGCGAGCAAGGTTGGCTGGGGATGATAACATCCCCAGCGAGCAGACTTATTCACCCTCCCTTAATCCCTCCCATAAAGGGAGGGAAATTTCCCTCTCCCCGTTGGGGAGAGGGTCGGGTGAGGGGGCCGTCCAAAATAGTCTGCCTGAAGGCAGACACTCCAGATCCCTTTCGGCAATTCATAGGGTTGCATGAGGTCAGGGCTGAATGCCCTGATCTATGATAAGAGATGAAGAATCCGTTCTCATAGAGGCGGGAATTAATCCCGGCTGATGTTGAAGGCCCCTCGCGGATGTTGTCATCCAAAAACCAGATTGTCCGGGGATGATAACATCCCCAGCGAGCAGAAAATTCCACGCGCACGTAGCGGAGGGCTTCAGCCTTCCAGCATGGAAACCTGAAGGTTTCCGCTACATCTCCCGAAGCTACGGAAGGGAACACATCAACCGATGCGTTTGGCGATCCGGCTTTTTTCCAGGTAAATCGCTTTCTCGGGGCAGAACTCGTGGCAGCACATGCAGCTGATGCAATTGGTGTAATCGAAGGAGGGTCGTTTTTCGCCCGCGCGGATTGTCTTGGTGGGGCAGTTCTCCAAGCAGATGTTGCAGTTGATGCAGTTGCCGTCCAGGATGTTGGGCCTGACCCAGACGAATGGACCAACCAGCTTCAGAAGGAAATTGGGGATCATCCTTATGAGGCGATTAGAAGGGAGGGCAAATTTGGGGAGGGGAATCTGGCTTAAGTCTTCTCCCAGAATCTCGATCTGCTCGAAGGATTCCGGACCCAAACCCCTTTCCTGAGCTTCTCTGGTGATATCGATCTCCCCATCTTTGAACCCCATGATCTTTGCCGTCACCATATCCAGGGCAACCGCGTCCGTGCCGGCAAGGAGTAGACCGGTGTACTTGGGATCGCCGGAGGAGGGGCCGTCTCCCTCCATGGCAACTATAGCGTCCACCAGGGTGAGGTCAGGTTCAGTCAGGGAGAAGATATCGACTATTACCTTGGCGAACTCCTTGGGCTTGGGCGCCTCTTTGTGATAGACCGCTTTTCTGAAACCGGGTATGGACCCGAACATGTTCTTGACCGCGCAGGTCATCAGGGTAAGAGTGTGAGTCTTGAGCTTGGCTAAGCTGATGATCACATCGGCGTCTATGACCGGCTTGGCTATGTAATAGGTTTTGCCGTCCGGCGTGGTCTTTCCGTACACTCCTGAACTCTCAAACGCCACCAGCTTGGCGTCGGTCTGCCCGGCAACCTCTGAAAGCCTGGTGTTTTCCCACACTCTTTTGATACCCCGGTCGACGCCTCCGGGACTATCTCCCAGAATCGGTACGGCGCCCAGCTCCTGCACCAGTTCGGTCACCGCCCGGATTACGGAAGGATGGGTGGTGATGGCGCGGGAGGGATCTTTGGCGGATAGCAGATTCGGCTTGATCAGGACCGTCTGGTCCTTCTTGACAAACCTCTCCAGGCCACCGATCCGGTCGAAGCAGGCCCTAACCGCCGACTGGACGTTGGGGTAAGCATAGTCGGCACAGCTTACCATGGAAACCTGGCTACTCATCTTGAGAGGGCTTGTTCGGGGAAATCTTGGATGGCGAAGTGATGGTGATCTGAACGGTCTTTATCCTCTGACCTTCAACCTTCTCAACTAAGAGTCTTAACGCACATCCCTCAGACTCGTGCTCCAGCTTTCTTCCCTGCTCCGGGACGCTCCCCACCAGGTCGTAGATGAAACCACCCACGGTCTCGAATTCCTTCTCCTCGATCTTCGTGCCCAGGGTTTCATTCAGGTCCTCTATGCTCACGCCAGCGTCTACCCGGTAAGTCTTTTCATCCAGCTTTTGAATGGGAGGTAGCTCCTTATCATATTCGTCCTGGATCTCTCCCACGATCTCCTCTAAGATATCTTCTAAGGTGACCAGGCCTGCGGTTCCACCGTACTCATCCACCACGATGGCCATGTGGACCTTATCCTTCTTGAACTCCTTTAAGAGTTCATCCACCTTCTTGGTCTCCGGGACGAAGTTTGCCTTTCGGGCCAGCGAGGACAACTTGAGGGTCTTTCCCTGCCCAGCAGGTAGGAGAAAAAGATCCTTAACGTAGATTATTCCGGTGATGCTGTCGATGCTCTCACCATAGACGGGGATGCGCGAGTGCCCATGTTGCTTCACCAGCTCCCTGATCTGATCGAGAGTGGAATCCTCCTGCACGCAGATCATATCCGGGCGGGGGCGCATGATCTCCTTTACCTGGGTCTCACCCAACTCCACCACGCCGTGGATCATCTGCCTTTCCTCTTCCTCCAGCACGGTATCGGTCGCCTGAGCGAACGACTCTATCTCCTCCGGGGACGTCTCTCCGCTATCCTCTTCCCCCGCCCTTCTCCTTTTCGGAGCGTAGCGGAACAGGCGATTGAGAAATCCAAGTATGGAATGGGTTATCTTATGAATGAGTTTCATGTTCTGAGTTCTTTAGGAGAGGTCCGCTTAAGTGAGCTTTCCCAGCTTCTTCAAATACGTCTCCTCTGTTTTCTTCATGACGCCGGCCGCGCTCTTCTCGGCATGATCATATCCCAAGAGATGAAGAAGCCCGTGGGCGACCAAGCGCGCCACTTCCTCCTCGAAGTCGACCCGGTAATCGTCTGCTTGCCGTTTGGCCTGGTCCAAGGAAACGTAGACGTCTCCCAAGCTGGGATATTCCGTGGGGTCTCCTTCACCCTCCCTCATTCCAAAAGAGAGCACGTCCGTTGTCCCGTTCCTCCCGGTGAACTTCTTATTCAGCTCCTTCATGAATTTATCGTCGATTAGGATCACGTCCACCCCCGAGTCCGCCTTCTCCGATGCTAAGATATCTCTCACCAGGAGTCGAATCATCTCCTCCCTGATTTTAAGTTCGGGGTGAGCGTTCTGAATGTTGCTTTTTTTCAATTTAAGTTTCCTTTGTAGCTTCTGCCCGCTTAAAAGATCAGACGGTCTTTTCGGCCGTCTCCGGATACTCAACCCTGGGATGGAAAATACTTATGAGCACGGGCAGGAAAGCGTGCTCAACGGCGCTTAGTTCCTTGAACGTCAGGTCGGAATCCGACAGTTCCCCGGCCTCCAGTTTTGAATCGATGATTTTCTTTATCAGGCTCTTGATACGGGATGGCTTTGGATCTTCCAGCACGCGCGAAGCCGCCTCCACCGCATCCGCCAGCATGACTATGGCGGTCTCCTTAGAATGAGGTTTGGGCCCGGGATACCGGTATTCATCTTTCAAATCCTGTCCGGCTCCCTGCTCTAAAGCCTTGTTGTAAAAATAGCTCATCACGGTGGTGCCGTGATGCTGGTGGATGAAATCGATCACCGCCCGGGGTAGATTAACCTCTTCCGCCATCTCCACCCCCTCCTTGACGTGTGACTCTAAGATCAGGGCGCTCATGGATGGGGTAAGCTTCTCATGCTTGCTTTTTGCTCCCATCTGGTTCTCCACGAAATACTCCGGCTTATCCACCTTGCCGATGTCATGGTAATAAGCTCCCACCCTGGCCAGAAGGGTATTGGCCCCGATGGCCTTGGCTCCCGCCTCTGCTAAATTGCCCACGATTATGCTGTGGTGATAGGTCCCCGGAGCCTCCAGCGACAGCCTCTTGAGCAGGGGATGATTCAAATCGGAGAGCTCCAGAAGGGTGATGTCGGTGGTGACCTCGAACAGGGATTCAAAGATGGGCAGAAGCCCGATGGTCAGGATGGTGGAGATGAAACCGTTAAAAAGACCGTACCCGCACAGGGAGAGAATGGAACCGGAGGGGGAGAGCTTCAGCGATTCCGAGAAATATATGAACACCACGTAAGCAAAGGACACATAAAGCATGGGACGATAGAACCGGTATCTGTGGGCAACCTCCTTCACGCTGAAGCAGGCCAAGCTCCCGGCCACGATGGTGATGAAGGCCAGCTTGAAATCAAAGTAATTCACCACTCCCAGGAGTATTCCCAGACAGAAGGTGAAAACCAACCCCACCTCCACGTCCAGCAGGATGGTTAACGCCATGGAGGCGATGGCGACGGGAATGAGATACTCGGAGAGCTGCCAGCGGAACAGTATAAGATAGGTTAAGATCATCTCCAATACCAGGGTGCTGACGATCATCGCAAACTTCCTGTTGTCGAAGAAAACGTCCGGTTTTACAAAATATAAAAACAGAGCCAGACCCAAGATCACCGCTCCGGCGAAGAATATCCTTCCCAGAAGGGGGAAGACAAAATGCCAGGGGTCCGACCTGAGTCCGGTTTTGATGCGGAATTGAGAAAGGGAGTAAAGCTTCTCTAAATCCTCTCTGGCCACCTTTTGATTTCTTGCCAGGATGATCTCTCCCTTCAACACCATTCCCTTGTGCTGGGTGACCGCATCCAGCGCCGCCTGTCTTCGGGTCTCCATCTCGTGGTGATTCAGAGTCAGATTGGCAACCAGAAAACGGCTTCCGATCTCGTACATGGCCTTGACTAAAAGCTGGTCGTGCTCGAACCTGACCAAAGCCAAAGAGAGAAGCCTCTCCCTGGCCTTGGAGATGTCCAATAGCTGGTCCTCGGAGATGGCAATCTCTTCGTCTCCACCTAAGATGAGAGCTTTGCGATTATCCGTAAAAGGCAGATCCTCGATCTTTTCGACCATCCCCACCTGATAGAATTCCTTGAGGATGAGAAGCAAATTAGAGCTAAACGAATTCAGGTCTTCATCCGTGCTCAGAACGAATATCCCTTCTTCTTCCAGGTGGGGAAAGACTAAGCGCATGCTCCTGATCCTGGATTCGGGAAGGCGGTTGCTCTGGTTGATGCTGTCAGCGCGGGCGAAGAACCTGGTGACTTCCGTCTCAACCGAATCCCCCTTGACCCGGTCGAAATCCAGAATCACCGAAAGGTTGGATAGTACCAGATCCTTGTCCCGATTAAGCTCCTCTTCGCCCTTCAGGATGGGAAAGGTAATGGGGGCAATGATGTTTTCTTTGGATATGCTTCCCTCGGCCGGAAGAATTATGGTCTCATAGATGGAGGAGATGGGAAACAGAAGCACGATGATTGCAATGGTGATCAAACCCAAAAGCGCCCGAAAACCATAAACCATGGTTTTAAGCTCGGCACCATTGCTCTCGGAGTTGTGCCGGGGGGAGACCAGTTTTTTCACACTACTCATGGAAACCTAATACCTTCATCCGTTAACACATCAGGCCTATAGTCTTCAGATCAATCACTCTCGCTCATTTTTGGCATCATCTTTTGATGACCGGGAACGCGAAGATGGTCTGAGTCTGCCCTCATATCTCTCGTAGGCCTTGATGATCTCCTGCACCAGTCGGTGTCTTACCACGTCTTTTTCGGTGAGATACACAAACTCTATTTTTTTCACTCCCTTAAGTATCTTCTGAATCTGAACTAAGCCGGAGGCCTTTTTGTCATCTAAGTCTATCTGGGTTACGTCTCCGGTGACAACTGCCTGGGAATTTTCTCCCAGGCGAGTCAGAAACATCTTCATCTGGGCCACCGTGGTGTTCTGGGCTTCGTCCAGGATGACAAATGAGTTGTTTAGCGTTCTCCCCCTCATGAATGCCAGAGGCACGATCTCGATTATTCCCATCTCCATCAATTTGCGGATCTTCTCCGCAGACAGCATGTCGTGGAGCGCGTCGTAGACCGGTCTCAAGTATGGATCCACCTTGGCCCGGATGTCTCCCGGAAGGAAGCCCAAGCTTTCCCCTGCTTCCACTGCCGGACGCACCAGAATCACCCTTGCCACCATTCTCTTCTTCAACGCGGCCACCGCCATGGCCACCGCTAAGTAGGTCTTACCCGTGCCGGCAGGGCCTATGGAGAAGACTAAGTCCGAGGACTCGATCGCCCTTACGTAATCCTTCTGACCTACGGTGCGTGGCTTTATCCTCTCCCGGGTGACTATTGAGGTGACGATAGAGCCGACCTGAAGATCGTTGAACGGGCCGATACCATCCTGCTTGACCATGCTGATGGCATAGAGGACGTATCTTTCGGAGAGGTTGTGATTCTTCTTCAGTTGATTGGTCAGATCACAGAACAGGGTCTCCAAGAGGTTCAACTCCTTCTCCTCGCCCCGCAGGACAACGGAATCGCCCCGGGCCACGATCCTGGCGTCGAACTGGTCTTGAATCAGGCGAAGATACGCCCCCCCCTGCCCAAAAAGAAGCCTCTGATCCACGTCCCCTATGTCGATTTTCTTTTGTTTTGTCAATATGGTTCCTCTTATCCTTCGGCACATTAGGGTCGGATGTCCTACAGATCCATAGGAAATCCGACCCCTACAGTGTAGGGGCTCGATTGATCGAGCCCAACTTCGAGCCAGCACCTAACTTAAGTTAGGCGCTGGTGCCAATCTTTTCGCTATCTTCGTCTCCTTAGACATTCGACCAAAATCATTCCTTGCGCTTCTCCAGCTTTATCCCCAACTCCTTGAGTTGCCATTCATCCACCTCCGAAGGGGCCCCATCCATCAATGATAAAGCCTGAGTGGTTTTGGGGAAAGCAATTACGTCTCTTATGGAATCACATCCTGTCATCAGGGCTATTATGCGGTCCAGTCCCGGGGCAATACCGCCGTGGGGCGGAGCGCCGTATTCCAGCGCTCTCAAGAGAAAACCGAACATCCTCTCCGCCCTCTGGTCATTGATGCCTAATGCATTCAAGATCTTTTGCTGCAACTCCCTTTTATGGTTACGGATTCCCCCGGAGGCGATCTCCACGCCGTTCAATACCAGATCATACTGATGAGCTCTTATGTCGACCCAGGGATGGTCAGGATGATCCAGCGGAAGAGACGAAGTGAAGCCTTGGTCCAGCTTCCCTAAATCCTCCTGGTAGGGCATGGTGACGATGTTGTGCATGGCATCGAAGCGACCCTCCTCCGGGTTGTACTCCAGAAGCGGGAATTCATATACCCACAGGAAATTCCACTTGGTATTATCCAACAGGTCGAATTTATGAGCTATGTGCAGTCTCAGCTTGCCCAGCGAGGCTAAGGCCACGTTAGGCTGGTCGGCAATCAGGAAGGCGATGTCCCCCTCTTCCAAACTCAACCGGTCGGCAATGGAGTTTTGCTCCTCCGTGGTTATGTATTTCAGGATGGAGGACTTGAAGCCCTCGCTGGTTCTGGCCATCCAGACCAGCCCTTTGGGTCCGCCCTCCTTGGCCACCCCCTCCAAGTTCTCGATCTCCTTGCGGGAGAGCTTGCCTCCTCCCTTGAAGTTGATACCGCAGACCATTCCACCTTTTTCAACGGTCGAGGAGAAGACCTTGAACTGCGAGTTCCTGAGGGATTCTGTCAACTCGGTTATCTCCATGTCAAAGCGGGTATCCGGCTTATCTATGCCGTATCTGGCCATGGCTTCATGGAACCTGAGCCGGGGGAAGGGGGCCTTTATCTCCACGTCCAAAACCCGCTTGAACATGTAGGCCATCATCTTCTCCACCACCGAGAAGACGTCATCCTTGGTGACGAAGGACATCTCCATGTCTATCTGGGTATGTTCAATCTGCCGGTCTGACCTCAAATCTTCGTCCCTCAAGCACCGGGCTATCTGGAAATACTTGTCGAAGCCGGAGATCATCAGGATCTGTTTTAGAAGCTGGGGCGACTGGGGCAAAGCATAGAATTTCCCCGGGTTGACCCGGCTGGGAACGATAAAGTCCCTTGCTCCCTCCGGAGTGCTCCTGATTAAAAGAGGGGTCTCTATCTCGTAGAATCCTTCCTCCACCAAGAAATCCCTTACTGCCTTCACCGCCTCATGCCGGATTTTGATCTTGTACTGAAGCGGCGGACGACGCAGGTCCAAGTACCTATACTTCAGCTTGAGCTCGTCGCTGGCATGGGGTTCCTCCACGATCTCAAAGGGCGGAGTCTTCGACTGGTTTAAGACCGTCATCTTGTTTGCCACCACCTCGATCTCGCCGGTGGCCATGTCCGGGTTGGCCATCCCTTCCGGCCTCGCATTGACCTCCCCCTGCACGCTGATCACGAACTCCGCCCTCAGGTGAGAGGCCTCGTTTATGGTCTTTTCATCCAAAAGGTCCGGCTTGAAGACCACCTGGGTGACCCCGTATCTGTCTCTTAAGTCTATAAAAAGCAGACCTCCATGATCCCGCCATTTGTGCACCCAGCCGTTCAGGGTAACGGTTTTGCCGGCATCGGCTTTCCTTAATTCTCCACAAGTATGTGTGCGTTTAAGATTTTCGAAGTTGCTCAAGATTCACTCCTGCTTTAAATTCTCAAAAGGTCTTTCATTGTTTGATCTGTAGGTCCGAAATCCCCCGCCAACGACGGGGTTTCGGAGAAGGGCTTGTCGGATAGGGCTTCGCCCATATCCGACCTACAGCAATTCATCTTCCAAATTATTATGGGAGTCCCCTAATGAGGACTCCCTTGAAAAAGCCTACACAATCTTTCAATCTTGAAGAATGTTGCCACATAGTGCTCACGCCGGTCTTTATTCCATAAGCCTATAGAATATATCGGCTTAAATCCTCGTCCTCCACTATGTTCTTGAGGGTTTTTTCCACCTTCTGCCTGGTGATCTTCACCTTCCTGGTCTTCACATCCGGAACCTTGAACATTATATCCTCTAAAAGTGTGGTCATCACCGTATGGAGCCGTCTGGCTCCAATGTTTTCCGTCCTCTCGTTGACCAGATTGGCAATCCGGGCGATCTCCCTGATGCCGTCATCGGTGAAGGAAAGCTCTACCCCGTCGGTAGCCATAAGCGCAGTATACTGCTTTATCAAGGCATTCTTGGGCTCGGTTAAGATGCGAACGAAATCATCCGTGTTCAGGCTGTCCAGCTCCACCCTGATGGGAAATCTTCCCTGCATCTCCGGTATAAGATCCGAGGGCTTGGAGGCGTGAAAGGCGCCGGCAGCGATGAAGAGTATGTGATCGGTCTTGACCATCCCGTACTTGGTCATCACGTTGGTTCCTTCGACTATCGGCAACAGATCCCTTTGCACCCCCTCGCGGGAGACGTCCGGTCCCTCCTTTGGTTTGTCGCCGGCGATCTTGTCCAACTCGTCCACGAAGATGATGCCAGAATTCTCCATCCTCTCTATGGACTCCGAGATCACCGCGTCTATGTCCATCAGCCTGCCGGTCTCCTCCTGGGTCAATATCCTTTGTGCCTCCGCCACGGTGACCTTTCTTCTCTTGGTCTTCTTGGGGAGCATGCCGGAGAACATCTCCTGGAAGTTGACCCCCAACTCCTCTATTCCCTGAGGGGAGAAGACCTCGATGATGGGAAACCTGTCGTCGGAGGCCGTGATCTCGATGGTTCTCTTGTCCAGCTTTCCCCTTCGCAGTTGAGCCCGCAGCTTCTCTCTGGTCTTTTCCCATTTCTCTTCCGGGTTCTCCTCTGTCGATTCAGGGAAGGAGAGTGTGGGAGCACTGTATTCACGTGTGGGGGTTTCAGTTCTCTTGCGTCGAGGCTTGGGAGGCAGAAGATAGTCCAATATCTTCTCCTCGGCCAGTGAATCGGCCTTGGGTCGAACCCGATCCGCCTCCTCCCGTTTCACCATGCTCACCCCCAGATCGGTCAGCTCTCTCACCATGGACTCCACGTCTCGTCCCACGTAACCTACCTCGGTATACTTCGACGCCTCCACCTTGATGAAAGGGGCATTTGACAGATTCGCCAGCCTCCGGGCGATCTCCGTCTTTCCCACCCCGGTGGGTCCGATCATGATGATGTTGTTGGGCATGATCTCCTCTTTCAGCTCTCCCTGCACCCGCTGCCTTCTCCAGCGGTTTCGCAGGGCGATGGCCACCGATTTCTTGGCCCGATCCTGCCCGATGATGTATCTGTCCAGCTCCTTCACGATCTGAGTGGGGGTTAATTCCCTGGGTCTCTCCTTTTCCAGGGAGTTCCCGCCCTCTTGTGCGCCTGTCGGCTGGGGTATGACTGAGTTTTTTACCTGGCTCATAGGTTATTTCTCTACCTCCTCCTCACTATACATAC
>JBAUFO010000051.1:0-2858 GCA_049679185.1 Candidatus Zixiibacteriota bacterium
GATATGTTCTTAGAAACTTGGTTTCTCTAAACTATATCTTTTGGACGTTTGTTGCCTGAGGTCCTTTTTGTCCCTGTCCTTCTTCAAACATAACTCCGTCACCTTCACGAAGAGTTTTGAATCCTTCCCCCTGTATTTCAGAGAAGTGCACAAACAGGTCCTGTCCTCCTTCATCCGGAGTAATGAATCCATACCCTTTGGACTCATTGAACCATTTTACTGTACCCTGCGTCAAAAAAATCACCTCCTTTCCGTTATACAAAAAGCCACGAAAGTCTCATCAAAATAAGCTTTCGTGGCTGAATAACTTCGAGCTTACAAAAACCTATCGTAACTTTTCTCTCTCTACTTCGGTATGTATACGCATTATATTAGTTATTAGTGAAGATTATTACATAATTCTGCAACCGACCCTAAAGCCCAGGAAACCCGTCTTGCCCACCCATACGGGCGCGGTTTGGGGCGCGCGCTGATAATCCCAAGAGTATCAGCCTTTTAGGTTAGGCGTGTCCTTCACGATCAATCTGTTCAGGATGAATCCACGGGACTGCTTGACAACCCCTTCGGGGTGGTTAATCTGCCTACTGCATTCTCTCAGGTCCTGCCGGTCCACGAGGACGCAACCTGGCGGGTGTGACCTGACGACCCCACAGGTCTGAGTCATCAACCGCGGCGGAGCATTGGCAATGCCTGCCCTCTGCTGTTCTCCGAGCGGAACAATTCACACAGGCAGCAGGTATAACTTCATAAGATTGTCGTTCCTTGTCGTATGTCGGGTTGAACGCTCAAGGAGGCGAAAGATGAGAGTATGCTTGCTGTCCTTTTTTGCGGTTTTGCTGCTTATTAGTTTTCCGGTCTGCGCTGCGGAGATACACGATGCGGCCGGCGAGGGGGATCTGGTCAAGGTCAAAGCCCTGATCTCAGAAAATCCTGATCTGGTGAGCGCTGTCAACGAGCGAGGCAGTACTCCTTTGCACTCTGCGGCTTTTGGGGGGCATCTGGAGGTGGTCGAATTTCTGCTTGAAAAAGGCGCGGAGATCGAGGCGGTGAATGGCGGAGGTTTCACGCCGCTGCACCTGGCCACCTTTGCAGGCCACCGTGAGGTGGTTGAGTTCTTGCTCGACCAGGGCGCGAACATCAACGCATTGAATGAGAAAATGGGCGCGACCGTGCTCGACCTTGCCTTTACCAGAGATCTCCAGGGAGGCACGCTGGAAATCGCTCCTTTCCTGATCGAGAAGGGAGCGGAGTTCGACGTCAATAAGAAGAACCGGTTTGGATACACCACCCTGGACATGGCGATCGTGTTCGGGCATACCCAGGCGGCCGAATATCTGATCGGCCTGGGAGCGGATATAAGCTCACTGAGAGGTGATGGAAACACTCCCTTGATTAACGCGATAAAGCGCGGGCGCCCGGCGGTTGCCAAGCTCCTGATAGAAAAGGGCGCTGATCGCGATGCCCCGGACGAAGAGGGGAATCCCCCCATACGCTGGGCGGTGGAGAAAGGGCTTTCCGAGATCGTGGCCCTGCTGCTGGCTAACCATGCCAACGTGAACTTCACTGAGAGTCGTGACGGGAGGACACTTCTTCACATAGCAGCGCTGAAAGGCTACAAGGATTTGGTGGATATTCTCCTGGTCAAAGGATCAGAGGTGAATGCAGAAGACAACCATGGGAAGACGCCGTTATTCTATGCGGCCAAGTATGGCCATAAGGCTGCGGCAGACCTGCTTATCGGAGGCGGAGCGAAGAAAAGCCCTGGCATGGAAGAAAACTACGGGAAATCTCCCTACCTGATAGATGAGCTTGAGGAGGGCGAAGCCGTTGCCTGGTATCTGGCCCATCGCGGCTGGGCGGTCAAAACGAGAAACCACATGCTGATCTTCGACAGCGAGGAGTTCGGGGTGAAGCGACCGACCCAACCATCGCTGGCCAATGGTTTCCTCACTCCCTACGAGATAGGCTACCAGAATGTCTTTGCCATCTACAGCTCCTACCACGGGGAGCCGGGTGAACCAGCCTACATCCACGAGATCGAGGATTCGGTCGCTAACATCACCTACATTCATAACGAAGGCGATCGCTGGAGAGGGAGCGAGAAAACTGTCTACATGAAGGCAAGAGAAGAGAAAACCTTTGACGATATGCAGATTGTCTCCGCCCGGATACCGGGAATGATGCCCATGCTGGCTTATCTTTGTAAGGTTGACGGGCTGGTCATTTTCTATTCCTGTTTCCGGCCCGAGGAGTTTGAGGCGTACAAGGACGAAATCGACTTCCTGGCGCAGCACTCCGGCGAAGTGGACATTGCCATCCTTCCCATAGCCGAACCGGGTGAGGAGGACAGCGCGTCGATATACTTAATGGAGAAACTCCGCCCCAGGGCGGTTTTTCCGTCGGATCCCGATCATCGGGTGCATCTCTTCCCTGATATGGCAAAGACGTTAGCCGACAGAGGCTTTAAGACCGAAGTCCTCTGTGCCGAGAACCCAGGTGATCACTTCGTTTTCCGGGATTCTGAGGGGAAGTAAGCGATCGCCTTTCTGTTCCGGCAGGTCTTGCCCGCCTTGGCGGGTGTGACCTGGCGGTCGGATTCGGATAGGTGTCAGGTCACACTCACGGCAAGCCGTGAGCAAGACCTGACACAACCGCGGTAAGACCCGGCAGAAGCCCACAAGATCGATACATCGGGACCCAAAATAAACGTGGCGGGATTTGACTCCCGCCACATTTAGTTTCCGAGGCCAAGGGAGGCCCCGGAAAGGCCAACGATATGTTCTTAGAAACTTGGTTTCTCTAAACTATATCTTTTGGACATTTGTTGCCTGAGGTCCTTTTTGTCCCTGTCCTTCTTC
>JBAUFO010000052.1:0-6627 GCA_049679185.1 Candidatus Zixiibacteriota bacterium
GGCTTTTAGAATATTTCAAGGCAATATCCACCAGCTTGGGATCATTCAACTTGTGTCCCTTGGTTAGAGGGCTGTATGCCTCCAATTGGACGTCGTGCTTCCGGCAGAACTCCAGAAGATCCTTCTGGTAAAGATACGGGCTGAACTCCACCTGATTGACCGCTGGAACGGTCGAGGATCTTTTCAGAAGCTCCTCCAGATGCCGGATCATGTAATTGCTCACTCCGATAGCCCGGCACTTTCTATCTTTAAGCAGGGTTTCAAGAGCTCTCCAGGTCTCGTTTCGCAGGTCCTGTACCGGCCAGTGAATCAGATACAGATCGACGTAAGAGAGACGAAGTCTCCTGCGGCTTTTTTCGAAGGCGGCTAAGCCGCTGTCGTAGCCGTGATCTGAATTCCACAGTTTGGTGGTGACGAAGATCTCCTCTCGCGGGATGCCGCTCTCTGCGATAGCGGCTCCCACGTCCTCTTCGTTACCGTACATACTGGCTGTGTCGATATGTCTGTAGCCAATCTGTAAAGCATGCAGGACCGCATCCCTTGTCTCTTTGCCGCTTTGAGCCTGGTAGGTGCCCAGTCCAAAGATGGGCATCTCGACCCCGTTGTTGAGCTTAACCTTTGTGTCAATCCCCAGCTCTTTCATCACGACTAATCCTCCCCTTCTATTCTCCCTGCTTACCGGTCATCTCCGTTATATCCAGCCTCAATATTCCCACTTCTTCGTATGCTTCATCCGACCTTAAACTCCGCTCCTTGACCTCATGAGGCTCGTCTTCCAGATGATTCAACAGAACGTCTATGCCGTGCTTTTTCTCCTCCAAATCCTCCACCACATGCATCTTCCCCCAGAAGACCACGGAACGATATGCCTGGGTACACTCCCCCATCTTGTACCCTCTGTCTTCTATCACCGTGGCACACACTTCAGGATTATGTCTGATTAAATCGATCTTGAGACCTTGGAGCGCACAGTGGAAATAGAGGGCGTTTCTGTTCTCATCATATCCGTGGCTGAGGGTAACTATATACGGCTCCCCCTCCCGGCACATGGCTATGATGGTATACTTGCCCCGCTTCAGGATATCAATTAACGAATCTCTTTCTGCTATCTCCCGCTCGGTCTTTTTCATGTGATACTTGGGCATGATTTTCCTCAGTCTGAACTGCATTCGCCGGGTGGCAAAGACGCAGACGAGAAGCTATAAATCCTTCTCCACTGCCGCCTTTTCAGCCACACATATCAATCTCTCGTCCTCGGAACCAAATGGTCTCCCATCAAAATCCGCAAATGAGTGGACTATCCGAAGACCTGCCCCGGCCAGAAGAGGCTCAAGTTCCGGCAGATCATAAGGGCGTTGTTTGTGAATCTCCAAGGACCCATCCGAAAACTCAAATACCGTCGTGGCGATGAGCTTTTCCGGGTCGTAGATGCACTTCTGGACTAAGGACTCTCCGGCCAGTTGGCGATGGTATTGTCCCTGGTGGTGATTCAGATAGTGTCGATGGGTATCGGAGTCGAAGATGAACAGACCGGCTTCCTTCATAGCGCCTGAGATGCGCCCAATAGCTCCTTTCAACTCTTTGGGGGTAAGGAGGTAGTTGATGGAATCGAAGGTGCAGGTAACTAAGTCGAAGGTGCCGTCGACGGAGAACCGGCTCATCTCCTGCACGTCGAAGAACGCGTCATGCTTCTTGCGCAGCTTCGACCTGGCCTTCTCGATCATCTCGGGGGAGCTGTCTATGCCCACGACCGAGTGACCCTGCCTGGCTAACACCGCGCAGAGAGAGCCCGTGCCGCAGGCAAGATCCAGAATCCGGGCACAATCCAGGCTGCGTTCATCCAGAAGCTCGTTGATCAGGCTGACGTATTTCTTGGCGAACTCACTCCAATCCAGATCATATACCTGGCTCAACCTTTCGTAGATTCTCAGAGTCAAGAAACCTCCATCTTTCCGATCCTTATTCGTGTGTACCTGGCTCTTCGCACACCAAGCACCGCCGATGAACGCCAGTTCACCACCGGTTGTGGTGGACCCTGGAAGCGTCGTATCGATTTGCCGGGGGCTTCTGTTCTCCCTTGTAGCCCACAGGGATCAGTGAAAGAGGAATAATGTGTTCCGGAAGGCTCAGAAGTTTTCGGATGCCGGCAACCCGCTCCTCTCGGGGATAGACCCCCAGCCAGACTGCCCCCAAGCCTTTGGCTTCGACGGCAATCAGAAGGTTCTCCGTCGCTGCCGAACAGTCCTGGACCCAGTATCCCTTGTGTTTTTCCGACCTCAGGTCGCCGCAGATCAAGATTGCCACCGAGGCTTCTTTCAGCATCGCCGAATATGGATGATAATTGGGAATCTCGTCTAAAATGCCGCGGTCCTTGATTACTATAAAGTGCCAGGGCTGCTGATTGCCGGCAGACGGGGCGCTCATGGCAGCTTCCAGCAACTCCTTTATCACTTCGTCTGGTACTGGCTGTGTTGTATACTTGCGTATGCTTCTACGGGAGAGAATCGCCTCCATAGCTTCCATCACTTTCCTCCTCGACATTCAGTTTTCATGTTCACCCGTTCGGATCGGACGACCAATCTTTCAGCGCATCCGAGATCTTGAAGGTCATCCTCTGTTTCTTCAGTAGGATCACCCCGTCGTCGGGGTAGGTTATGGTCTCGTCTTCCTCATTCAGTCCGCAATCCAGTATCTGGAGCACCTCTGAGCCGTTGTTGATAAACTGATGCGCGATCTCCTTTCCTGCGGGCTTAGCCACGAAGTCCCCCTGCTTGACCGGCGTCTCTTTGTCGTTCATCCTCAGAGTCCCGCTTCCCTCAAGAATCAAGAAGAACTCTTCCTGTTTCGAATGAGAATGATATTTGACGCTTTTAGCCCCCGGCTTCACGTAATCGATGTTGACGTAGATCTTCTCACTGCCAGCTGCTGCTCCTAAGTAGAGCGTTCTCATCTGTGATTCGAACTTGGGGTCGTCGATAAACTCATCCGGCAGGCTGTCGACATTCAGAATGTCTGGCATCCTAATCTCTCCTTCTATTCGGTGGAAGGTACCGCACCTTATCACATCTACGGGGTCGCGTATATCCTCCTTACTTGGCTCGCAACCTTTTGTGAACCGCTTCGCTGGTCAATTGTCGAAGCTCATCGGAGGGAATCCATTTGGCGCTTTTTGAGGACGTCACCGCAGCGCACTTTTTCTTCCTTCTCAGTCACGGTCCGCCTTTTGACTCGCTTGTTTGCGAAGTCGCATCGGTCTCCCGTTTCCCACACCATCTCAGGTCTCTGTTAGAACTACCTTTTTTGTCACCTCAAAGTTCGAATACGGAGAATATGTATGGTGACGCAACTCGCGATCAGAATCAGAATAATCCTGACCAGCAGAATGTCAACTACAAAAGCAGCGGAAAACAGTATGGTGATCCACAAAAGGGAGACCGACAGGAGCTTTACCCTTAATGGAACCCCCTTTTTCTCTCGATAATTCTTGACGTAGTTTCCAAACCATCTATTGTTCAAGAGCCAATTGTAAAATCTTTTTGAACTTCGAACATAGCATGCGGCGGCCAGCAGGAGAAACGGAGTGGTGGGCAAGAGAGGCAGGAATATTCCGAGGACTGCGAGCCCCACAAAAAGAGATCCTGCAGCAATCAACACCCCTCTAATCAACTTGCTCGATGTCTTGTTTACCTGGTTGGAACCATCACTGCGTTGCTCCCGGTCTTTCTTTTTCACAATGATTCCATTATTTAACTCCTGTTGGGGCGGGGGTTGCACCCTCGCCCCCCTTCTACAGTCACGGAGACCCGTCTGAGCGGAAAAGGGGTACAACCCCTGTCCGATCTGGTAGACTCGCTCATATCCGAATCGCCTCGCGTATCCCCCGATTTGAGGGAATATGCGAAGCTCGGATATGCGTCAGGATACCTTCAGGCAGCTCTGGCAGTTTTACCAGTTCTCGCACAGAAGCTCGAAGTACGCTTTGGGATGCGCGCAGGCAGGACATTCGTCCGGCGGCTCGGTCCCCTCGTGGATATACCCGCAGTTGCCACATCTCCACTTCACCGGCTTATCCCGCTTGAAAACCGTCCCGTTCTCGATGTTGGCCATCAAGCCTAAGTATCTCTTCTCGTGCTGCTTTTCCGCGTTGGCTATCGACATGAACACGTCGGCTATTTCTTTGAAGCCCTCTTCAGTCGCCACCCTGGCGAACTCCGGGTACATGGTGGTATGCTCGTGGTTCTCTCCGGCAGCAGAGGCCTTCAGATTATCCTTAGTCTCCCCGATGACTCCGGCAGGAAACGAAGCGGTTACCTCAGCCTCGCCGCCTTCCAGGAACTTGAACAGCCTCTTCGCATGTTCCTTCTCGTTATCCGCCGTCTCTGCGAAGATTGCGGAGATCTGCTCGTACTCTTGCTTTTTCGCCTTTGATGCGAAGTAGTTGTAACGATTCCGCGCCTGCGATTCCCCGGCAAAAGCCGTCAAGAGATTTTTCTCCGTCTTGGTTCCTTTTACGCTCTTCATCTTTCTAACCTCCTATTATTCTAACTCACCCCTGCAACACGCCCGTCGCTCCGACGTCTCCAAATGCCATCAGAGAGGATCGACGGCTTAATACTCCATCATGCCGGGCGTGCCGATGTCGAACCAGTAGAACTGGCCCGTAAGAGCCTGTTTCTCGGCGGTCAGTAGGTTGTAGTGACGATCCTCCTGCTCCGCCAGCATGGAAAACATTTTCTTGGCATCGGCGTCCTGAGTTTCGTCCGCGCTCCTGCTGTAGAACTCGTAGGCCTCTTTTTCCGCTTTGATTCCTATGTCTAAGGCTTCCGAGGCGGTGGTGTTGTCTCTGATCTCCACCTTGATGGTTTTCAGCTTGGCGGGATCGAAGGGAAACTCCTTTCCGCTGGTGAGCTTCTTGTAGTGAGCCTCCAGCAGTTCCCGATGCCTCCTCTCATCGGCAGCCAAGAATTTGAACTTCTCCTTGCCGCTTTGGTTCTTGATGATCTCGGAAAGCCCGGTGTAGAAATCGAAGGCCGACTGTTCATTGTAGATGGCGGTGGCCAAGGCCTCCAGAACGGTCACCTCCGGGCCGACTTTGCCTTCGGCCTCCCTGTAGATTCTCTTCTCATCTTCCTTCATTGTGTCGCTCCTTGCACCATGTGCCGATCACGCCCACATCAACACGTTCTCATCGTACTCGCTTTCCAGACGAAGCTTATGCTTGGATTCCTCCTGGGCCAGGACCGCGAAGAGCTTCTTAAGCTCCGCGTCCTCGGTTTGCGACCCGATGTGGTTGTACAACTTGAAGGCATGTTCTTCTCTTTTTATGGCCAGACGCAGGGCGGCCGCATAGTCCATGCCTGGCGAGAACTCCTGGTCATCCACAAAATCGCTGATCTTCAGATCGGGGATCTTGTCTATCTTGTATTCCGACACGTCCTTTTTCTCCACTCCCTCCAGGATCTCCCGATGCTTCTGCTCTTCCTGAGCCAGCTCCTTGAACATCACCTTTGTTCCGGGATTCTTGGCCAGATCGCTGTAAGTGATGTAAAGATTGTAGGCGTCTGCCTCCTTACGAATGGCAAAGGTTACCACCTCTTTGAAGTTGTTGAGGTCCATTGTTCCTCCTGTTTATGATTAACCTGTTCCGTTGTCCTTTCCTCGCATGTCTTCACTTGGGTCATGCCGCGGTCGAGCGGAAGAATCTCCTCTCGAGTCCCCGGCACGACGGCTATCCGAAGCGTCCTTTACTACTTCCCCGACCACAGTCCGTGAACGTTGCAGAACTCTCTTGCTCCCAGCACCTCCTCCTTGATCTGGAACTCAGCCTCCGGTGCCTCTCCGGCTTTCAGGAACTTCCTGAAAGGACCGCGATCGGTGTCTACGGTCACCCATTCGATGAAATGCTTTTCCTCCATGGGATGCGGCACCGAGCCGACCTTGACCTTAACCCCATTATCCATCTTCTCGATCACCGGAACGTGCTTCTCCTTGCCCTGATCCTCTGTCTTGGCTTCCATAAGCTTCATGGGCTGGTCGCAGCAGACCAATTCTCCCACTCCTGTGTGCAGAACCTCGACGATGTTCCCGCACACGTCGCATTTGTACACCTGCAGTCTTTCGGTCATCTCACACCTCCTCATTTAACCTTTTACGGATTTCACCTTAACCTCTTAGTTCTCCTTGTCCTTTTCTCCCTGCGACGTTGAATCCTCCTTCCCCGATTCCGGCGGAGGCCGTACCTCCTCGAAGATACCTTTGTTTAAGTCGCCGTCATTGGAGTATCCGTAGCTTTCCCAGTAGCCTCTATAATTCTCGTCTGCCGACAATTCTATTCCAGTTATCCACTTGACCCACTTGTAGCCCCACTTGCCTTCTGCAACCAGTTGAAAAGGGAAACCCCTCTCCTGCGGCATGGTCAGGTCGTTCATCCGGTACGCCATCATGATATCATTCTCCACGACGTAATTCAAGGGGAAAGATGAGGAGTAGCCATCGTGGGCATGGAATATGATCACCTTGGCGGCCGAGTCGATCCCGGCTTCCCCGATCAAATCCCTCACCAGAACGCCTTCCCACAGTATGGTGACGCTCCAGCCTTCCACGCAGTTTAAGGTGACCACTTTCTTC
>JBAUFO010000053.1:0-7233 GCA_049679185.1 Candidatus Zixiibacteriota bacterium
GCTGATTTAACTCAGTTTAAAAAGAATGATCAGAACCAGCCCAAAGAATATAACGAAGGCGTAGTTCTGCAGTTGTCCGGTTTGAATTCTCCTTAGGCCCGATCCCATTCCCCGGGTAACGTATGCCAATCCGTTAACCGCACCGTCGACGATATGGCTGTCGAACCATTCCTTAACGTCCGACAGAAAGACCGTGAAGCTGCCCGTTCCGTTCACCAGCCAATCGACGACTCCCACGTCCAGCTTGACAAAGAGGATGTTGGAGAGTTTCATGATCGGGTTAACGATTATGGCATGATACAGTTCGTCGAAGTAATACTTGTTGTACAGCACTTTGTAAACGAATGCGAACTTGGTCTTTAATTTTTCAGGAGAGATAGACTTCTTATAATACATGGCATAAGCCAGATAAATTCCAGACAGAGCCACAACCGTCGAGACGATCATGAGAATGAAGTTGGGCTCAACGTGGTGAGGCTCGTGGTGATAGACAAAAGACGAATAACCGTGTTTTAGCCAGGGTATTCCCACCCAGCCGGCAACTACGGATAGAAATGCCAGAATCATCAGGGGAATGGTCATGACCTTGGGGGATTCATGGGCATGGTCATACTTCTCCTGATCCCGCGGTTTTCCGAAGAAGGTGACGAAGCAGAGCCGGAACATGTAGAACGCGGTCATCCCGGCCACCAGCGTGGCCACGATTAAGAATATGGGATTGTGAAAGTGGCTTGCCACCGCCAGTATCTCGTCCTTGCTCCAGAATCCGGACAAGGGGAAGATCCCGGATATGGAGAGCGAGGCTATGATGAAGGTTACCGCGGTGATCTTCATCTTGCGATAAAGCCCGCCCATCTCCCAGATGTCGTTGGTGTGCACGGCATGGATCACGCTTCCCGCACCCAGGAAGAGGAGGGCCTTGAAGAATGCGTGGGTATACAGGTGAAAGGTTCCAGCGGTTAATCCACCCAGGCCCAGGACCATGATCATGTAACCCAACTGGCTTATGGTGGAGTAGGCCAGCACCCTCTTTATGTCGTTCTGGACCAGTGCGATCGAGGCGGCCAAAAACGCGGTGAAGCACCCGATGATGGCCACCACCAGGCCGGCATTCTCCGCCGCCAAATAGATGGTCATGGTTCGGGCCACCAGGTAGACTCCGGCCGCCACCATGGTGGCGGCATGGATCAGTGCCGAGACCGGAGTGGGGCCCTCCATGGCATCTGGAAGCCATACATGAAGCGGAAACTGGGCCGATTTGCCAACTGCCCCGGCAAACAAGAAGATCGCACCTACAGTCAGAAGTCCGAAAGGAATATGTCCTGCCTCCACCGCATGGAACATCTCCCGGAAGTTGAAGGTTCCGGCGGCGGTGGTCAGGATGAGAATGCCGATTATGAACCCCAAGTCGCCGGTGCGGGTGGTGATAAATGCCTTCTTGCCCGCATCGGAGGCTATCTTTTTCTCAAACCAGAAGCCGATCAGAAGATATGAGGTCAGACCGACCAGTTCCCAGAAAACGAAGATCTCCAAAAAATTATTGGCCAGCACCAATCCCAGCATGGAGAAGCTGAAAAGCGACAGAAAGGAGAAGAACCGGGAGAACCTGGGATCGCCCTCCATGTAGCCAACCGAGTAGATGTGCACCAACATGGAGACCGTGCAGACCACGAAAAGCATCACCGCGGTCAACGGATCGATCAACATCCCCACCTTAATCTTAAATCCCGGAAGATCGATCCAGGTGAACTCGAATTCCGAGGCCACCGGATTCTTCAAGACGTTGGCTATGACGATGAGGGATAAGACAAAGGATAAGCATATTGCGCCGATGGAGACCAGCGAGCTTGCCTTCTCGCTCCGGTTGGTGAAAAACACGATGATGACAAAGGCCAGCAGGGGAAGCAGCGGTATTATCCAGGCGTTAGCTAACATATCTTAAATTAAGTCTCCTACCATTTCATTATGTTTATATTGTCCACGTTGATGCCCTTGAAGTTTCGGTATATCAGAAGCACTATGGCCAGGCCGACGGTGGCTTCCGCCGCCGCTATGGTTATCACAAAGATGGCGAATATCTGTCCCACAAACTCGCCGGGGGTGACAAACTTGGAGAAGGCCACGAAGTTTATGTTGACCGCATTGAACATCAGCTCGATGGACATCAGAATCCCGATGGCGTTCCGCCGGGTTAAGACCCCGAAGATCCCGATGCAGAACAGAACGGTGCTTAATATCAAGTAGTGATTTAGACCAACCAAAGCTCTAATCCTTCCGGGCGATGATTATCGCCCCGATCAATGCGGTTAACAGCACCACCGAAACCACCTCGAAAGGCAGAACATACTCTGTCATAAGAAGCCTTCCTATGCCCACCGTCGACTGAACTGCGGCAGCCTGATCAGACAGCTTCCAGGCGGTCCTGGTCAGGGTGAAGATGGTGGCGACTAAAAGAGCCGCCACGATGATGATTCCGGGAATTACCTGCTCGTTCGACTGCTTGATCTTGGCGTTGTACAGCTTAGCCGTCAGCATGATGGCGAAGATCATGAGTATGGTGATGGCTCCCACGTAAATTAAGACCTGAACCGCAGCCAGGAACTCCGCCGAAAGAAGTATATAGATTCCGGCCACACCGAAAAGGGCGAGCACTAAGAACAGAGCAGAGTGAAAGATGTTCTTAAGGCTGACCACCATCACCGCCGAACCCAAGATCATGCCAGCCAGAATGTAGAAAACGGCAGCCGGAACTCCAGTTAACAATTCTTTTCCTTTCCGAAATACTATTTCAAATCAAACGGGTGAGAGGAGATTCAGTCTTGAGTTGGGGCAGGGGTTCAACCCCTCCCCCAACATTAAGATCCACTCTCAGCCGGAGTACTCCATTCCTATCTCACCCAGTTTCTCCTTATCGTAGATCAAATCCTTCTTATCGTAGACTGAGAACTCGTACCGGGGAACCAGTTTTATGGCTTTCCCCTTTACCGGGCAGCTTTCCTCGCATAGTCCGCAGTAGATACACAGTCCGGTGTCGACCTCGAAGACTTCAGCGAATCGCTTTCCTGCCTCGTCCTTGGCGGCGGTGAACTTTATGGCGTTATTGGGGCAGATCCGGTAACAGAGCCCGCAGGCGATGCATTTCAGTTTGTTGGCCTCAAGATCGGTCAGAAGCACCACGCAGCCGCGGGACCTTTCCGGCATGGGCCATCTCTCCTTGGGATACTGCAGGGTGATGGCATGTTTTCCCAGGTGCTTCACCGTCACGGTCAATCCCAGAATCAGATTGTATACTCCTGAATATATTCTTTTGACTAAGGCCATGGTCTTTTAGGCGAAAAGTCCCGTTAGTATTAAGTTCAAGAATCCCAGAGGCAACAGAAATTTCCAGGCAAAGTCCATCAACTGATCCACCCGGACGCGGGGATAGGTCCATTTAAACCACATGATCACCAGGATTATCCCAAAGGTCTTGATGAAAAACCACATCCAGGAGGGAAGCCAGGGCCCATGCCATCCTCCCAAAAAGAGGGTGGTGGAAACGGCGCTTATGGTGAAGAGATTGGTGAATTCAGCAAAGAAGAACATGGCGAATTTCATTCCACTGTATTCCGTATTATACCCCGCCACCAACTCCTGTTCGGCTTCCGGTATGTCAAAGGGAGTACGGTTGACTTCAGCTATCGCAGCCGTTAAGTAGACTAAGAAACCAATGGGCTGCCTGACGATGTACCAATCCCAGAAATGCGCCTGCGATTTGACTATCTCCACCATGGAGAGCGACCCTGCCAGAAGCACCACTCCCAGAACGGATAAGGTCAGTGGTACCTCGTAGCTCACGATCTGTGCCGCCGACCTGAGCCCGCCCAGAAGAGACCACTTATTGTTGGAACCCCATCCGGCCATCAGGAGTCCCACCACGGTAAAGGTGGTGATTGCGAGTATATATAAGATCCCGATGTTTAGATCTCTAACTATCAGACCCCGGCCAAAGGGGATGCAGACATATACTAAGAGGGCAGATACAAAGACCACTATGGGGGCTATCACAAATACGGCTCTATCCACCTTGAGGGGGACCACGTCCTCCTTCTGGATCAGCTTGACCGCATCGATGATGGTCTGTCTCCACCCGTGCCAGCCGGTGCGCATGGGTCCAAACCTGACCTGCATGTGGGCGGATACTTTTCTTTCCCACCAGACCAAGAACAAAACCGCCACGGAGATGAAGGCGATAATAACCACAAACACCAGGAGCATGGAGAGAAGGTCCAGCCAGAATTGGGGGATCCCCCAGCGGGTGAATAATCCCTCCAGCCAGAAGTAGATTGCCTTGAAAACGGTGTCTAATTCAAACAACGACTCTCTCCCGCTCTTATGCAGCTGCCCGATTAATCGGGCCTTTTGTCTATCTATCCACGTCCGGCATGATCACGTCTAAGCTGGCGAAGATCACCACCAAATCCGCGATCTTCCAGCCCCTGACCATCTCCGGCAGTACCGCCAGGTTCGAGAACGAGGCGGTGCGGAGCTTGAGCCGATAGGGCGTGGTATCGCCCTCTGAAACAAAGTAGAATCCCATCTCACCGCGCGTGGATTCCACCCGGGCGTAAGCCTCTCCTTTGGGAGGCTTAAACACCGCTTTGGTCTTGGCCTTTATCTCCCCCTCCGGTATGGATTCCAGGGCCTGCTCCACGATTCTATTGGCCTGCCTCATCTCCTGGATTCTCACCATGTACCTGTCCCAGGTGTCTGACTTCGTGCCGGTGGGGATGTCGAATTCGAATTTGTCATAAATCGAATAGGGCTCTTCCTTTCGCAGATCCCATTTAAGCCCGGTGGCTCTCAGGTTCGGTCCGGTGACCGAGTAATCGATGGCCGTCTTTTTGTCCAATATTCCCACCCCCTTGGTTCTTCCCAGGAAGATGGGATTTTGGGTCAGGATAGCCTCGTACTCGTCCACCCGGGGTTTGAAATACTTCACAAATTCCCTGGCCTTGGGGATGAACTCCTTGGGCAGATCCCGCGACACCCCTCCGACCCGCATGTAATTAAAAGTCATCCTCTGGCCGCAGGTCATCTCGATAAGATCCAAGATCATCTCCCTCTCGCGGAAGCAGTACAGAAACGGCGTAATGGCTCCCAGATCCAGAGCAAACGTGCCCAGCCAGACTAAGTGACTGGCTATGCGGTTGAGTTCATCCATTATCACCCGGATATATTCTGCCCGCTGGGGCACCTCGATTTCCGCCAGCTTCTCCACCGCCATGCAGAAACCGTGGTTGCACAACATGGCGGAGACGTAGTCGATCCTGTCGGTGTAAGGGATGAACTGAAGATAGGTTCGGTTCTCCGCGATTTTCTCCAGTGCTCTGTGAAGGTATCCGACTATGGGAACCAAATCCACTATCACCTCTCCGTCCATTTTGAGAACCAGCCGGCACACCCCGTGGGTGCTGGGATGCTGCGGGCCCATGTTGAGTATAAACTCCTCCGTGCCCACCTTCTCAGTGGTGATAAAGGGCAGGTTGAGGCTATTTTTTGGGTAGTCGGACAAAATCTTTTCCCTCCCAATCCTTTCTCATGGGGAAACCTTCGTTCCAATCCTCAGGTAGAAGTATGGGCCTGGGATCAGGGTGGTTTTTGAAGGTCAACCCAAAAAGCTCGGCTATCTCCCTTTCGTGCCAGTTGGCCGCCTTCCAGACCGGCGTCATTGAGTCAAGCTCTCCGTCTCTGGAAATGGAGGTTTTTATGGCTATTTTGTGTCTTTGGTTGAAAGAAAACAAGTTGTACACCACTTCCATGTGATCCGCGTAGTCGACGCAGGTCATGCAGGCCAGGAGATCGAAGGAAAGCTCCTGGGTCTCCCTGGCAAAGCGGCAGACCTCCAGGATCAGACCCTTGTCTACCTTGAAGGCGGCATCCACGCCCACGAACGGAACCTCCCCGATTTTCCCTGGGAACTTATCTTGAAAGGCTTTGAGTATCTTCTCTTTGGTCATGTTCTTTACGATCTCAGACCAGCACCTAACTTAAGTTAGGTGCTGGCGCGCTTTCTAACTCCAGTCGGCAATTTTTTCCTTCTTTATCTTCTCCTGCAGCTTGATGCATCCCTCCATCAGCGATTCCGGCCGGGGAGGGCATCCGGGAATATAAACATCAACCGGGATGATAAGGTCCACCCCTTTTACCACGCTGTAAGAGTCGTAGTAAAAAGGTCCCCCGATTACGGCACATCCTCCCATGGCGATGACGTACCTCGGCTCGGCCATCTGCTCATATAGCCTTTTCACCCGGGGCGCCATCTTTTTGGTCAGGGTGCCGGCCACGAACATCAAATCAGACTGTCGGGGCGAGGCCCGGAAGAACATCCCGAAACGGTCAAAGTCATAACGGGACGCCCCGGTGGCCATCATCTCCACGGCACAGCAGGCTAAGCCGAACAGCATGTACCATAAGGAGCAGGCTCTGGAATAATTCAGCACGTCGTCCAAGACCGTGGTTACCAGACCACCTCCGGGGAGATGTTCTAAGTATACCGGCACCTTCTTGATTAAACCCATTTTAAAGCTCCCTTTTTCCAAACGTAGATCAAACCGAAAATCAGGATGCTTAAGAATATCAGCATCTCGATGAATGCAAAAAAACCCAAGCTTCTGTAGACCACTGCCCAGGGAAACAGGAATATCACCTCCACGTCGAAAATCACAAAGACTAAAGCGTAGAGGTAGTAGCGAACGTTGTACTGCACCCAGGCCCCGCCAATGGGCAGCTCCCCGCATTCGTAACTTTCCAGCTTGTCGGGACCGGGGTGGTGAGGGCGAACCAGGCGGGAGAGAAAGAAGACGAATATCACAAAGATAACGCCAATTGCCAAAAAGAAACCAACGAATGCGTAATCGTGAAGCATAAAGGAATCTGTCAAGAAAGTTATCTTAAATTAACCGTCGATCCTTTTCGTCCGGCTCACAACAGAAAGACGCAAGTGAATTTCTTCACAAACAGTTTGGGTAAAAAATAACTTTTTAGAGGTTTGTCAAGAAAATTCTTCCAAAACTTTTCTTGAGTTTTTTTGTAGGAAGGAAGTAGAGGCGACGCTGCGGCGGGATGCAAAGATAGGCCTTCAGGGAGTGGACAGAGCCGGAACCTAACTTAAGTTAGGTTCCGGCTCTGAAATACGAAAGTGAGTTTTTGGCAGGCGTTTCCAAATTATCCTTGACAAAGGGTGAAGTGAAC
>JBAUFO010000054.1:0-16880 GCA_049679185.1 Candidatus Zixiibacteriota bacterium
GTCATGCCCAATATCTCCATGTACATAAAATCTTTCAAGTGCCCTATTCTGCAGTCAAATCGCCAGCTCGAGTTCGCTTCGCCAGGATAATCCCAGTTAAGCTCGGATCTTATCCTTGACACAACCTCCTGTTCATTCCACGGGATGAAAAAAAACAGGTCTATCCCCAGTACAGTGTGTCCAAGGAGTCTTGAACCGAGGGCGTACGGGTTTCCAAACAGATACCCTTTTACCATCGCCGGAACGAGTTGCGGCTTGAAATATCTATGATTCTTGAGGGCTTCCCTTAGGACACCGAATATCTCTTTGACCAGGGTTGTCTCAGCCCTCTCACCTGCCGGCGTACCCAACAACACTTTTTTGAAAGAGACTTCCTCGAATCGATTTCCACCACTAACCACCAAATGGATATCACGTTTTTCTGCAATCTTCAGGATATGCCACCAAAGGTTCTTGCATGCAATACACATCATGGGCACCAATCCCGGGGATGGCTTTCGAAACCAGGCCGTCGCGTTGTTCCGGAAGATTCTCTCGTGGAGTCTGTTCTTGAGCTTGAATCTGACTATGTCGAGATTCAACACCTTCACCGCATTATCAATATTCGCTTTGGCCTGAGCATCCGTGAACGGGTTCTCGTAGTTGACCGCAAGAACCTTCATGCCATAATCTCTGACCAGCTTTAACAAGGTGTATGTGCTGTCCCGCCCGCCACTTATGGTCACGATGCAATCATACTTACTGCCGGCTCTTCGGTACGAGTCCAGGAGCCTCAGCAGCTCACCTTCACCTCGGTATTTCAGCTTCTGATAGGAGCGGCAGTAATTGCAGACCCCATCCTGGCCAAACACGATGTTGGGTGTTGTTTCAGGCAGAACACATTTGCTGCATCTCTTCATTTTCTAATGTTTAATGCAATTCGGCGGTTTTTCACGAGGATTGGAATATCATAAGGATCAATCTATGAGATCGTCCGTCATCTCGAGAAGACGCTTTACCAGATCCTGTTCCTTGGCTTTTCCGACGACTTTTCCCCTGCGGAACACAACCCCGTATCCTTTGCCACCTGCAATTCCCACGTCCGCATCCCTCGCTTCCCCGGGGCCATTCACCGCACACCCCATCACGGCTATCTTTATTGGTGCTTCAATATTCCTGACTGCTCGCTCCACCTTCTTGGTCAGGGAAATTATGTCTATCTCGCATCTTCCACAGGTGGGGCAGGAGATGATGGTGGGGCCGTGCTCCCGCAGGTTTAACGATTTCAAAATCTCATATCCCACCCTCACCTCTTCCACCGGATCACCGGTCAGAGAGACTCTTATCGTATCGCCGATGCCGGAAGCTAAGAGCATCCCTATTCCCAGAGCCGACCTGACTGAGCCCGCCTGAGGCAGTCCTGCTTCGGTGATACCCAGATGGAGAGGGTATTTCGTCTTTTTTGAGATAAGTTTGTAAGCTTCGACGGTCACAGGAACGTCGAAGGCCTTGAGCGAGATGACGATGTCGTTGAAATCGAAATTCTCCACCATTCTAACTTGCCGCAAAGCTGCCTCCATAATGGCGGGAGAGGTCGCCTTTTTATACTTCTTCACAAGATCACGGGGAAGTGAACCAGCATTCACCCCTACCCTTATGGGAGTTTTCCTTTCCTTGGCCGCCTTTACGATCTCCTTGACCTTCCATTTTGCCCCGATGTTTCCTGGATTGATCCGGAGTTTGTCTACGCCCGCATCTATTGACTTCAAACCCAACCGGTAATCGAAGTGTATGTCCGCCACCAGCGGGATTTTGATTGCTTTCTTTATCTTAGGCAAACCAGAAACCGCCTTCATATCCGGCACGGCCACCCGGATGATCTCGCATCCGGCCTTCTCCAGCCTTCTGATCTGTCTTATGGTAGAGGAAACGTCGCGCGTGTCGGTCTTTGTCATGGATTGAACCGAAATCGGCGCGCCCCCACCCACCGGCACTTCGCCCACCCACACCTTCTTGGTCTTTTTTCTTTTTATCATGCTATTAAGATTGCGCCTGATCCCCCAACTGTCAATCTTTATTTGCGCTTGAGTGATGTAGGGGTGGAGCTTCAGCTCCGCCCGCCAACCCCCCGGGCGAACCTAAAGGTTCGCCCCTACACGCTGGTGACGAGCGTGAGTTCGAAATGCCCCGGGTAGACCAGGCTTTCGGGCGACACCAGTAACCTCTCCCCACGACCTCCTCTCTACTCTGTGGAGAGGAAGAACAAGGGGGTGAGGTATCAGGGGCGCTCAAAAAAAAGTCGGATACGACCCATGATATGGGGCGTATCCGACATGCCAAAAATCGATAATTCAGAAATGAAGAGATCCTTCAGATCTGAGAGCGCAGTTAAAGCTCTATTACCTCCTCGCCGCTGAAATTGTCCACCTTAGCCATAAGTTCGGCAGCGGCATCTCTGATGTTCTGCCTGATGCTGCTGATCAACTGCTCCGCATCCTCCTCACTCTGGCCCTTGAGGGAAAGGTCTATCTCGTTGAGCTTACGGGCGCCGAGACCATCCTGGCTGAAATCGACGTTGGGCATCCCGAATTTCTCGATTCTTTCTGTCTCCTCTGCGGTAAAGTCCACATTCTCGAAAGAGACAAAGTATTCCCCACCTCTAAGCAGTTTTTTAACCTTTAACCGCATCTCTCTACCTCCATTGAAGTGAAACGATTTAACTTAACGCCAACTTAATGGCATCCTGGATACTTTTGACTCCGATGATCTCAATCCCAAAGTTTTGATTCAGCCCTTTCCGATTTCCTTGCGGAATGATGCATTTAGAAAAACCAAGCTTTTCCGCCTCCTTTATCCTCCTTTCTATCTGACCTACTGCCCGAACCTCGCCTCCTAATCCCACCTCGCCGATCACCACCACCTCCCTGTCCACCGGCACCTCTTTTAAGCTGGAGGCCAGCGCCACGACCACTCCCAGATCCGCTGCCGGCTCATCGACTCTCACCCCACCAGCCACGTTGACGAACACGTCGAAGGCCGCCATAGAGAGCCCCTCCCTTTTTTCCAGGATGGCCAAAAGCAAAGCCAGTCTTTTGTAATCCACCCCGGAGGAGACCCTCTGCGGCGTACCGTAGCTTGAGGGTGATACCAATGCCTGCAGTTCCAGCAGAATCGGGCGGGTACCTTCCACGCAACAAACCACCACAGAGCCGGAAACGCCTCCTGCTCTTTCGGGCAGAAACAGCATGGAGGGATTCTCCACCTCCAGAAGGCCCTTCTCCTCCATTTGAAATACTCCGATCTCATTGCTGGATCCAAAGCGATTTTTCACCGCCCTGAGGATTCGAAACAGGCAGCTTTTCTCGCCCTCGAAGTAGAGCACCGTATCCACCATGTGCTCCAGCACCTTGGGTCCGGCAATGGAACCGTCCTTGGTCACGTGTCCCACCAGAAAGACCGGGCTGTGGCTCTGCTTGGCAAAGCCTATCAAAGCGCCGGCACACTCCCTTATCTGGCTGATGCTTCCCGGTGTGCTTTCCAGGTTCTGGGTATAGGTGGTCTGGATGGAGTCGATCACCGTCATGAAAGGTACATCCTGCCTCAGCACGTCCATTATCAGATCGAGGTTAGTCTCGGTCAGTATCTCGATTCGATTTGGGTTTATTCTTAATCTTTCAGCCCGGAGCTTGATCTGCTTTAAAGACTCCTCACCAGTAATATATAGAACTTTTGCAAATTGTGAAGCAATTTTTTCAGAAATCTGCAGAAGCAGGGTGGATTTGCCTATACCCGGATCGCCCCCCACCAGAATCACCGATCCTTTGACGATTCCTCCTCCCACCACCCGGTCAAACTCCTTTATGCCGCTTCTAACCCTATCCTCATCTGTCAGATCGACTTCCCTCAACGGGACGGAGGAAGCTTTCTGGGCCGAATGAGTCCCCCTGCGTTTGGTGACCCTCTCCTCCACCATGCTGTTCCACTCACCGCAGTCCGGGCATTTACCTATCCATCGGAGCGACTTGTGCCCGCAGGATTGGCAGATATAGACTGTTTTGGTCTTGCTGGGATTCAACATGAATTCCTCACGTCGACAGTCGACCGTCCACGGACCACAGCTTACTTCAACTTCTTTCGCAGCGCCTGGAGCTTTACTGACAGGTTCTCCCCGAATTCATAGGCTTGGCTGAAAACCTTTTCGTCTATGTATCTCCTTCTTTTGGCGAGATGCAGACAAGCTATAACCTCGATGCACGACCGGATTGCTATGCCGATGAAACGACCGAACTCCGGATCGGTTTGGCCAGTCGATCCCTCTGCAATGTTCAGGCAGACCGAGGTCGCCGATCTTATCATTTGTGACCTCAGGTTGTGCCTTTCCTTGTCAGGCAGCGTGTTTGCTATTTCATAGATCCGATCCACATATTCAAGAGAAAGCTGCCACACGTCCAGCTTTTCGAATTTGAACCCCATATAACCTTTCAGATCGCTTTTGCCGCTGACTGTTGACTGTTGACTGCTGACTGTGGACTGTCGACTGTGGACGGTGGACGTCTTTAAACAGCCGGAATCGGCCCCTCCGCACTTCCCTCGATGAACTGCCTCACCACCGCATGGTCCGTATTCTTCACCTCCTCCGGCGTCCCTACGAAGATGATCTTTCCCTCGTACAGCATGGCGATCCTGTCCGCAATCTTGTAGGCGGAGACGATGTCGTGGGTGACCGCTATGGAGGTTATGGAGATTGTATTTCTCAAGTTTATGATAAGTTCATTTATCACGTCTGCCATAATTGGATCCAGACCGGTGGTAGGTTCGTCATAAAGCACGTACTCAGGATCCATGGCAATGGCTCTTGCCAGACCCACTCTCTTTTTCATTCCCCCGGAAAGCGCTGCCGGCTTCTGGTCCTCCACCTCGGATAAGCCCACCATCTTGAGTTTCTCTGTAACCCTCTGCTTGACCTCCTGCTCCGGTAGCTTGGTGTGCTCTCTTAAACCCAAGCCCACGTTCTCATCCACGGTCATGGAGTCGAGCAATGCTGCTGCTTGAAAGACCATACCAAACTTCTGCCTAACCTTGTTTAGCTGGCTGGCACTCAAAGAAGTAATATCATCCTCATTGACCAATATCTTCCCCTGATCCGGTTTCAAGAGCCCGATGATCAACTTCAAAAGCACGCTTTTGCCACATCCGCTCCTCCCGATTATGACCGCGGTCTCACCCTTATTTATTGTGAGATTAACCCCCCTGAGCACCTGATTATCCCCGAAGCTCCTGTAAACGTCTTTTATTTCTATCATGCTCTCTTCTGACCGCTTATCGTCGGCCGTCTGCTGACCGCCGCTCACCCCAATTCTCTCTACAGAACCGGCGGTTTTCAGGCCGACTTCGTCGCGAGTCAATTAATAATTAAAATCCCCTATCCGAAGAGGATACTTGCCACCACATAATCAGCTATCAATATCAACACGGACGAGAGGACCACCGCCTTGGTGGCCGATCTTCCGACTCCTTCCGCTCCGCCTTCGGTTCTGAATCCCTGATAACACCCGATGACGGAGATAATGCTTCCGAAGACGAAAGCCTTGGAGAGTCCAGACACCAAATCCATGGTCTTGAAAAACGATTTGAACCCGCTTATGAACACGTGCGGGGGTACGTGCAAAGCGGTGGCGGAAATTCCCAGCCCGCCGGCTAAAGCGATGGCGTCGGCGAAGATGGTGAGAACCGGCAGCATCACCAGTCCGGCTACGAACCTGGGAGCGACCAGGTACTCCACCGGATCTAAGGCCATGGTCTTGAGCGCATCGATCTGCTCGGTCACCTTCATGGTTCCCAACTCTGCGGCAATTCCTGCCCCCACCCTTCCCGCCACCACCAGGGCTGTGAGAACCGGAGCCAGCTCGATCAGCACCGCCTTGCCCACAGCCGTTCCCATGTATCTCATGGGAACGTAGTCCGAGATCTGATATACCGCCTGAACCGCGGTCACCGCACCCGTGAAGACCGACACCAAAGCCACCAGAGGAAGCGAGTTTACCCCCATCACCAGCATCTGCTCGGCGGTGAGATGAAACCTGGTGAAAGCCTTGGGCAAGCCAAGGAAGATATCCTTCACGAAAAGAACCAGGCCCCCCACGTTCTCCAAAAAGATGAGGGCCTTTCTCCCCACGAAGGTGAAGACATTGTCTGGAGTATGCGAAAAACGCGTTTTTCTCACCCCTTTTTTCGGTTTAAGCCGGAATCTCCCGGTGGATGAATTCCATATTCTCGAATCTGGCGTAATCTTTCAGGAAGGTTAAGCGCAGTTCGCCGGTTGGTCCGTTTCTGTGTTTGCTCACGATTATCTCCGCCACTCCCTGAGCCGGCGCCCCGTCTCTGAATTTCTCAATGCCGTAGAATTCCGGCCGGTAAACAAACATCACCACGTCGGCGTCCTGCTCGATTGCCCCGGACTCGCGAAGATCGGCCAGCATGGGTCTTTTTTCTCCTCCCCGGTCCTCCACCTTTCGGGAGAGCTGGGATACGGCGATCACCGGAACGTCCAGTTCCTTGGCCAGACCTTTGAGTGAGCGGGATATCATGGAGATCTCCTGCTGTCTGGATTCCACGCTGCGCGGGCCCTGCATCAACTGAAGATAGTCTACTATGATCAAGCCTACATCGTGCTGAGCCTTAAGCCTGCGTGACTTGGCCCGTAACTGGAGAATTCCGATGCCGGGAGTGTCGTCCAAGAATATAGGGGCTTCATGGAGAGGACCTGCTGCCATGGACAACTTGCTGTATTCGTCTTCGCCGATCCTTCCGGTCCTCATCTTGTGAGTGGAGAACCTCGCCTTGCTGCAAAGCAACCTCAAAACCAGCTGGCTTTTCGACATCTCCAGGCTGAAGATGCCCACCGGGATCCCCTGCTCAATGGCCACGTGCTCGGCAATGGAGAGGCAGAAGGCAGTTTTACCCATAGCCGGACGGCTGGCAACCACGACTAAATCGGATTTCTGAAGACCGCCGGTCAAGGAATCCAGCTCCACAAAACCGGTGGCGATGCCGGTTATCATTCCCCCCTTCTTCTGATATTCCTCTATGCCCTCAAAGGTATGAGGAAGAAGCTCGGCAATCGGAATGAATCCTTCCTTTATCCTTCTCTCCGAAATGCTGAAAATCTCCTGTTCGGCTCGATCAAGAAGATCATCCACTTCTTGAGTAGCATCGTAACACTGCGAGACTATCCTGGTGCTGGTGTTGATCAGTCTCCTTAAGGTGGATTTTTCTAAGATAATGTTGCAGTGATACTCGACATTGGCGGTGGTAGCGATTTTCTCGGTCAGCTCCAGAAGATACATCCTGCTTCCCACCTCATCTAACTGCTTGCGTCCTGTTAACTCGTCGGATACGGTTATGATGTCCACCGGCTTATTTCTGTCGTACAGATTCACCAGCACCTCAAAGATCTTCTGATGATCATCCCGATAGAAACAGTCCTTGTCGATTATCTCGAGTGCTTTTCCGATAGCTTCCTTGTCCAGAAGCATGGCTCCCAAAACCGCCTGTTCTACTTCGACGGCTTGCGGCGGAACCTTTTCCGATGGTGATGAGCTTTTACGATTTGCCATGGCTGGTTCTCCGGTACTGTCAACGGATGCAACGGATTCACCGTGAACGGATTAAATGGACAACTTCTGCTCCTATGCTCCCGTCACTCAATTTGAGTCATCCAATATTCTGCTATGCTGGGCCCATACGGGCGGCTACAAAAACCGTTGATCCCCTCTCTTCTTGGAGAGAGGGGCCTTCGTAGGTCGGGCTATCTTAAGATTGCCCGACAAGAAAACTGAATCGTCGGGTAGCTCTCCCGCCAAAGGCGGGATCGCAAACCGACCTACACATCTAACTTTTCATACTCCTTTCTCAAAAGCTGCAAATCCTCCCAGGTCGGCCTTTTGTACTGCTGGTATCTCAGAAGCGCAGCCGGATGATAGGTAGCCATAAACTTGATTCCGTCGAAATCGTGAAATTTGCCTCTCAGTTGCCCCAAAGCGTTCTTAGTTTCTAAAAGAACCTGAGCCGAGATTCTCCCTAGTGCTAAGATGATTCTTGGCTGGATCAGCTCGATCTGCTGAAGAAGATATGGCTTACAGGTTTCGATCTCATCCGGTCGCGGATCACGATTCTCCGGAGGACGGCATTTCAGGATATTTGTTATATAGACCTCTTCCCTTTTGAAATGGATGGCCTCGAGCATTTTGTCCAGAAGCTTACCTGCCGCTCCTACGAACGGTTCCCCCTGCAGATCTTCTTCCCTTCCCGGCGCCTCTCCGATGAGCATGAGGTTGGCTCCGGGGTCTCCCGTTCCAAACACGAAGTTGGTGCGGCTGTAGCCAAGATCACACTTGGTGCAGTTCTTTATCTTATCACAAAAATCGTCCAGGCTTTTGGGGGCAGGACTCTTCTTTCTGGTTTTCACTTGAGCGTAAACCTCGTCGAATCCTAACTCTACCTGCTGCTTGAGAAAGCTCTTCGCCAGTGCGAAAGCTCCGAGCATTCTTTCGTGTTCATCGCCTGTCATGCCTTTGGGTCTTCCCGTTAGAATCGGAAGGAATCGCCGGGCAAGGATGCCCGGCCTACGGGTTACCGGCCCATTCCACCTCGTGGGCGGGGGATCTGCCTACGGCATGACCCGCCCCGCGTGACCTGCCTTCCTATTTCTTTGCTTTCCCTTTTAACAAAACACTCACCCTGTCCAGCACTCTCTCTGCCACTTCTCTTTTGGAAAGCAAAGGCAGCTTTTCCACCTTTCCTCTCTTGTCGATGAAGATAACCTGGTTCGTATCCACTTCAAACCCGGCGCCCGGAACAGTCGGGTTGTTGACCACTATCAGGTCCAGATTCTTCTCCGTTAGTTTTCGCTTGGAGTTGACTATCTCATCCTCTGTCTCCAGGGAAAAACCCACCAGGATCTGCTTTTTCTTGCGTTTGCCCATCTCCTTCAGTATGTCCACGCCGGGCTTCAGCTTCAGATAAATCTCCTCTCCCTTTTTCTTGGTCTTTTCCGGGGAGACCAAACTCGGGACAAAGTCGGAGACAGCCGCTGCCATTATCAACACGTCCGCTTTGCCAAAACGGGACCTGACCGCGGAATGCATCTCTCTGGCTTTCTCCACCCGCACGAAGTTCAACTCGCCCGGCACCGGCAGATCGGACGGGCCGCTAATCAGGGTCACCTTTGCCCCTCTTCTTTGTGCCGCCTCTGCTATGGCATATCCCATTCTTCCGCTGGAGCGGTTGGAGAGGTATCTCACCGGATCCAGGGGCTCCTGGGTTCTGCCTGCCGTCACGAGGATCGATCTTCCCTCTAAATCCCTTTTGCCGGTCAGGAACTTGACCACCTGGCCCACGATGATTTCCGGCTCTGGCAGCCTTCCCTTTCCGGTTCCGCAGGCTAAGTCCCCTGTCTCCGGCTCAATGAACTTATATCCCAGTTTCTTGAGATATTCCATGTTTTCACCGAAGATGGGATTTTCGTACATGTTGACGTTCATCGAGGGAGCGAACATTACCGGGGATTTAGTCGAGATGATCACGGTGGTGAGGATGTCGTCGGCGATACCCGCTCTTATTTTCCCGACTACGTTGGCGGTGGCTGGGGCGATTAAAATCAAATCTGCCCACTGGGCCAGATTGATATGCCTGACACCCACCATTCTCTTTTCCGGAAACATCTCGGTGACCACCTCGTTTTCCGAAAGGGTCTCCAATGTCAGAGGGGTAATGAACTTCTGGGCATTTTCGGTCATAATGACTATGATCTGCGCACCCAATTTCTTCAGCCTGCGGACTATCTCGCAAGCTTTGTATGCAGCAATCCCCCCGGTTATTCCCACGATTAGATTCTTCCCGTCTAACATGATTCCTGGAGAGGGGTGTTCAGGCCGAGGCGTCCCGACCAGACGCTTCTCGGATTACGTTTATTGTTAAGCTCGAAATCTGAGCTCGTTACACTAAGTATATAATAAATTCCCGGGTTGAAATCAAGGCCTTTTAAGAGTGCCGGAAATGCCTGATTCCTGTGAAGACCATGGCTATCTTATGCTCGTTGGCCGCCTTTATCACCTCCTGGTCCCCTTTTGACCCACCCGGCTGTATGATAGCAACGACTCCGGCCTGGGCGGCAGCATCCACTCCATCTCTCATGGGGAAGAAGGCATCCGAAGCCAGAACCGATCCCTTAGCCTTATCTCCTGCTTTCCGGACGGCAATTACTGAAGAATCGACCCGGCTCATCTGTCCGGCTCCGATCCCCACGGTTTTCTCTCCCTGGGCCAAGAGTATGGCGTTGGATTTGACGTGTTTCACCATCTTCCAGGCGAAAAGAAGCGATTTTGTCTGCTCAGGCGTTGGGGCGACCTGTGTCACCACCTTCAAGTCACTCTCCTTCATCTCGTGGTGATCCGGCGTCTGCAGCAGAGCGCCGCCCTTTATCACGTTGACCACATTATTCGTGCTCTTCCGGAAGTTCAAAAGATCGGAACAAGCCAGAAATCTTCGATTCTTTTTCTTCTTCAAAAGTTCAAACGCCTCCGGCTGGTAACCGGGGGCGAGAACACATTCCACAAAGAAAGTGTTGTGGACTTTTTCCGCCGTGGCCATATCTACCACCTGGTTGAGTCCGATTATGCAGCCGAAGGCGGAGACCGGGTCGCAAGCCAGGGCGTCTTCATAAGCTTTGTCCAGCGTATCCCCACAGGCAGCCCCGCACGGGTTAGTATGCTTGAGCACAACCGCAAAAGGCCTTTCCTGGAAATCCTCCAGCATGGAGAGAGCCGCATTCAGATCGATGATATTGTTGTAGGAGAGCTCCTTTCCGGAGAGTATCTGGCACCTGGCGATGCTGGGGCCTTTGAATCCGGTATCTGTGTAGAACGCCGCCTTCTGATGAGGATTCTCTCCGTACCGCAAGCTCTGCGCCCTTTCCCATCCCACTGACACATATTGGGGGAACTCAGCTTCTTTTGCCGGGAGGATTCCCTCGAAATAATTGGCTATCATGCTGTCGTAATGTGCGGTATGTTGAAAAACCTCGGCAGCCAGACTCAGACGGGTCTCCAGGCAAAGCGATCCGTCGTTTTCCTCCAATTCTTGAATGATCTCGCCATACCTCTCAGGATTTACCACCACCGCCACCGACTCGTGGTTTTTCGCCGCAGCCCTCAGCATGCTGGGCCCGCCGATGTCGACGTTCTCGATGGCATCCTCTTTCTTGACATCATCCCGGCTTATCACCTTGCCAAAGGGGTAGAGGTTCACCACCACCAGATCGATGTAGTTTATATCCTGCTCGGTCACCTCTTTTTTCTGCTCCTCGTCGTCCCTTACAGCCAGGATACCGCCGAAGACTTTCGGGTGAAGAGTCTTGACCCGACCTCCCAGAATCTCCGGAAAACCGGTGAAGGAGGAGATGGAAACCGACTTAATCCCCGCTTTCTTAAGCTCTGCCCGGGTGCCACCGGTGGAGATGATTTCCACACCCAGTTTGGACAAAGTCCGGGCCAGTTTTATGAGATTTGTCTTGTCGGACACGCTTAACAGCGCCCGACGAATCTTAATTCTACCGGATTGCTCTTTTTCCATTATTGATCTCCTCAGACTGCTTTGTCACCTCTCCCCCTCAGTCCCCCTCTTCACGAAATGTCGAAGATCCCGCCAAAGGCGGGGGAGAGGGGGATACAGGGGGTGAGGTATCTATTTCACCAATCTCTTATAAACCTCTTTATATCTTTCCAACGTTTTGGCCACTATCTCCTCCGGCAGCCGGGGCGCCGGCGGTTGTTTATTCCAGTGGATCGACTCCAGATAGTCCCGCACGATCTGTTTGTCAAAGGCCTCCTGGGGCCGTCCTCTCTTGAAGTTTCTCTTGTCCCAAAATCTGGAGGAATCGGAGGAGAATATCTCGTCGATTAAAATCATCTTACCGTTAAGCGTCCCGAACTCAAACTTGGTGTCCGCGATGATCATGCCTCTTCTTTCCGCGTAATCTGCCGCCTTCCTGAAAATCCGCAGGCTTTTCCCCCTCAGATCCTGAGCCTGCTTCTCACCAACCATCTCCTTCACCTGCTCAAACGTCAAGCTCTCGTCGTGCCCCTCCTCAGCCTTGGTGGTGGGAGTGAAGATGGGATAGGGAAGTCTTTCAGATTCGGTTAAATGAGAGGGAAGTTGGACGCCGGAGATTTCTATGGTGTCGGACTTTCCAAAGGAGACCGCCTTGCCCTTGTACTCCCTCCACAAGGAGCCGGCTATATATTCCCTCACCACGCATTCGACGTCGATCCGCTCGGCCTTTTTGACCAGCATGGAGCGTCCCTCGAGAACCTGGCGGTGTTTCTTGAGATCATCCGGATAGTCGTCCACGTTCCCGCTGATCAAATGACTCTCCGCCACGTTCCTAACCAGATCGAACCAGAACAAGGACATCTGGGTTAATACCTTGCCCTTGCCGGGAATTCCGTTGGGGAGCACCACGTCGAAAGCGGAGATCCTGTCGGTGGCGACGATCAAGAGCTTATCGCCCAGGTCGTAAACGTCTCTCACCTTCCCCCGGGCAAAAAGCGGATATTCAGTCATGCTGGTTTCCATCAGAGCCTGTTCCATGATTCCTCCAGAAGTCAGAAGTTGTCAGGGTCTAATCTATGGATTTTTTGGTTTTTTCAAAGAGCTATTTGCAGGGACGGGATAAATTCCCGCCCCTATGGAGTTAGCGGTCACAAAAATCATAGGGCGGGGCATTCAGCCCCGCCATCGGGTTGACGTGCAATCATTTCGGGCGGCGGGATGAATTCCCACTCCCTGCGGGGTCAACGATCATGAAATCCATAGGGCGGGGTTCATCCTGCCCTTCGGTCCTGAGACCTCAGGGTCGAAGGAAAGGGATTTCCCTCGATCCTGCACTTCGTCCTGAGACTCAGTGTCGAAGGAAGATCTTCGGGATCGAAGGGCACCCTGAAGGGCATTCAGCCCCGCCGGGATTTTTTCCACAACAGACAGAAATCCTATTCTCTTATGAACGCCCGATTATCTTTGATCTCGATTTTTCCTTCGGCGAAAAGCTGAATCACCCTAAAGTAAGCTTCGTGCTCGTGCGGCAGCACCCTCTGTTGCAGGCTCTCCGGCGTATCGTCACTGGAAACCGGAACGCACTTCTGGAAAAGTATGGGACCATGATCGTAGACCTCATCCACAACGTGCACGCTCACCCCGGTGACCTTGACGCCAGATGCTATCACGGCTTCGTGCACGTGAATGCCGTACATCCCCTTCCCTCCAAACGAAGGGAGGAGTGCCGGATGAATGTTGATCATCCGGTTTTTGTACTCTCTGATCACCGTGGGAGAGATCATCTTCATGTAGCCGGCCAGCACCACCAGATCGGTCTCATTCTCCTTCAGGATTGAGAGCAGTTTCTGATTAAACTCCTCCGGTGTGGCGAATTGCTTGTGGCTTAGGTGAACGTCGGTGATGTTATGGTTACGCGCTCGCTCTAAGGCACCCGACTTGCTGTTGTTGCTTATCACCGCTTTAATCTGTGCGTCCAGCTTTCCCGCTTCGATGTTGTCAATTATGGCCTGCAGGTTGGTGCCACCACCTGAAGCCAAAACCACCAAATTCAGCTTCTTCATTTTTGTTCGTCTCCAATGATTGGATTTATGTGTGTGCAGCGGAAGGCTTTAGCCTTCCACAACAGCAACCAACAGGAACTTCCTATTCCACACTTGTCCTTCGACCAGGTCACCGCCCGCAGCCTTCAGCTCGTCACGAATGTCGGAGAAGACTATCCAGTCACGAACCATAAAGCCTGAGGATTCAATCAGGTGAAATGCCTCCTTTTTCTGAAAGACGTTGTGCGTTTCGTTCATCTCCATCGATTCCATGGGGGTATTCAAGGACCATGTTTTTGTTAAAAAGTCCTGCAGACAGTGCCTCGATGTTCTTATCACATTGGCCTCGACGCGTTCGTGTCGCGCTGGATAGAATTTGAATTTCTGCTCGAACTCCGCCAACTGCTCCATCTTTTCGTCAGGCAATCTTGCCACCACTTCCCCCTCGCCCGCGTCAAGGTGATCCAACAGCAAATATCTACCACCCTTTGCCAGAATCCTTCGAATCTCCCGCAGGACCCTGGCAAGCTCACCTTTTTCACCGAAGAGCTTGACCTCGTGGAGCATCTGAGACGTGACTGCAACGTCAAAGTACGCGTCCGGAAGCGCCAGCTTATCTGCACCGCAGATCACGATCTTAGCCTTGGGGCAGGAGCGCTTGACGTCCTCGATCCGGTCAGGGCTCTCGTCAACTCCCCAGAGCTCGGGCACACGGTCCTGAGCCAAGCCGAGGAACTCCCCCCAGCCACAGCCAATATCGACAAGACACCGGCAAGGCCCCAAGTTCTCCAGCAGAAGCGGGAATTTCAGCTGATTTTCTTTTTTAATGAAGCCTTCTCTCTCCTGCAGGCTTCTGGCTTCATCCGCCTCGTACAGGGGTCGACGAGAAGATCCCATCGCGCTTGCCAGTCCTATCTTTTCGCCATCAACGGATCTTTTCTTCTTCATCCCATGACATCCTCAGTTTCTTTATCCCGTTGACCAGGGCAGAGCTTGGTTTTCTCGTGCTTCCTAAGCAGGAATTCCAGAAGCTAACGAACATCGGCATTTCCAAATGTAGATGCATTAAGAGATTACAGCTTACCAAACATCTTAGCTATCCACCTATGCAGAGAATGGGGAAATTTCACCGGTTCCAGGTAGAGCAAGGGGCAAGCCCTGTATATTAGCTCAATTCCACCTGCTTTTGCCAAAATGATCGCCTCTCCGCATTTGGAGCCGGGATAAAGCCAGACTTTTTTGATTCCCAGGTCCACGCACTCTCGGATAGCTCTTCTTGCTCCCTCCGGCCCGGCTATGATGATAACTCCATCCAGCTGATCAACGATTTCGCTTAACTTCCTGTAGCACTGCCGACCTTCAAAGAGATCCAACCTTTGATTCACCGGGAAGACCCTATAGCCTCTCTTCTGCATCTCCTTGAAGACCGTATTGGCAAACTTCCCCTTCTTATCAGAGACCCCCACCACCGCATAATTCTCACCCCGCCAGAAGTGCTCTCTGGGATTCTCCCTTTCTTTCTCCATATCACGTCTCTCAGCAGACGAAGAAAAGCAAACGAGATTTCAAAAGCTTCTGTTGGTCGATCGTCTCGCAGACTGATTCACAAATCTTTCTCGGGCGTCAGCTAAGTCGAACACTGTTTGTCTCGCAAAGAGGATTTTGCTGTGTAGCGGAAGGCTTTAGCCTTCCAGGGTGGAGGTCTGAAGACCTCCGCTACAGTTCAGCCCTTCTTTCTGGACAACCTAGTTTTGAGGAATTCGTTGACCAGTTTCGGATTGGCTTTACCTTCGGTCTTCTTCATCACCTGACCCACAAAGAAGCCCAGGAGCTTTTCTTCTCCATTGCGATACCTTCTCACGCTCCCGGGATTCTCTCTCAAGACCTCTTCGACGATCCGATTCAGGTACTTCTCATCCGTTATCTGAGCCAGTCCCCTCTCGCTGATGATTTCTGCGGCTGACCTTCCATTCTCGACCATCTCAGGAAAGATCTCCTTCGCCATCTTGCCGCTAATGGTTCCCTTCTCTATCTTCTTCAGCAGTCCCGCAAGGTTATCTGGCTCAACCCGGAATTGCCCGACTTCGATCTTTCTCTCGTTTAGCTCCCTCAGTACTTCTCCCATCACCCAGTTGCTCACCGTCTTGGGATCAGGATAGTGTCTCACGCATTCCTCGTAGTAATTTGCCAATTCTTTTGAAGATGTCAAGACCCCGGCGTCATATTCCGGAATTTTGTATTTGGTGATGAATCTCAGCTTTTTGTCGTCGGGAAGCTCCGGCAGATTCTCCTTGACCCTTTCAATCCACTCTTGGGATACTGCCAGCGTCACCAGGTCCGGCTCGGGGAAGTATCTGTAATCGGGGGATTCCTCTTTGCTCCTCATCACGGTTGATATCTGCTTCTTTTCATCCCAGAGCAGGGTCTCTTTCTCCACCTTGCCGCCCTTTTTCAATATACCCATCTGCCTTTTGATCTCAAAGGATAAAGCCTTCTCCACCGCGCGGAATGAATTCATGTTCTTGACCTCAGTATTGACTCCCAATTCCGTTGATCCTGGTGGCCGTACCGACACGTTAGCATCGCACCTTAGGGCGCCCTCCTCCATGTTCCCGCTGCAAATGCCCAAGTACTGCACCAGTTGTCTGATCTTGGTAAGATAAAGATGTGCCTCACCCGGCGATGAAATATCCGGCTCGCTCACGATCTCTATCAAGGGCACGCCGCACCGGTTCAGGTCGACAGACGTCTCGTCTTCCGATTCGCCCTCGGGATGCACGGACTTACCGGCGTCCTCTTCTAAATGGATGCGGGCTATCCTTATTCTTTTCTTTCCGGAGTCGCTTTCAATCTCAACGAATCCGCCGGTTGCCAGGGGCTGTTCATATTGCGATATCTGGTATCCTTTGGGCAGATCCGGGTAGAAGTAGTTCTTTCGGGCGAAGGTGCTTTCGGCACGTACGGTCCCTCCCACCGCCAGAACCATCCTTAAGGCGAACTCTACCGCCTTTTTGTTCAGAACAGGCAGAACTCCCGGCATGCCCAGGCAGACCGGACAGGTCTGGGTATTGGGCGGGCTTCCGAATTCTGTGGAGCACCCACAGAATATCTTGGAATCAGTCAGAAGCTGGGCGTGAACCTCCAGGCCTATTGTGCTCTCGTATTCCACGTTTCCTTTATCCCCCTCACCCTAGCCCTCTCCCCAAGGGGAGAGGGAAACCTTCCTCCTTTGACGGGAGGGCTTAAGGG
>JBAUFO010000055.1:0-31046 GCA_049679185.1 Candidatus Zixiibacteriota bacterium
GAAATAGCCAGGAACATCATCCAATGCTTGGACCCGCCCAAGAAATTCGAGTTGGATGTGGCGGAGCCGGAAGATCCCTACTACGATCCGGAGGAGATATATGGCGTAGTCCCCCGGGACATAAGAAAGCCCTACGACATCCGGGAGGTCATCGCCAGAATAGTCGATGGAAGCAGATTCCAGGAGTTCAAGGAACTCTACGGGCCCACCATCGTCACCGGGTTTGCACGGATCATGGGCTACCCGGTAGGAATATTAGGTAACAACGGTGTGCTGTTCTCGGAAAGCTCTCTTAAGGCGGCTCACTTCATCAATCTGTGCACCATGCGCAAGATCCCCTTGATCTTCATGCAGAATATCACCGGCTTCATCGTGGGCAAGCAATATGAACATGGTGGGATAGCCAGGGATGGGGCAAAGCTGGTGCACGCTGTGGCCAATGCAGACGTCCCCAAGTTTACCGTGATCGTGGGCGGCTCCTATGGAGCCGGTAACTACGGCATGTGCGGTCGAGCATACGATCCGCGCCTCATCTGGATGTGGCCCAATGCAAAGATCTGTGTGATGGGGGGAGAGCAGGCGGCCAACGTCCTTTTGACGGTGAAGATGAGGCAGCTTGAGAAACAGGGCAAGACCATGACCAAGGAGGAGCAGGAGAAGTTCATGGAGCCTACGGTTAAGAAATATGAAGAGGAATCAAGTCCCTATCATAGCGGAGCCAACCTCTGGGATGACGGGATCCTGGATCCGCTGGAAACTCGCACAGCTTTAGCATTGGGCATCTCCATGGCATTGAACGTTCCGATTCCCGATCAGAGATTTGGAGTTTTCAGAATGTAGTCTTGCTCGTTCATATGATTCTCTAAGATACGACGAAGATAGTTCCCAATAAATTACAGTAAGTAGTTTTTTTAGTAACTTAGAAGTGGAGCGTTGGAAATTGACAGAAGAGCGGAAGTTCGAGACTATCACATACTCCCTCAAAGACAAGATCGCGAAGGTTACCCTCAATCGTCCCGAGGTTCACAACGCCTTCAACGAGGTGATGATCGCCGAATTGACAGAGGCGTTCAGGAAGATCTCGGAAGACGACGAAGTACGGGTCGTGGTTCTTACCGGAAACGGAAAATCCTTTTCGGCCGGGGCGGACTTAAACTGGATGAAGAAGATGATCAACTACAGTTATGAGCAGAATCTCGACGATTCGCTCAAGTTGGCTGAGTTGTTTTACCTTATGTATTCTCTGCCCAAGCCGATCATCGCCAGGGTGAATGGTGCGGCCATAGGTGGAGGAACCGGTCTGGTGGCGGTGTGCGATATCGCCATTGCCTCGGAGAACGCGAAGTTCAGCTTAAGCGAGGTGAAACTGGGATTGGTGCCGGCATGTATCTCTCCCTACGTGATCCGCAAGGTGGGTGAGGGGAGATGCAGAGAGTTCTTCCTCACCGGTGAAAGGCTCACCGCCAAGAGAGCCTCAGAGCTGGGTTTGGTGAATCAGGTGGTGTCACCAGAGGAATTGGATGAAGCAGTGCAGGAGAAGGCTGCTCACCTCGTTTCGAGCGGCCCCAGGGCGTTGGCCATGTGCAAGGAGCTTTTGAAGAGTGTCCCAGGTATGGATTTCGAGAAGGCGAAGACTTACACCGCGGACATGATAGCCTCCATGCGAATAGGAGACGAAGGGCAGGAAGGGATGAACGCTTTCTTAGAGAAGAGAAAACCAAAATGGATAGAATAGCGTAGGGACAGGGCTTGTCCCTGTCCGCGCTACGGACAGCCACACTTTGTGCCGAGACTCAGTGCCGAGGCAAGGGCTGTCCCTACGATTATAGGATATGATAAAGAAGATACTCATAGCCAACCGGGGGGAAATCGCTGTCCGGATCATTAATGCCTGCCGGGAAATGTCCATCCCTACGGTGGCTGTTTTCTCCACCGTAGACAGATCCTCTTTGCACGTTCAGATGGCGGATGAGGCGTTTTGCATCGGAGACCCGCCCCCGCTGGAAAGCTATCTCAACATAGACAAGATCATTCAGGTGGCAAAAGAATCCGGGGCCGATGCTATCCATCCGGGTTATGGATTCTTGGCGGAAAATCCGAACTTTTGCGAAAGATGCGAGAAGGAGGGAATCATCTTTATCGGACCGAATTCCAAGGCCTTGAGATTGGTGGGCGACAAGGTGGTCTCCCGCAAGACCATGACCGAGGCCAAGATTCCCATCATCCCTGGAATGATGAAAAGCGGGAAGGAAGTGAAGGGATTCAAGGAGGCCGCAGAGAAGATCGGCTACCCGGTGATGATCAAGGCTTCTGCCGGAGGTGGGGGAAAGGGAATGCGGGTCATCGGTTCTCCTGAGGAGTTGGAAAAAGGAATAGAAGCTGGAATGCGCGAGGCCAAGTCCGCGTTTGGAGATGAATCCGTTTACCTGGAGAAATACATAGAGGAACCGAGACACGTCGAGTTCCAGGTATTGGCGGACAACTCAGGGAACGTTGTCCACCTGTGCGAGAGAGAATGCTCCATTCAGCGAAGACATCAGAAAATCGTTGAGGAGACGCCCTCCTGTGCTCTGGATGAAAGCTTGAGGGCAGAGATGGGAGAGGTGGCCAGACAGGTGATAAAAGTCTCCGGCTATAACAACGCCGGAACGGTTGAATTTCTGCTGGACAAAAACAAGAACTTCTACTTCCTGGAAGTGAATGCCCGCCTTCAGGTGGAGCATCCCATAACCGAGCTAGTAACGGGAGTGGATCTGGTAAAGCAGCAGATAAGAATTGCCTCGGGGGAAAAGCTCTCGCTTGAGCAGGAGAATATAAGGCAGGGGGGGCATGCCATAGAATGCAGAATCTATGCGGAGGATCCGGAGAACAACTTCTTCCCTTCCTCCGGCAAGATCCTTTTCATGAAAGAACCCTCGGGACCGGGCGTCAGGCATGACTGCGGCATATACTCCGGCGTCGAAGTCTCGGTCTACTACGATCCCATTCTGTCAAAGGTGATCACCTGGGGAGAGACCAGGGAGGATGCCCGCAAGCGCATGATCCTGGCCTTGTCCAACTACACCGTTTTGGGAATCAAGACCTGCATCGACTTTTTGGCCTCGGTCATGGATCATCCCGAATTCGTCGCCGGGAACACCCAGACCAGCTTCATCCAGAAAAACATGTCAGATTGGATGGAGACGAAAAAAGAGAAGCGGTTCACGAATGAAGCTCTAATAGCGGCAGCCATATCTTCGCAGACCAAGATCCCCTCCAGGAAGCCGGCGCAAGGAAGAGAGGAGATGCCCAGCCCCTGGCTGACAGTGGGTAGGTGGAGAATAGGAGAGGAGTAGAGTTGAGAGTAAAGGGCTTTCAAGCCAAGAACTGACCGGGAAAACGGTGCAGGACTATAAGAAACTGGAGATATGGAATAGGGCGATGGATTATGAAGTTGAAATATCCAGCTTGTCAGCCCGGTTGCCTTCTATCGAGAAATATGGTTTGACCTCCCAAATCCGACGCGTTGTCTGCTCGATTCCTCTGAACATTGCAGAAGGTTCAGGCCGTGAATCACAGAAGGAATTCAGATTGTTCTTAGGGTATGCCCATCGATCTACTCATGAGGTGTTGACTGTTATAGAGTTAATAGAACGTCTAAAACTCTGCGAGACCAAGCAGGTTCGGGACTTGTTGGAGAAGGGAAAGGAAATCCGTGCAATGATCCATGCCCTTATGAGGAGGTTACAAACTCTGAACTCTTAACTCTCGACTCTGTATTGTTTCTTATCATGGAACTTGAATTCAACATAGAGAATAAGTCTCACAAACTCCAATTGGAGTTCAAGGACGGACAATACAAGATCAATCTTGACGATCACGAGTACGCGGTGGACTCCTCTGTTATCTCCGACAACTGCCTTTCTCTCTTAGTGAACGGCAAAGCATTCACCGTCTACTTCGCCGAAGCCGATGGCAAAAAATATCTCTCCATCGGGGGGGAACAGTTCTGTATCGAAGAAGCGAAATCAGAGGCTTCCACAGCATCCGGCGCTGACGCGAGTTGTGTTGAGGGGGCTCCGGTGGCCGCCTCCCCAATGCCGGGAAAGGTGGTTAAGATCTTAGTCAAGGAAGGGGATGAGGTGGAACAGGGGCAGGGACTGGTGATCGTGGAGGCGATGAAAATGGAGAACGAGATCAAGTCGCCGGTTAAGGGAAAGGTGGAGAAGGTGAATTTCAAACCCGGCGACCTGGTGGATGCGGCCCAGCCGATAGTGGAAATAAAGCCGGAAGAGGAAAGCTAAGGTCTACCTGAACTTCCACAGGATACTCCCCCCCTAAATTCAAGATTCATTCAGAAATCCTCAATAGTCTTACCCCAGCTCGAAGAGCCTTTCCCAAAATAGTCTCGGCCTGTAGCGGAAGGCTTCAGCCTTCCGTTTAAGAGTGTGGAAACCTGAAGGTTTCCGCCCAGACGGGCGGGCGTCCGCCCGCTACATCTGCAGTGCTGGGCACGCAAGCGGGAGTGGCCAACAGGCGATCCGGCCGTTACTTGTGTTTGGATTTCCTCTGGAAGAGGAAGGAGGGGGAGGCAAAATTCTTGTTGAAGAAAAAGACCATGATTCCAAGAAAGAGGAACACGAAGTCTTTGATGAGCAGGTTTGCTCCTTCCTTCTTTCCGGCTGGATCGGTGGAGAAGCAGCCGCAATTCAAATCTATGCCCCTGAAGAGATTTATCGAGATGGCGACTACGAAGACCATCAGCAGAAAGCAGATCAAAAGTGAGGCGCTCTCGGTAAATATACCCAGAATCAAGAAGAGGCCGGCTATCAGTTCAACCCAGGGAAGGGTGATGGCGAAGACATTTATCAAAAAGGGTGGCAGAATCTTGTAGTTGTAAATTATCCTGGCGAACTGCTCCGGATGAGAGATCTTGTCCAAGCTGGCGTAGATGAAGATAACACCCAGGATCACCCGGAATATCAACACAACTCTTTTGTCCGTAACTACGCTGGCTAACGCTTTCAATACTCTCATTTCTTACTCACCGGTTTCCACGGGCAAACCTGCTTTCAGCCATTCCTGCCATCCGCCGAAGAAGACCTTTATGTCTTCATACCCCAGCTCGCGCAGCTCTCTCGCCAGAAGCAAACTCTCCTCGCATTCGGTTCCGTCGCAGTAGGCTATGATCTCTTCCTCCTGGGGGAGCTTGGGCAAGACCTGCGGAGCATATTCCTCGGATTCCTCGTAGGGAAGGTTGACCGCTCCTTTGATGTGTCCCGCCTTGAAATCTTCCGGGAGGCGAGCATCCAAGAAGACGGTTTTTCTTGACTGAAATTTCATCATGGCGTAATCCAAGCTGATGGCGGGTGGATCAACGTCCTCCTCGTAGCCGTAGGGAACCACCAGGCTGTCGGAGGTGATCTGGGGACTCCAGTTTCCTATAAGAGCGATTCCTCTCGGCGAGACGGCATTGAAGGTCAAACCTATGGCCGAGCCGATGAGGATTACGATCAGGCTTTTGATGAGGATGTCGGAAAGGTTAAGACGGGTGCGCATGGGCTTGAGAGGCTCACTTCTCTGCTACGACTGCTGCAATGGGGATACTGACTCTAACTATCTTGGAGCACTCGAAGTCTAGAGTTACGGACGTGTGAAGGTTACCCAAGCTTGCCCCCTCTTTCAACCTCAGGGTCATCTGGACTTTTTCGCCTGGGTCAAAGCTGTTACCGGGCAGCTCGATATCGACCCCTTCCGCGGGACCTTCTATCAACTCCATGAACAGCTTTTCCCCGGAGATATTTTCCAGCGTTACGGTCCGAGCCGCCCCGGCATCCTGAGATATGGTATCAAAGTTTACTCCAGCCGGGTAGACTTTGACCAACGAGTTGGTCTTTCCCAGCTTCGCGGTGAATCTCACCTCGGCAATGGGGTCCATGGGATCGTTAGAGACCACCTGGAGCTTTCTGGTGGTTTGGTCGCCGGCGATCAATTTCTCAGGATCGAAGATGACCTTCATGTCCGCACTCTCGTCGGGAGCTATCCTCTCCTTGGACAGGGGCGTAGTGGCACAACCGCACGAGGTTCTGACCCTGCTGATGATAAGAGTATCTTGCCCGATGTTCTTAACCTGGTATGTATGGATCACTTTCCCGGTTTTGGGAACGTACCCGAAATCCCACATGGTTTCGGAGAAGAATATCCTGGCCCGGGAAAACTCTCCTTTCTGGGCAAGTGTCGGCAAAGTCGCAAACAGAACGCAAATGGCTAACATGCCGGTTTTCAGTAGTGAAGTCTTGCAGAAACGCGTCCGTGAAGCCATTGACCGCCGTCCTTCCTTGATATTCTTCACATTTGTTACGAAGGTGAAAAAGATCAAGTTGGCGGGAAAAGGGAATGGCCGTTTTCTGCGAAAATTTATTTCAACTATCCTGTGAAAACAGACGTACTGGGGAAACTCGCGCGACTATCACGTGGCTTCGGCGGGGAAACTAAACTGCCGGAGTGCCCGTGATGCTTCAACTCAATCTGAACATTTCCAACAGCTTTTTCTTTCTTAGAATGATCAATAGCAGTGGATATCCCAATACAAAGCAAGCGCCGATTTCACCGATGGCGATGTAGACCACGGTAAACCAGTAGGGGAGTTGAAACAGAAGGTGAAGGTAAAGACTTACCCCCAGAGAATTGAGCAAAACAGGAGGAAGTGGCGCCAGTATTGGCCTTCGGGTTCTGGCGACAAGATGGGTCAAAAAGGCGGCCAATAGAGTGAGCAGGCTTCCCCCCACCACGTCGTAGATACCCAGTCCGCCGAAGATATTTGCCACCAGACATCCAATGAAAAGGCCCGGTACGGCAGCGGGGGTGAGATACGGAAGAACGGTCAAGGCCTCTGAAACCCGCAGCTGTATGGGCCCGTAGCTTATGGGCGCCAGCACCACGGTTAGGGCCGCATACAGGCCGGCGATTATGCCGACTTGAGAGATATATCGGGAGGAGAGGTTCAAGAGCTCAAAGGTTTAAAAGTCCAAAAGCTCAAATGTTCAAGCATCCTGTGTTTGACCCGCGGGTGTGGCTGATAGCTCGCGTGCAGCGCTCCTCGACCGCAAACAGGTAACTGCCCACAGGAGGTCAGCGAATAGATACTAATCACCGGACTTGTTGTCAACAAAAAAACCTTGCCTTTCCGGGAAAACTTAGTTAACATTGAACTGACAACAAATCGAGCGTGTAACCTTTGCTTTTCTCGGAGAATCGGCCATGAAAATATTAGTGGTTGGTGGTGGTGGCAGGGAGCACACGCTGGTGTGGAAGCTGGCCTCCAGCCCGCTGGTGGACAAGATATTCGCCGCACCCGGAAACGCCGGAATGGCTGAGTTGGGAGAATGCATCGACATCAAGGTGGATCATCTCACTCGCCTGGCGGACTTTGCCGAGAGAAAATCAGTGGACCTTACCGTGGTAGGACCGGAGGTGCCCCTGACCTTGGGGATTGTGGATGAGTTTGGAAAAAGGGGCTTGAAGATTCTCGGCCCCACCAGGTCGGCGGCTGAGATCGAGGGCAGCAAGGTATTTGCCAAGCAGTTCATGAAGAAGCATCATATCCCGACCGCCAGCTTCAAGATATTCGACAAGCCAGAAGAGGCTTCTGATTTCATCAGATCCTCCGAGATGCCTTTAGTCATCAAGGCGGATGGGCTGGCGGCAGGCAAGGGGGCGATCATCGTCGAGGATACCCGCTCTGCGCTTTCGACCATTCAGAAGATCATGGTTGACAAGATATTTGGTGGCGCAGGCTCTCGAGTGGTGGTGGAAGATTTCCTCGAGGGGGAGGAACTCACGGTTTTGGCTTTCACCGACGGCAAGACTGTTTTCCCCATGCTGTCATCGCAGGATCATAAGAAGATCTTCGACGGCGACCAGGGTCCCAACACCGGAGGAATGGGAGCCTACGCTCCCACCACCGTGGGGGACGACAGGATGATGAAGCGAATCTACGATGAGGTTTTGGAGCCCACGGTGACCGGGTTGGAGAGAGAGGGGCGGATCTTCAAAGGAATTCTCTACGCTGGTTTGATACTCACCGAGATGGGACCCAAGGTCATGGAGTTCAACTGCCGCTTCGGCGACCCGGAAACTCAGGTGATACTCCCTCTTTTGAAGACTGATTTAGCGGGGATATTCTCATCTATCATAGATGGAGAACTCTCGTTGCAGGACGTGGAGTGGAGTGACAATTTCGCAGTGTGCGTTGTCTTGGCTTCCGCCGGCTATCCCGGAAAGTACGAGAAGGACAAGGAGATTTCCGGACTAAAAAAAGCCAGGCAGACAGAAGATGTGTTGATCTTCCATGCCGGAACCCGAAGACAGAAGGACAGAGTCTTCACCAGCGGAGGAAGAGTTTTGGGTGTGACCGCAACGGACAAAAGCATGGATGGAGCCATTCAGAAGGCCTATTCCGCTGCGAAGAAAATAGAGTTCGAGGGGATGCAGTATCGAAAGGACATCGGACACAGGGCAACCGGCGTCAAGAAGAGATTGCTGTAGGAGAAAGCTGATCACTGGTCAGGTCATGCAGCCTTCTCGACTGGATTGATCTGCAGTGGTAATTCGAGGAAAGGAAAACCAGAATGTCAGCTCCAAAAGTGTTGATATTGATGGGGAGTGCGCGAGATCAGGAGGTTATGCTGAAAGGAGCAAAGCTCCTGGAAGATTTCGATATTTCCTACCAGATGGAAGTGAGTTCTGCGCATCGCAACCCGGAAAAAACGAAGAGACTGGCACAGGAGGCAGAAAAGAAGGGGGTTAAGGTCATCATTGCCGGTGCAGGAATGGCAGCTCATCTGCCAGGGGTCATCGCTTCCCACACGACTCTTCCTGTAATAGGCGTTCCTCTCTCTGCCTCTTCGCTCTCCGGATTAGACTCACTTCTCTCCATGATTCAGATGCCCTCCGGGATACCGGTGGCAACCATGGCCATCGGCGAGGCCGGATCCAAAAACGCTGCCATTCTGGCTATCCAGATCCTGGCCTTATCTGACGAGAAGCTGAAGAACAAGCTGGAGGAGTTCAAGAAAAAGGGGAGCAAGTAGCTCAGGTTCTAATGAGGTCACTTTCGTGACCCCTGACCCTGAATTTCAGAGGAGGAAAAATGGGAGGAGCTTTTGTGGTTCTTTTCTTTATTCTGGTTGTGCTGGGCGTCCCCATTCTGATTCTGATACTCTTGTACAATAAACTGGTGCGGTTGAGAAACCGAGCCGAGAACGCCTGGCATCAGATAGACGTGCAGCTGCAGAAGAGAGCGGATTTGGTTCCCAACCTTGTGGAGACGGTCAAAGGTTACGCCGCTCACGAGAAAAACGTGCTGGAGGAGGTGACCAAAGCCAGGTCCATCTACTCGCAAGCCGGCACCATGAAGGAGAAGGCCGATGCCACCAACATGCTTACCGGCGCCCTCAAGACGCTCTTTGCGGTGGTGGAGAATTATCCCGAGCTGAAGGCCAATCAAAATTTCCTACTGCTTCAGGAGGAGCTTTCCGGAATCGAAAGTAAGATCGCCTATGCCAGGCAATTCTATAACGACGTGGTGTTGTCCTTCAACAATGCCCAGCAGGTATTCCCTTCAAACATCGTAGCCGGCTGGTTCAGATTCAAGCCCGGAGAATATTTCGAGATTGAGGAGACCAAGCGGGAAGTTCCCAAGGTGGATTTCAAGTAGCCGATTGGGGCGGCAGTTTTGGGTCGAGAGACGAAGGGTCGTAGGATAGAGTGGTCTGTGCGCTTCAGAGCAGATTGCTAAAACGCGAAACCGCCCCCCGCTTCTGGATCAATCTCTCCCGGACGTTCGAACGGAAACGAGACATAAGGCTCTTGGGCGTTTATGATATATGAAGAGATAACGGCTAACAAGAGAAGAAGCTTTCTCTTAGTCTTTCTCTTTGTGATTTTTCTTTTGCTCTTGGGATGGGTTTTCGGGATGTCATACGGGGCAGGCGAAGCAGGAGTGGCGATCGCTCTGGCAGTTGCCCTGTTCGTTTCTCTTATCACGTTTTTCTATGGGGACAAGATGGTTTTGGGCATCAGTCATGCCCGACCCGTGGACAGAAAGCAAAATCCTTATCTGGCAAACGTGGTGGAGGGATTAGCCATCGCGGCGGGGGTTCCGGCGCCCAAAGCTTACGTCATTGACGACTCGGCCCCCAACGCCTTCGCCACCGGGAGAAATCCAGAGAATTCATCCGTTGCCGTCACCACCGGACTCTTAGAGAAGCTGAACCGACTCGAATTGGAAGGGGTAATCGCTCACGAGATGTCGCACATAAAGAATTTCGACGTCAGATATGCCACGTTAGTGGCCATCCTGGTGGGAACTGTCGCGCTCGTCTCGGATTGGATGAGACGGAGTTTTTTCTACCGGGGCAGAAGGAAAAAAGGAAGAGCAGGTGGCGGGCTGATCGTGATCATTGCTCTGGTACTGGCCATCCTTGCCCCGATAATTGCCCAGCTGATCCGGCTGGCCATATCCAGACAGAGAGAATATCTGGCGGACGCCAGTGGAGTGCTCTTGACCAGGTATCCGGAAGGCCTGGCTTCCGCCCTGGAAAAAATCTCCAGGGACAGGGAGCCTTTAGAGGCAGCAAACAAAGCTACCGCTCATCTGTACATAGTGAATCCCCTTCTGGAGCACAGGGGAAAGCTCAATACCCTCTTTTCCACCCACCCGCCGGCAGAAGAGAGGATAAGACGGCTAAGGGCCATGTGACAACTTTTGCCTAAAGAAAGAGTGGCAGAAGTACGAAGCAAGAAGAGAGTGGTTTGTAGAGGTGCGGGATACCCACAAAGGAGCTACCGCGTGGCTTGTTTTGCCCAATGAATTGGGCGACTACACTGGTGCATATCAGAGAGGCTTTCGGAGATAGCCTTCCGGTCCTCGTAAGGAACAAGAAGGTTCAAGATGGCAAAGAAGCTCTTCATATTCGAAGATGATAAATACGGCCATTTTTTCCCTCTGACCTGCAACCGCCCGGTTTATGAGCTCCTCTGCGGTATAAGAAGAATCAGGGAAAAGATTGAATCCTCTTTCCCCGATGCCGAGGTGATACTTCTGAGTCGGGATCATCTGAAGGCGGTGCTGAAAAGCAGAACCGGACACAAGGTGAACGAACTCGACGTCGAAGACACAGACGAGATTCTGCTGGTCAATGGTAGAATTCTGCCAACCTTAGCTTTCTGCGAAAAGGTGAGGTTCTCAAAAGGCGAGAAATTCTACTTCAGGGGAGACGATCTGGTCGGCTGGACCGGCAGGGGAGAAGGTTTCAGAAACCTAAGAAGCTCGTTCGAAGCCTTACGTGTCAAGGGTCAGATTAAGGCTCTGAAATCTAAGGCTGACTTCCTGGAGGTGGACGTTAACATGGCCAACTACATCTGGGATCTGGTTTCGCAGAATAGATCGGAGATTGAGGCCGACTTCGAGCGAATCAAGCCGGACCTGGATTTCAAAAACATGTTCAAGCACAACCAGGTGGATGACCAGGCATTGATCTACGATGTGGAAGAAGTCTATGTCGGAAAAGACTCGTCGATAGACGGACAGGTGGTTTTGGATGCCCGGGAAGGTCCAATCTTCATCGATGAGAGGGTCACCATCCGGCCCCACACCAGGGTATCGGGTCCGTGTTACGTTGGCGAGGATTGCGTCCTGGTGGGTGGCAAGGTCGAGGGAGGAAGCAGCATCGGGCCGGTTTGCAGAATCGGAGGTGAGGTGGAGGGGTCGATATTCCTGGGATATTCCAACAAGTGTCACCAGGGCTTCTTAGGACATTCTTACGTGGGCGAGTGGGTCAATCTGGGTGCCTTGACCACCAACAGCGACCTGAAGAACAACTACGGTCCGGTCAGGGTGATGTTCGACGGCACCCTGGTGGATTCGGGGTTGGCAAAGGTGGGGGCGTTTTTGGGCGATCATGTAAAGACCGGAATTGGAACCCTTCTCAACACCGGTCTGACTATAGGCTTCGCCTCGAATCTTTTCGGCGGGGGAATGATTGAAGAGAGGAATATACCGCCCTTCTCCTGGGTAAGCGCAGAGAAATACCAAGAATACAAGCTGGACAAGGCGATTGAAACCGCCGGAGCAGTGATGAAGAGGAGAAATGTCGAATTAGGATCCGAGGAGATCGATATATTTAAGGAAATATTCAGACTGACCGAAAAAGAGAGAAGAAAGACTTAAGTCAGCTTGCCGTGTAGTTGGGCGTTGTCAAGGTATGTGCAACCTTGCCGTCTCCCCAAATACGAATGGATGCAATCAAGGCTGAAGAGATCAATGTAATTCGAGTCGATCTGAGAGTTACAGGAAGTCAGATCCGGCGGGATGAAGCTTCACCAAGATTTGTGCAGAAGAAGAAAGAAAGGCAACCTGCCTGTGGGTGACGGAGAACCGCGGCTTCCCCAATATATTTCTGTTGACACGGTGGGACATGAGCCATATCATTGATGGCTGACAGGAAGCGACGGTCGGCGTAAGGTGGTTTAGGAGGATAAGGTGCCAGAACTGCGAAAGGATCCCATAATCGGCAGGTGGGTGATCATCTCCACGGAACGGGGGAAAAGACCGTCGGACTTTTCCGGCACCCCCAAGAGAAGAAAGGAAGCCAAGCTCTGCCCTTTTTGCCCGGGGAATGAATCTGCCACCCCTCCGGAGATTCTGGCCTATCGTCCGGATTCATCAGACCCGAACAAGCCGGGCTGGACACTGAGAGTCATTTCGAACAAATATCCGGCGCTCCGGATTGAGGGTGATCTCAACCGGGAAGGGATTGGGATCTTCGACAAGATGAACGGGGTGGGAGCGCATGAGGTGATCATAGAGACACCGGACCACAACAGTGATTTGATCGATCTTGACGTCAAACAGGTGGAGGGCCTTATCTGGGCCTATCGAGCCAGAGCCATCGATCTGAAGAAAGATCCCCGCTTCCGCTACATATTGATTTTCAAAAACCAGGGAGAGTCGGCCGGTGCCTCGCTGGAACACAGCCACAGCCAGCTCATCGCCACTCCCATTGTCCCCAAAAGAGTGGCGGAGGAGGTGGAGGGTGCGAGGAAATTTTACGAATACAAGGAAAGGTGCATTTTCTGCGACGCCATAAAACAGGAGATCGCCGACGGTGAGCGGGTGGTTATTCAGAACGACGCTTTCGTCTCTTTAGAACCCTTTGCCCCCCGGTTCCCTTTTGAAACCTGGATCCTGCCCAAGAAGCACCAGCCAGCTTTTGAGACGATCAAGAAGGACGAAATCCCGCTTTTAGCCTCCATATTGCTGGAGACACTGCGGAGATTGGCCAAGGCGCTGAACAACCCGCCATACAACTATGTCCTGCACACCAGCCCGGTGGACGACGGTTACACTGAAGAATATCACTGGCATATCGAGATCATGCCTAAGCTAACCAAGGTAGCTGGTTTCGAATGGGGAACCGGCTTTTACATAAATCCCACCACGCCGGAGGACGCTGCCGGTTATCTGAAGGAAATCGAAATATAACAACCTAATCGAGGGGAGAAACTTGGATACCGAAAGGCTGAAAATCCTGATTGCCTCACCCGAGGTGGTTCCTTTCGCCAAGACCGGAGGCTTAGCTGACGTCACCGGAACCTTGCCCAAGGCTCTGGCAAAACTGGGTCATCAGGTGAAGGTGATCCTGCCGAAATACAGGATGGTGAACCAAAAGAAGTTCGGACTGTCAGAAGTCGACGCCAGTTTTCCTCAAATCCATGTGGGAGACGCAAGAAAAGACATTTCGGTGAAAAGATATGTCACGGGAGACGGTGAAGTCGAATGGCTTTTTGCCGTAAACGATGAGTATTTTGACCGGGAGGAGCTTTATAGGGACCAATCCACCGGTTTTGACTACGAGGATACTGATCAACGATTCATATTCTTCGCCAGGGGGACATTAGAGATTCTAAAGGCTTTGAATTGGCAACCCGACATAATCCATGCCAACGACTGGCAATCTGCTCTCATCATCGCATACTTGAAGACCTTGTATGCTGGCGACGAGTTCTTCAAAGACACGGCAACGGTCTTCTCTATTCACAACCTGGCTTATCAAGGGAACTTCCCCAAGAAGACGTTCGACAAGATCGGAGTATCAAAAGATCTGTTCTATCCCACCAGCCCCTTTGAGTTCTGGGGAAAGGTGAATTTCATGAAGGCGGGGATATATTACGCGGACGTCATCAACACCGTGTCGGAGACTTATGCAGTGGAGATTCAGTCCGGCTCCGAATACGGTCACGGGCTGGAGGGGGTTCTAAGAGGCAGGAATGCGGATCTTTTTGGTATCGTAAACGGGATCGATTACGATGTCTGGTCTCCGCAGAAAGACAAGCTTATCTCACATAGCTTCTCGCCAGAGGATCTTTCCGGCAAGAGGAAAAACAAGAAACTGCTGCTGAAGCTGTGCAACCTACCTTTCTCGAAGAGAGACATTCCCCTCATCGGAATTATCTCCCGGCTGGCAGACCAGAAGGGTTTTGACCTTCTGGCCCAGATTGCCGATGAGCTTCTCGCTCTGGACTTACAGATGGTGATCCTGGGGACCGGTGATGAGAAGTATCACCGCCTGTTCACTGCCATACGAGCAAAATACCCCAAGAAGATTTCGGTCAATCTTCTCTTCGACAATTCGCTGGCTCATCTCATCGAGGCGGGAAGCGACATGTTTCTCATGCCCTCCAGATACGAACCGTGTGGGTTAAACCAGCTTTACAGCCTGAAATACGGTACGGTTCCCATCGTCCGGAAGACCGGAGGGTTGGCTGATACCATCGAGAATTATGATCCCCGAACTGGTGACGGAACTGGGTTTGTCTTCAAAGGTTATGATGCTTCCGAGCTTCTGGAGACCGTCGAGCTCGCTCTCGGCGTATATAAAAACAAGGGAGCTTGGAGCACTTTGATGAAGAATGGCATGGAAAAGGACTTCTCCTGGGAATCTTCCGCCAGGAAATATGTGGAGTTGTACCAGAAGGCTCAGGAAAAAATGAGAGCAGGTTCCGACCGGGGGAAAGAAGTCCCCGACCAGAAGCAAGCTTAGCTTCATTACTTTTTTATCTACAGCCGTAGGACGGTGTGCCGGTAGTTGCTCGACTTATCGAGCAGATTCTGCCTGATGAATCAGGCAACTACAGGGAGACGCGGTCTTGCCTGCCCTTTGAGCTTAGTTTTCTTGCGAATTTATGATCAAATGCAAATGGGTAGGCATGATCACATATGCTTGAATTTTCGTTTTGTATTTTTCTCGGTAAAAGTTCATTAAATCCAAGAGTATTTCCCTGGCTCTTTGCAGTTCAAAGACTGAAATGCTCTCGACTATTTTGCTGGTGAAGAAATATGAGTGATTATCTAAATAAATATTTATCCAGCCCATCGCATCGCTCCCGTTCGTGCGGGAATTGGATTTTTCCGCACGACATTATTTTCATGGATCGGGAATTGGAATTCCCGATCCAACAATAAACTTTCTTGTTGGTGCGAAAATTGGATTATTCCGTTTCTGGTGGAATCCTGGTGACCCGCACGATATGGCTTTTGTGGATCGGGAATTCCCGATCCAACAGGAGTCCTAACTTAAACTAAGACTCATTTCCCCATATCTTTTTAGTCAACACAGAAACTAGCTCGTCGATTTTGTGTCTGGTCTGCTCCATGGAGTCTCTTTCCCGAAGGGTGACGGTCTCGTCCTCCAGGGTCTGGGAGTCGACAGTTATGCCAAAAGGTGTGCCGGCCTCGTCCTGGCGGCGATAGCGTCTTCCCACCGCGCCGCGGTCATCGTAGAAAATCGTGAAATGTGGCCTCAATGTCTTTGCGATTCTCTGGGCAATCTCAGGCATGTTGTCTCTGTTCACCAGGGGCAGAATGGAGGCTTTGAAGGGGGCAATCTTCGGGTCCAGTTTCAGGACCACCCTCTTCTCACCTCTGACCTCCTCCTCATGGTAGGCATCGATCAAACAGACCAGCAGGCTGCGATCGACTCCGGCGGAGGTTTCTATAATGTAGGGGATGAATCTCTCCTTGGTCTGGTCGTCGAAATAGGAGAGGTCCTTGCCGGTGGCCTGGTTGTGTCGCGATAGATCAAAATCGGTGCGGTTGTGTATCCCCTCGATCTCCTTCCAGCCAAAGGGGAAATTGTATTCGATGTCGTATGCGGTCTTGGCGTAATGAGGTAATTCCTTTTTATCGTGTTGGTGAAGTTTCAGATTCTCGCTTCTCACACCGATGTCGACGTACCACTTCATCCTTTCTTCCTTCCAGTACTCCATCCACTTCTCGTCCTCTTTGGGATTGATGAAGTACTGCATCTCCATCTGCTCGAACTCGCGAGAGCGGAAGATGAAGTTGCCCGGAGAGATCTCGTTTCTGAAGGCCTTGCCTATCTGGGCAATGCCGAAGGGGACTTTCTGACGGGCGGGACCCATGACGTTCAAGAAATTCACATAGATTCCCTGGGCGGTCTCGGGTCTTAAGTAGACCACGGATGCCGCATCCTCAACCGGGCCCATGTGGGTCTTGAACATCAGGTTAAACATGCGTGCCTCGGTAAGCTCACCGCCGCACTCCGGACAGGCGGGGCCCTCGATGTCATCCGCCCGGAATCTCTGCTTGCACTTTTTGCAGTCCACCATGGGGTCGGTGAAGCCCTCCACGTGTCCTGAGGTCTCCCACACCTTGGGATGCATCAAGATGGAGGCGTCCACCCCCTCGACGTCGTTTCGGTACTGGGTCATGCTTCTCCACCAGTGGTCCTTCACGTTCCTCTTCATCTCCACGCCAAGAGGGCCGTAGTCCCAGCAGCTGTTGATCCCCCCGTAGATCTCCGAAGATTGAAAGATGAAACCTCTCCTTTTGCACAGGGAGACCAGCTTGTCCATCAAATCAGATTGTTTCTTCTTTGCCACTTCTCCTCCTTGAAAGTCCGAATTCTCCTACTCCTGGATGCCGGATGAACCTTATTCTCTTTGGTCTTTTTGTTAGCCTATTTCTATTTCAATTTTTTGTCAATGTCCAAAAACTCCAACGACTTCAAATCTTTTCCTCTCCCGGTATGATACTCCAGAAGGGTCAGGATCACGTTGGAGATCTCCTTTAGCCGTTCCTTCGGAATGTTATACGTATTCAAATCTTCGGTCTTTATGGATTGAAGTTTGAGCGCTGAAACGACAGAATCTTTAGAGAGCCTGAGGTATGCTTGGTCGGCCCGGCTGCACCTCTTGCAGATAATACCTCCCTTTTCAGAGCTGAACAATATCAGTTTGGCTTCGATATTCTTGCTGCAACCGGTGCACCTGTCGAACTTAGGCTTGTATCCCAGGAGGTCAGCCGATTTGAGAGCGAAGAAGGCGAAGCCTTTCTCCAGGGATTCTTCGCCGCAGCTTTGCATGAAAGACAGAGTCGCTAAGGTGAGTTCAAAAAGCCGGGGATTGGATTCCTCGCCGGTGATAAGCCGGTCGAGCAGCTCCAGAGCGGCGGAAGCGAAGACATATCGATTCAGGTCCTTGTAAAGGGGCTGGTAGGATTCAGTCGTATCGCTCTGGGAGAGAAGATATATCTCCGAGGTTCGCTTCTTGTAGAAGACGACCTGGAGGTGGGAGAAAGTCTGTAAGGCTCCGGCCAGCCTGCTTTTTGGGCTTCTCACTCCTTTGGCGATGACTTTGACCTTGCCGTGATCCTTGGTATACAGGGTGGCGATTCTGGAGGTGTCGCCGAATTTTATGCTTTTCAATACGATGGCTTCGGTCTTGGTGATGCTCATGGGGACAGGGAATCAGGTGCAGCGGATTGGGTGGATTCGGCTTCCGCAGATTTTAGCTTGTCTTCCTGGATAACTCGATAGACTTTTTCCCCCTCTTTAACCATGCCTAATCTTTCCCGGGCCTGCTTCTCCAGGTAAAACTCATCATCGGTGAGTCTTTGTTTCTCAATCTCCATGTCGATCAACTCCGCCTGAAGCGCTTTGGATTCCTTTTCGAGATTGTTTTTCTCTTTCCAGAGCTGGTGGATCTGAACGAACCCATAGGGGCCGGCGAAGAAACGGTAAGCCACAAAAGCAAAGGCCAGAAGGAGCAGAAGTCGCTTGACAGTTCTTCCCTTGCTCGCAGCGCGCTCCTTGACCTTCTGGAAAAAGGTGCTCTGCGGCGATTTTCTCTTTTTTCTTCTTCTGGTCACTGCTATCCTTCTGAAACCCGTTTCCGTGAGCCCTTCCACGGAAGGGAAAGGAAAGTTGTAGGTCAACCATGTCCTTTAGGACTGGTTGACAAATTCAGCTGCTCAAAATCCTCCGGTCGCTGAACAATTCGATGCCTGACCGGGTTATAATGAATATAGTCAAAGTGCCCCTTAAAATCATCTTCGTTTCGAATAACGTGATCCCAAAAACGAAGCTGCCAAGTTCGGATATTGACCTTGACCTCGTGCAATTTCTTATATTGACGGGAGAAATTATCCTTAAGTGACTGCATGACCTTGGAGATGTTCTCTTTGACGGGCTGGATCAGGAAATGGAAGTGATCGGGAATCAAAACGTGGGCGTAGAGCCTGTATGGGTGAATTCTCTTCACATTTCTCGCGATCTCCCAGAACAGAGATATGTTCTCTGAAGAAGCGAAGAGGTTTTTCCTTCGATATGTTACACAGGTGACGAAATAGATGGCCTCTGGGATATAGTATCTTCGAATGTTCGTCATAATAGAAAGACTCTTCGTGGCTCGACCATCCCTGCCAGCGGGGGCTGACATTGCTGTGTCAAGCAGGCTTCGCCATGCTTGACCTACAATTATGCTATGCTGTAAAAGACTCTCTTTCCCAAAAACTGGGCCCGTGCTCCTAATTCCTCTTCTATCCTGAGGAGGCGGTTGTACTTGCAGATTCTATCGGTGCGGGAAGCTGAGCCGGTCTTTATCTGGCCTGCGTTGGTTGCCACAACCACGTCGGCGATGGTGGTGTCCTCTGTTTCGCCGGATCGGTGGGAGACCACCGCGGTGAAACCAGCTTTCTTTGCCATCTCTATTGCGTCCAGAGTCTCCGTCAGTGTACCGATCTGGTTGAGTTTGATCAAGATGGAATTGGTCGCTTTGAGCTGAATTCCCTTCTGCAATCTCTTCATGCTCGTAACATAAAGGTCATCCCCCACAATTTGAATCTTGTCTCCCAGCCTTTGGTTCATCTTAACCCACCCGTCCCAATCGTCCTGCGCCAGGCCATCTTCAATGGAGATGATAGGATATTTGTTCACCAGCTCCTCATAGAAGCCGATCATCTCATCGGAGTTGAGCTTTTTGCCTTCGGCTTTAAGATCGTAAACTTTTTCCTTCTCGTCGTAAAACTCCGAGGCGGCGGGGTCCAAAGCTAAAAGCACATTGTCTCCCGGTTTGTATCCTGCCTTTTCAATTCCCTCGAGAATAACCTCAAGCGCCTCCTCGTTGGACTTCAGATCAGGGGCGAATCCTCCTTCATCTCCCACCGCAGTGTTGTACCCCTTTTTCTTCAGCACGCTCTTGAGATGGTGAAATATCTCGGCGCCCATTCTCAGAGCTTCTTTGAAATTGGGCGCGCCCACCGGCATGACCATGAACTCCTGCAAATCGACATTATTGTCTGCATGCGATCCCCCGTTGACAATGTTCATCTGAGGGACGGGAAGGATCTTGGAGTTGACTCCTCCGATGTGCTGATACAATGGCAGGTCACAATAGAAAGCAGCGGCCTTGCAGGCGGCGAGGGAGACGCCGAGAATGGCATTTGCCCCCAGGTTGCTTTTGTCCTCCGTGCCATCCAGGTTGATTAGGAATTTGTCTAACGCGACCTGATCCAAAGCATCCGGTTCACTCTCCATGAGCCTCGGAGCGATCACATTGTTGACGTTGTCCACAGCCTTGGTCACGCCCTTGCCGAGATAACGATTGGGATCCTTGTCTCTTAGTTCTAACGCCTCATGTTCGCCGGTGGAGGCGCCGGAGGGGACAGCCGCCCTTCCAAGAGATCCATCCTCCAGGACGACGTCCACCTCCACGGTTGGATTTCCTCGTGAATCCAGAATCTCGCGGGCATTGCATCCAATGATTGCCGGCATATTGGTCCTCTCCTCCTTTGGGATTAAAGACGATTTCTGTTCTTGGGGACAATCTAAATGAAGCAAGAAGATTTTTCAAGAGAAAAATCAGGAGAATGTGAGATGGGGAGTAGATGAAAGTTTGCGAGCCGGTTAGCTTGACTCAGCCTGCTGAGGTAGTTGCCTGATTCATCAGGCGTGACTGAACTCGATGAATCGAGCGACTACAAGAGTTGTGACCTCTTTCTTATCGCCCATTCGACGGACAGGCAGAGGACAAAGACGGCCAAAAGCAGAGGATGATTCCAGAGTGGAATCTCCTTGGTCTTCTGCTCCTCCCTGTCTGTCAACTCCAGATCATTGGCCAGATTCTCGATCTCCTCTTTCTCGTAATATCTGCCCCCGGATACCTCGGCCATTCTTTTCAGAAGATCGAAATTCGTTTTCAAATCAGAGTCCTCTACGCTGTACTCCTCCACCAGGAATTCACCCTTCTTGGCGCCGATTTCTTTACTATCGCGGAAAACCTTGCCTTCGAAGGAGTATTTTCCCGGCGGGAGCGCTCTCAAGGTGGCGGTATAATCACCCAGATCATCCAGCCCCAGATTGACTATCTCGGAGTCAGCCGAGGCTTCTGCCTTGATATTCGCCATCACCGAGGCATCCCCTATCTTCTGATAATTCTCATCGAATAGCCTGGCCTTTAAGGTTATCCTTTCTCCTCCCATGTATATCTTTTTGTCGGTGAAGAAATTTATCAGGTCCATATCCTCTCTCACCACCAGCCACCGGATCGAGTTGTTCCAGAACGTTTGGTAAGCTTGGTTGTCTTTCCCTATTCCCCATAAGAGAAAATCCCATCTCCAGAACGGTGTTACGGTTATAGCCATCACCTTCCCTTTTCCGTAGTTTCTGACCGCCATGCCGGGGGAGAAGGAGTCAGGATTTTGGGGGTTTCTAAACCTGGCCAGACTTGTGGCATCTTTGGTAACGGGACCGAGAATGGCAACCCCCAGGAATGGAGGGAGGTCGGACCAGGTCTTTTCATTCTCCTCTAAGTTTTCAGCCAACCGGGTGACCGGATGAAGCTTCCCCTCTTCCGTCAGCTTCAGAGTGAGACTGGCAGGGGAATAGGCTATTTTTCTTCCCGTGGGATCGAAGGGCACAAGCGAAGAGGCCTCCATGAAGCCATGACTGTCCATAAACTCCTTGCCCAGGAGGAACAGCACAGAACCGCCTCTGCTGAACACGAAGTCCTCGATCTCCTTTTTGTGTTTCGCAAAAATGAATCTCGGCGGATCAACAAAGACCAGGATGTCAAATGAGCTCAGTCGACCTTCACCTTGCGGGAATCTGCCCACGACAGGTTGTCCCCTCTTCCCGTAGACCAACGTCTCGAGCTCCACATTTTCGTCTTTTCCCAAAGCCCTTTTCAAAAAAGTGTACTCCCAGTTTAAGCTTCCGGAGATTAAGAGTATCTTGATCTTGCTCTTCAGGACTTTTATGGTGAATGAACGGCGGTTGTTCTCACTAACCGACTCCCCATCCAATGTGGGAAGGGTCAAACTGTAACGATGCAGGCCCGCTTTTTCCGGAGTTATGTTAAGCTCGACGGTCTGGGTTGCCCCGGACTTGCCCAGTTTTGAGTTTTGTTGTGCCAGGGTATTCTTTTCTTCCTTCAAGGCTATCTGAATTTTGGAGTCATCAAAACCGGTGTGGGATATGTCTACCTGAATGGGAATCTGATCACCCACGTATCCGATCTCGTTGTACACGATCCTGTCTATGGAGAGGTCTTTGACAGGTTCGTAGTCGCCCACTCCGCAGGTGTAGATGGGAACGTCGGTCGATCTCGCCACCAGCACCGGATCCTCTCCCAGATTGTTCGCCCCGTCGCTTAAGATCACCATGGCCACCAGATTTTGCTCCTTGAGTTTCTGCTCCACCGAGCGCATAGCTTCCCCGAGGGCAGTGGAGGGGCCTAACGAATCCGGAAATTTTTCTTCAATATCCAGCGGGAGAACTGAGTCGGCAAAACCATAAGTCCTCAGCTCTGCCTGCGAGGAGACGTCTGCAAAGACTTCGCGCGCTAATAGATTCTGAAGTTCGTCTATTCTTCTGATTTCGGTCCCTTTGAGATTCATGCTTCGGGATGCGTCCAGAAGCAAAGCCACCAGAGGCCTGTGGACGTGTTTTCTGGCGATGGTCAAAACCGGCTCCGACAAAACGAGAAAGAGAGAAAACAGAGCCAAAATCCTCAATCCCAGAAGCAGACTTTTTTTTCCTTTACTCAAGGGGGGAAAGGTTCGACGGTAGGTGAGAATGGCCAACAGTAGAGCCAGGACGAACAGACCGATCACCACCTCCAGATTTCTATCCTGAAGATTCAGGAGTAATTTGCTGATTCCAAACAAAGTATTTTTCTCCTCTCACAGGACTTATACAACATACGCACCATTCCAACTCTTCGTTTTCGATAGTGGAATTAAGGGCAAACGGCGGTGAGTCGGGGATGGCATGTGCTTGAGACTGGATCACGGACGGCTGAAGACTCTTTAGCTTCCGTGCGTTTTGTTTTGAGGGGAAGCGATACCTGAGACTGGCGATTATCTCTCTCTTTCGATCACAAAGCCGACTAAGTCCTGGAGGGCCTTTTTGTATTTCGAGTCTCCGAGTTCGGAAAGGTAGCCCAGCGCCTTCTCTCCAAAGGCGCGAGCTTTCTTTTGGGCATACTGCACTCCACCGTTGCCCCTTATCAGAGAGAGGATCTTGTCAAAATCCTTTTGGTTGAAGTCGTTTTCTAGAAGTTTTAAGATCCCCTTTCTGGACTGTGCTCCGCATTCCCTCAAAGTGTGTATCAGCGGCAGAGTGATCTTGCCTTCCTTCAAGTCATTTCCCAGACCCTTGCCCGTCTTCTCGCTTTCACCGACCCAGTCTAAAAGATCGTCGGTTATCTGGAAAGCCATTCCTAGGTTTTGTCCATACTCTTTCAGGCTCCCTTGCACCGCCTCTGTTGCACCTGCTGCCACGGCTCCGGCCTCACAGGAGGCGGTGAAAAGCGACCCGGTCTTCTCGGAAATGATTCGCAGATAGGTCTTCTCGTCTAAGTCAAAGTTATGGCTCTCCTGAACCTCGTTCATCTCTCCAATACTTAAGTTCTCTGTCGCCTTGGAGATGGTGGAGAGGAGAGAGGAAGATTCAGTCTGCACGATCAGTCTCAAGGACTTTGCCAGCAGGAAATCGCCCATCACGACGGAGACCAAGTTGTTCCATTTGTGGTTTACCGAAACCTGGCCTCTCCTGATCTTGGATTGGTCTATCACGTCATCGTGCAGGAGCGTGGCGGTATGAATGAACTCGATCGCCAGGGCAACGCTCATCACCTGTGGATTCGACGCAGAGTTTGACCCGGAGCTCAAGCATCCGCCGAAGGAAAGAAATACCATCGCGGGACGCAGCCTCTTACCCTTTCGGTTAACCAGATGTGTGGCTACTTTTGAGATCAGAGTAGAATCGGAGTCGAGGTTCTCCTTGAGTTTCTGATCGAACAACCTCAGGTCTTCCTTGATCGGCGAGAGTATCGAATCGATTTCCATGTCTCCAGACAAGCTGACTTACGGTAGTGCGGGACGGAAATCCCGTCGTTACGTTGGCTGAATAATATACGTTCTATCGGTCAAAAGTCAAACACAAAAAGGACGGCACCTGACTCAAGATGCTGGTCTGCAGGTACGCCTGGTTCAGGATTCGGCATTCTACACGATCTTGTGTTTTCTCTCGATCTGTGCAAGATATTCACAAAAAGCCTGCCTGACCTCATTCAGGGTTTCTATAGTGAAAAGCTTGAGTCTGAGTTCCTTGCAGCGGGACATTCCCCTGGTATACCAGACCATGTGTTTTCTCATCCTCTTTACACCTGTGGACTCCCCGTATTTCTCTACTGAAAGATCCACGTGTTGAAGGCAGACGTTGATTCTCTTTTCAAGCGGTGGCTCTGGAAGAAGCTGTTCACATTCCAAAAAAGTATTGGTCCGGGAGAAAATCCAGGGATTGCCAAAGGAGCCTCTTCCTATCATTATCGCGTCGCAGGCGGTGCGGTCGAGCATGTTTTTCGCATCCTCCGGGGAGAAAACGTCCCCGGATCCGATCACCGGTATGTCCACCGCCTCTTTTACCTCGGCGATTATGCTCCAATTGGCCTTCCTGGAAAACCCGTCTTTCTGCGTGCGGGGATGAACGGTGATGGCCGAGATTCCGCACTCTTGAGCGAGCCTTGCCGCCTCCACCGCCACCAGGCTGCCCTGATCCCAGCCGCTTCTGATCTTTACCGTCACCGGAACTTCCGACGCTCTCTTGACTACCGAGAGTATCTTCTCGAGAAGCTTCAGGTCTTTCAGCAGGGCTGCCCCTCCATTTTTCTTAACCACCTTCCTGACCGGACATCCGCAGTTTATGTCGATCAAATCCGGCCGCGATTGGTTGACCAACCTGCAGGCTGAAGCCATCCTCTCCGGGTCGGAGCCGAAAATCTGCACGCCGATCGGTCTCTCCCCGGGCTTGAAGTCGAGAAGCCTCAAAGAGCCGGGGCCATCTCTGGTGAGTCCCTCTGCTGAGATCATCTCGGTATAGACCAGAGCCGCGCCGAAGCGTCTGGCCAAGAGCCGGAACGGGCTATCGGCGATTCCAGCCAAAGGAGCCAGGATCACCTTTCCGGACAGAATCAAGTTTCCGATTTTCATGTCGACAATATAATAAAAACTGATCCGGCGGGCAATCGACCATAAGTCGATTTCTCCTATCGAGTTAATTGACAAATTTGGCGGAATCGTCTAAACAGATTGACAAGGGTTCGAAAATAGGTTATTCTCCTGTGTAAGAATCGAAAACAAGGGGGGAAAGATGCCAGAGATTCTGGTAAAATACGAGGATAAGGTGATAGAAAGGGTGGTCACTCAAAAGAAGAGGATTAGCATAGGGAGGACGGCGGACAACGACATAGTCCTGGACAACAAGGGGGTTTCGAGAAAGCACGCCACCATCGAGTTCGACGCGGATTCCGCTTTGGTGATGGATAACGAGAGCCTGAACGGGGTCTTTGTGAATAACAGAAAGGTGACCGAGGAGGTGCTGAAAGAGGATGATCAGATCACCATCGGCAAATTCGACTTAGTTTACCATCCGGATGCGCCCAAAGAGACCCGGCTGGCGGAATTCGATGGAACCATGGTCCTGAAAACCCGCAGGCAAAGGGAGCTTTTGGAAAAGGACAAGCAGGCCAAAGAATTGACTGGCGTCGCCGGCGCTTCAGTTCTGTTGGGGGAGGCGCATGCTGCGCGGAAACAGTTTGCCTTGAGCAAGCCGGTGGTCACGTTTGGCAAGGGGAAATTTGTCAACATCCCCGTTAAGGGCTTTCTGGTGTCCAGGATTCAGGCCAAGATCATGAAAGATAAGGACGGCTTCGTATTGGTTAATGTGGGACGCAGGGGTAAGACTAAGGTGAACGGCGAGAGCGTCCAAAGGTGCCGCCTCAAGAACGATGACCTGGTAGAGGTGGGCAGGTCGGTGTTTCGATTTGTGCAGGGAAGCGACAAATGAGGTATGGTTTCTTCTCAGACGTGCATTCCAATCTGGAAGCCTTAAAAGCGGTGGTGGCGGACTTCCGGAACGAAAAACTGGACCGGGTCTTCTTCCTGGGAGACGCGGTGGGGTACGGTCCGGATCCCAATGAATGCACCTCCATCATCGACCGGGTGGTGGAGGTCAAGCTGATGGGGAACCACGATTACGCCGCTTTGGGTCTGATCGAAACCAATCTGTTCAATGAGTATGCACGAAAGGCCATGGAGCTGACCAAGGGGCTGCTGTCGGAGAAGAGTTTGAAGATCTTGTCCGGATTTATCATGGATCACAGATTCGACGAGTCCTACCTGGTTCACTCCACCCCAAGGGAGCCGCAGGAGTGGAACTACATCTTCGACTTGGACGACGCTGAAGAGAATTTTGACTTCTTCAGCAAGCAGATGTGCCTCATCGGTCATTCGCACTTTCCGGTCATCGTCAAGAAATACAATGAGAGACACTGCTTCCTGCATCATGGAACCAGTACCGAGATAGAGAAGGATTTCAAGTATATCATTAATATCGGTTCGGTGGGACAGCCCCGGGACGGATCTAACCAGGCCTGCTATCTGATCTATGACGCCAAGAAAAGAATTGCCAGTCTGAGGAGGCTTCCCTACGATTACAAGAAGACCCAGGCGAAGATGAAAAAGAGGGGGTTTCCTCAATTCCTTATTGATCGGCTGGCTGTGGGAAGGTAGCCGAATCAAGAGGAATTTTTGAATTCAAAATAGACTATTCAGGGGGTGCTATTCGAAGGCGCGGACGTCTGCTGTAACAGCAAACGGCAGATACTCACTGATTCTGACAGAACAAGCAGTCGGCCGACGGCCTTTACACCGATATTTTGATTGATGCTAGTAGGTTGAATCTGGTTGCTCGAAAAACACGGAAAGCCCGCCTTAATCTGCTAACACGTCACGAGGAGGAGAGTTTTCAGTGGGAAAGTCTGAGAGCAACACCGGAACTCATAACTTAAGATTCGCTCTCCAGGAGAGACTCAAGAAATTCTCAGGGCTGATCCTTTACGTTCTGATAACCATTCTGGTTCTCAGCCTGTACGCGGGAAAGTACGGGTTTTTAGAGCGGTTATCCGTCCAGACGCAAGACGGGCTGTTCACGCTCAGAGGAAAGACCGATACGCCTTCGGCAGAAGTCGTGATTGTCGGCATCGATGACAGATCCGTAGATCTCGTCGGCAAATGGCCCTGGCAAAGAGACGTTCTGGCACAACTTGTCTTCGCTATCTCGCAGGGGGAACCAAAGGTACTGGGGCTGGACCTCTTCCTTCCGGAGCAGATCGAGGAGGACACCTCCGGACGGACAGGCCTTTTGGCCCAGTACATGTACGCAGCCGACAACGTGGTAATTCCCATGTACTTTAGTCTTTCTGACGTGGGGATTGCTCCTGAAGCGGTGCCGGATCCGATAAGGAGATCCGCGGTCGGAGTTGACAGCAACTTGAGCAAAACTGCCGCCTCTCTCATCTCTGCAAGACAGATATACTATCCCAGCCCTGCGTTGGTGGAGGCATCTTCAGGCTTTGGGCATATCAATATCGATTATGATAAGGATGGATTGATCAGACGGGAACCACTTTTGATCAGCTACGACGGACACCTGTATCCATCATTTGGAATGCAGCTGGCGCGTGAGTATCTGAAGATCAAGGAATCTCAGCTTGAACCAGGGAAGGAAAAGGGTATAGCTTTCGGGAACGTCGCCATCCCTACAGATGGTAGGCGACGAATACGCCTGAGTTACCAGGGGCCGAATTTGAGCTTTGACCGGATCTCTGCAATAGAGGTGCTGGCCGGCGAGGTGGATCCCGAAGTGTTCGCACAGAAGATAGTGTTAGTGGGTTTGACCTCGACCGAGTCCAAGACCTGGGTAAGCGTGCCAGCATTCGGGGAGATAAACGAGGTGGAAAGAATCGCCACCGTCACCCACAACATCATCCACCGCGATTTTCTCAGGAGTCTTCCTCCAATCTGGAATGTTCTGATCATGGTTCTGATCGGAGTCTTCTGCGCAGTGGTGCTGCCCAAGGTATCTCTGACCCATCGAATAGTAATTCTCTTGGTTTTTCTATTTGTGGTCTTCAATTTCAGCTACATTCTTTTCTCCTCCTTTGGGATCTTGACCAAACCCATCTATCCCATTCTGGAACTCGTGTTTTTTCTCACGGCCGCTACTGCCATAAGGCCAAAGGCGAAGGAGAAGAAGGGAGAAAAAGAAATCCCGAAGGCGGACGGCGAACCAGCAGTGGAGGAAGCCGGTCTGGCTCTGGAGACAACAGCAAAAGAGCCAGAGCAGGCTACTTTTGACGGGTCCACCCAGGTTGTGATTCGGGTTCCGGAGAGCGAAAGAGTACAAGGTGGACAATCAGGGACGGTCGGATCGAAGACGGGAGAGATGAGCGGGGAGGAATCAACAGGGGAGGAGACCGCCAAGCTCTCAATGACCCCGACTCCTTCAACTCCGTCGGGAATGAGTCCCACCCCGCTGCCTGGAGGAGAATCCCCATCTTTTACCCAGTTCGGCCGCTATAAGATCGTCGAGGCTATTGGAAAGGGCGGGATGGGGATGGTATACAGGGGAACGGACCCGATGCTGGACAGGCCGGTTGCCCTCAAGACCATCAGATTGGATTTTCCCCTCTCGCCGACCGAGACAGCCGAACTTAAGGATAGACTGATTCAGGAAGCCAAGGCGGCGGGCAGACTCTCGCATCCGAATATCGTCACCATTTATGATGTTGGCGAACACGAAGGTCTGCACTACATCGCCATGGAGTATCTCTCAGGCTATTCCCTGGAGGATTTCATAAAGAAGAAGGGAGAGCTGAATTACAGGATCGTGGCCAAAATCATCATGCAAACATGCGACGCCTTAAACTATGCTCATCAGCACGGGATCGTTCATCGGGACATCAAGCCGGCCAACATCATGCTTCTGGAAGATTTTCAGGTTAAGGTTATGGACTTCGGCATCGCCAGGCTGGAGACCACCTCGCTAACTAAGAGCAACGTGGCACTGGGAACTCCGCAGTACATATCGCCCGAGCAATTGGAGGGAAGACCGGCAGACAAAAGATCGGATATTTTTTCGTTAGGTGCGGTGCTGTATGAGATGCTCACCAGACGGAAACCGTTCCAGGGAGAGAACATCAGTTCGCTGATGTATCGCGTTCTAAACTATGATCCCCCACCTCCTTCCAGCATAAACGACAAAACTCCTCTGATGTTCGATCGAGTTGTATCCAAGGCCATGGCCAAGAATCCTGACGAGAGGTACCAGGATGCCGAGGAGATAAGCCAGACCCTCACGGAGTTCGTCTCCAGCTTTGTGGTCACTCACGGCATACGAATTTAGCTGGGCGGATGAGTCTCTTTCCCAATCATCAGCATTGCAGCCGGGACGGAAAGAACGTCAGCAATAGGAGACTAGTGGACACAATTCTTGCTCACGTTAACCTGTTGAGACGAAACGGAGTTAGCCCCTGTGCTTCAACTGGCTTTTGAGCCGCTTTCCTTGTCTTCCGCCTGCCTCATCCCGCTCCTGTTTGTTGAAAGTCGGGCGCGATCGACACGACTATTTTCTCTTGACTTTGTTAAGTAGTCACCGTATTATTCAAAACAGTTGCCGGAGTGGTGAAACTGGTAGACGCGCCGGACTCAAAATCCGGTGAGGCTTAAACCTCGTGTCGGTTCGACTCCGACCTCCGGCATGAACACAAAGTTAACTGTCGGGAAGACATCTTCATATCCGCCTTAAAGTCAGCCGAACTTAAGAAGTAGTATTGTCGGGGCAAATGAGGTAATCCGGACACAAAACACGCACACAGCAGCAAAGAGTTTTCAGCTCGTCACGCACACAACATCAGAGAAGTTTCAGCTTGACAGTCACATGAGGTGGATTTATCTTATGCTTGGAAGCATGAGCATACAATGCTAAGGTGGGCACGAACGGCTTCTGGATTCAGGTAAAGGAATCACTCAAGGACTCGGTGCAGAAAAAAGTTGAGAAAAGGAGGTTAGGGTGAAGGGCAAGAAGCTTTATGTCGGGAATGTTGGTTATTCTGCCACTAATCGGGAGTTGGAAGAATTGTTTTCCGAGCATGGTGAAGTCAGGCAAGTCAACATAATTGAAGGTAAGGGCTTTGGGTTTGTTGAAATGTCTAACGTATCTGAAGCTGAAAAAGCGAAGGAAGCGTTGGACGGGTCCGATTTCAAAGGGCTTACCTTGAAGGTTGACGAAGCCCGCCCACCCAGGAGTAAGGGAAAAGGAGATCGCCGACCTGGAAGAAGGCAGGGAAGGGATTCTCGAAGATATTAGAATGGCTGCAGGCTACTTCGCGAGTCGAGGTCTTTCTTTTCCAATAGTCGAAGAATTCGACGACCACTAGATCAGATCCGGGGAGCCGCAACTGATTGGGGGTCCCTCAGCTCTTTGAAATAGCGTCTGCGCATAGCCAAATTGAAACCAGTGTACAGTTGAGCACCGACTGCACCCCGCTTCGACAAGCTCATACCGAAGAAACGCTTTATGATCCCCTCGAATGAGTATATGTGCCTTTGCAGCCGAGCGATCCCATCCGTGAGCTCATCCTCAGTCATACCCTTCAGTTGAAACAACAGTGCTCTTGAGGAATATCCATGGAGCCACCAATCAGGAGCGAGCAATCTACGTTCCTCTACGAGCCGTGCGTATAATCGGGTTCCGGGAAAGGGAGTCAGAATTCGGACCTGGGCGCCATCCAGACGGCTTTTCATACAGAACTCGAGCGTCTGATCAAAGACGTCCTTGTTCTCATGGTCAAAGCCGAAAACAAAAGCGCCCAATACAGCGATGCCCTCGCCATGGAATCGGCGCATTGCCTCGGGAAAATCAAGCTTTAGATTCTTTGTTTTCTTCATCCCATTCTGTGTTTTCTGCTGTACCGATTCGAATCCGATAAGGAGCGCCCGGCACCCGGATCGTCTCATCAATCTCAAAAGCTCCAGATCTGCGGCCAGTGAAACCGTTCCCTGGCCCACCCACATCCTCCGAAGAGGGATCATTTCAGTAAAAAGTCTCTTTGCCACCATCCTGTTCAGGCCGAGCGAGTCATCAACGAAGAAGAGATGAGGGAGATCGACTGAATCTATCTCGGCGATCACCTCGGCGACGGGACGCACCCGGAATCCACGCCCCATTACCAGATTAATGGAGCAGAATTCGCAATCGTATGGGCATCCGCGCGACGCTTCAATTCCGAAGGCAAAAGGGGCATAGCTTTTGTGTGCAGGCCTGGCATAGAGGTCTCGCCGCGGCCGCGGCAAGCCTTTGAGA